>JAZQGM010000160.1:0-2641 GCA_045540075.1 Acetatifactor sp. | reverse complement strand
GGCTGTCCCAGTCAAGGAGTGCATCCGCATCTGCATCCTGGAAACCTGCGCACAGACTCTTACGTCTGGCAGCTCGCCAGCTTGCCACATCACCACTTCCCTGACACATGGCATACAGGTTCAGGGCAGCTTCTACAGCTTCGTTGATGGTATCACACACAGGGTAGAGACTCGCTGTCCACAATGAATGGTTATCGTCTTCCCAAAGTTCCTCTTTAGTTATCTGATTCTTCTCTATAAAATCCTTCAGGGTGGTGGTCAGGAAGGTACAGTTCTCCTCCAAAGTACCCTTAGGATTGTCCTCTATTCCATAGATACGCACCACGAATCTGCCGTCCTTCTGCTTCAGACCATGCAGAACCACATTGTCAGGAATGTGTTGATCGTGGATGTCTACATAGGATAGGAGCACGTTGTTGCCCACAGTAGCGCGGCTGTGTACGTAACTGGACTCCAGATAGGTGTCGGTTCCGCAGACTGCCTCGCTGGACAGGACACTGTTGTAGCCTGCCACACGCTGGTGAGCGATGCTGCTGTTCACACATTTGCTCCAGCCCAGATGGTTGTATTGTTCGATTTCCTCTGACAGCAGTCTGAGGATCTCATTTGTCGTTCCGAAATGAATAAATTTGGACGGAGCCAGTCTAAGAAGCTTCATCCGGTAGGGACGGAGTGCCTCCCACACGGCTGTGCGGGCTACCGTCAGTTCCTCGGAGAACTCACCTTCCGGCTTTTCCTGATAAAAGGCTTCCAGCGTAGCCTGACTTCCCAGGGGATACAGGAAGTCTGCATATAAGGACAGGCGCACCTTCTCATTTACAAATTGAGCGAACTTAGCCACGTCATAGACACCATCACAAGCCACCAGATTCCACAGTGATGCCAGCATCTCAGGTGAGAAGATCACTGCTCCGGTATCAATGTCCACATATCCTTTTTCATTGACTGCCCCTGCCTGCTTAAGAGCCTCTACAGACTGCTTCTGGAGACACTTGGCCACATTACCGTCTTCTCCTCTCAGGTACACACCGTGATTCTTGCCGGTTTCCACCCGTTCCTTAAAGGATAGTGCCGCCGCACCCTTGCCCTGATAATCGATCAGTAGCGGATTAAACAAGAGCAGCACATCACCGGAAAGCAGAAGCATTCCCTCTCTGATCCTGGACGGCACACCTGCCATTGAGATCAGGAACTCATCAAACAATGTGGATGCTTTGCCATTCGGTAGCTCTCTGGGTACCGGAGAGAACAACTTGCCAAGCGCAGAATATTGTGGCACTCGCTTACTATCGCCGCCGGAGTGGATCACCAGGATCCGAAGCCCCTGAAAATCTGCAGTCTCTTCTCTTTCCGCAATATATCGTATTACATTGAGTGTAGCTCCGCCGCTTCCCACTCTCTTGCCTTCCGGATCAGACAACACGGCAAAGTGCGTCCTGGAGGGCAGGAATCCGGCCTCCTGACGTTTCCTAAGCTGGGCACGAAAACTTTGCGCCTGTTGCTCATTGGAGGCAGTCAGGATGATATAATCCCAGCATGTGAAATTACTTCTATGCAAAGAACGCTGGTAATCATCCCAGGCGTCCATATATACTTGTGAATGAAACAGTGAAATCATGCTTCTACCTTCCTAATCACTTCCAGCCCCACCTTCAGCTTCACAGTCCTACCAAAGAACTCCACCTCCAGTGTGACCATCCTCTTATGTCTGTCAATATGGACCACTTTGCCCTGATAGTCCCTCAGTGGTCCATCGGTCACGATCAGCTGTTCTCCCACGAGAACACCCACACTCATCTCCAGCACATGATCCGGATTCGTGTATTTTTGCAGGAATGCCACCTCCTGCTCATATAGTGGGATGGGGCCTTCCTCATCTCCCAGTACTTTTGCAAATTCCGGAATCTCTTTCAGTGCCTTGGTCAGCGCCTCCGGATGCTTTGACACCAGGAAGATGTAGCCCGGGAAGAGGATTTCTTCTCTCTTGCCCCACTTACCGTTTTCCTTCCACGCCCGCTCATATCTTGGGACGAAACATTCTTCTATAATTTGTTGATCAGTTATCTCTTGATCCTTAATATCTTTTTCTTGGTTCATCAGTCTGCTCTGACACAGCCTCATCAGCTTGTCTTCATAGCCTGTACGAACCCATACTGCATACCACATACCGCATTCTCCTTTTACCCACCACTTTACATCTTGTAACTATGTCGCACCCATCATGCGGCATCTCTACATGCACCCTGATGATACCGTAGCTTAATACCGCGCGCCAGGGCTCTTAAGAACGCCAGGGCATGCTTCGCCATATCACACAGCACTCAGGTCTGTGTGACACGTTACGTTTTATGCTGATAGGCTTCCGAAATGCGCTCCGGCGACAATTTCTCTCCGCTTATCTTTATACCAATTGATTTCTTACTCTCCCTCTCCCCAAAGCACAGCCTTCACTGTCCCAAAGATGATCTTCCAGTCCACCAGGAAGCTTCTCTCCAGTACATACTTGATATCCAGCTCCATCCATTCCTCGAAGCTCAGGTCATTCCTGCGTGGCTGTATCTGCCAATAACAGGTGAGTCCCGGTGTCACATACAGGCGCTGCATCTGGTATGCGTCGTACTGCGCCACTTCTCTGGGAAGG
>JAZQGM010000159.1:0-6183 GCA_045540075.1 Acetatifactor sp. | reverse complement strand
ATCCACATCATCCTTTCTCTTTACAAATTAATATTCCTATCAATAGAATACCACATCTTTAACAAAAATACTACAGTTAATGTATTTTTTTCAATTTTGCAAAAGACGCATACATAATCTTCTGTCCTACCTGGTCAAATTGAACTGTGACCTTATAATCTCTGCTTTCCTTGTCTATTTTCACAACAGTTCCTTCACCATACTTAACGTGACGAACTCTGTCGCCCTCACCATAGTCAATGGCTGCCGGTGCCTGATAAGGCATGCCCTTATTGATGCCGGCCAGGCGATTAAGGCTGCCCACCCCCTGTGCAATAAAAGGTTTGTCAGCCTTGGCAGTGACCTTAGGCTTCACAATTGCCTTGGGTCTCGGATCGAAGACCGCATCCTCTATCTTATGACCATATCCTCCACTATTGCCCGTTACACCCCCAAATCTACCTACGTTGTCCGAAGACCAGCTTCTACGCACAGAATCCATCTGACCATCCACAAGCTCCTCCGGTATTTCTCTGACAAAGCGACTGACAGGCTGATACTGGGTCTCCCCCCGTAACATCCTTGCCCGGGCACAAGTCAGCGTCAATTCCTCTTTTGCCCTGGTAATACCCACATACGCAAGCCTTCTCTCTTCCTCCAGATCTGCATTATCTTCCGAATTCACGGACATGCTGCTGGGAAACAGACCGTCTTCCATGCCTGCCATATATACATAAGGGAATTCCAGTCCTTTGGCACTGTGCAGTGTCATGAGCATCACTCTGTTACTGCCGCTCTCCATATTATCAATGTCCGCTACCAGCGCGATTTCCTCCAGAAATTCACTTAAAGTGGGCTCATCGTGTGTCTCTTCATAATTGACCGCCTTACTGATCAATTCTTCCACATTGGCGATTCTGTCATCCATATCTTCCTCATCCAGACTCTTCAGATATTCTTTATAATCAATGACCTCTATAATGTCGCGGATGAGATCCTCGATGCCATAATACTGAGCTTTACTACGAAAGGTCTGGATCATGGTCACAAAAGAATCAATTTTCTGGGAAGCCCTTCCGATTCCTGTAATATTGTCAGCATCCCGTAAGGCATCATAAAAACTGATGTCCCGCATTTCGGCATAATCGTCCACCTTCTCCATGGTAGACGCACCGATCCCCCGTTTGGGGATATTCAGGATTCGCTTGACTGCCACATCATCCCGGCCATTGTCAATAGTCTTCAGATATGCCAGGATATCTTTGATCTCTCTTCTGGCATAGAAGTTCACACCCCCCACCACAGTGTAGGGAATCCCCTCCATGACCATACGTTCCTCAAGCAATCTGGCCTGAGCATTGGTACGGTACAACACAGCACAGTCACCATACTTTCTGCCTTTTTTCACTTTACTGCAGATATCTCTTGCAATGTAATCGGCCTCGTCATAGCCTGTGGCCAACTGTCTGAAATGAATCAGCTCGCCTTCTCCTTTTTGGGTCCAAAGAGCCTTATCCTTACGTCCTTTGTTATTGCGGATTACAGTATTGGCGGCATTTAAAATATTCTGGGTAGAACGATAATTCTGCTCCAGCTTGATCACCTTGGCCTCAGGATACACCATTTCATAATCCAATATATTCCTGATGTTGGCTCCGCGAAACTTGTATATGGACTGATCATCATCTCCCACTACGCACAGATTGCGGTAACGGTCAGAAAGTAACCGAACCAGCTCAAACTGCGCTGTATTGGTATCCTGATACTCGTCCACTAAAATGTATCGAAAACGCTCCTGATACTGGTTTAATACCTCCGGACACGCTTTAAACAGCTCCACTGTCTTACAGATCAGATCATCAAAGTCCAGTGCATTGTTTTTCCTTAACACATCCTGATACTCTTTGTAAACAAGGGCAATCTTCTTTTTCTCAAAATCACCCATGGTACGAAGCTGGTATTCCGTAGGACTGACCAACTCATCTTTCAAAGATGATATATAACTCATAAAGTACCGCTCTTTGTACTTCTTGGTATCAATGTCAAAACGCTTACAGATATCCTTGATCACTGATTTCTGGTCGTCTGTGTCATATATGGTAAAATTATTGTCATAGCCCAGACGGTCAATATGTCTGCGCAGAATTCTCACACAAGTGGAGTGAAAGGTGGCCACCCAGACCTGCTCCGCGCCAAAGCCCACGATCTGGTCTACCCTCTCCCTCATCTCCTGAGCAGCTTTGTTGGTAAAAGTAATAGCCAGGATATTCCAGGCATTGACGCCCATCTCATCGATCAGATAGGCAATCCTGTGCACCAGTACTCTTGTCTTACCGCTTCCGGCACCGGCCAGAAGAAGGAGCGGCCCTTCCGTGGTCAGGACCGCCTCTTTTTGCTCTTTATTCAATGTATCGTATATACTCATAAAACCTCTCTTAATTCCTATTTTACATCACTGTCGTCAAAGATGTCTCCGCACTCCGGGCAAAACTTAGGCGGTTTTGTAGGATCTTCCGGCTCCCAGCCACATTTATCACAGCGATAAGCAACCGCTCCCGCAGGCTTTCTGGCACCACACTCCATACAGAATTTGCCCTGATTGACCGTACCGCAGCTACAAGTCCAGCCTGCATCCTGAGGTTTCTTTGCCCCACATTCCATGCAGAATTTACCCTTATTGTCAGTCTTGCCACAGCTGCAAGTCCAGCCTGCCACAGCTTGTGTCTGACCACTGCCGCCTTGACTTAGGCCTGTGGGCATAAAGCCCATCTGTGCTGCTGTAGGTGTCGGTTGCCCCTGACCTGCCATTTGATACAGTGTTCCTGCCTGCACACCCCCTGCCTGGGCTGCCATATTCATATTGGCAAATGCCATCATGGGTCCTGTGGCCGTGTTGCTTGCTGCTGCCTTCATGGCCTCTGCCTGGGCCGTGGTAAGCGTAGCTGCCGCCATACCGGGATTACGGAACACAGCAGTTCTCTGCAAGTCCTTGATCATCTGCTCATCTTCCTCAGAAGCATTCATGCCCCTGATGGTCATGGACACGATCTCGATTCCACGAAGCTCCTTCCACTTGTCACTAAGCTCCTGATTCAAAAAGTCAGTCAGCTCTGCCGTATGAGCCGGAACCGCACTATAGCGCACTCCCATGGCGGAAATCCTTGCAAATGCAGGCTGCATGGCACTCATCAGCTCTGCCTTTAGCTGGCTTGCCATCTGCGCTTTTTCATACCTGCCGGACACATTGCCGCATACATTCTTATAGAATAATAAGGGGTCACAGATACGGAAGGAATATTCACCGTTACATCTGATGGAGATATCCACATCCAGTCCGATATTGGCATCCACTACTCGGAAAGGAATGGGCACTGCTGTTCCGAACAGATTGCTCATGATCTCTTTTATGTTAAAGTAGTATACTCTCTGGTCTTTACCTGTATTACCGCCAAATGTGAATCGTTTCCCTACCACCTTGAAGGTATTCATGATTGTCTCTGACAGTTCTCCGCTGAACAAACTGGGCTCTGTGGAATTATCATATACAAATTCTCCTGCATCAGCACAGAACTCCACGATCTGACCCTGATCCACGATGATCATGCACTGACCTTCATTGACAGCGATGATAGATCCGTCTGTAATGATGTTGTCACTTCCCTTATTGCTGTTACGGCCACTATTTACTCTCTTCTGGCCTTTTACTACAAGTATATCATTGGACAGGGAGTCACAATAGAAGTACTCTCTCCACTGATCTGCAAGCATACTGCCGATTGCATCTTTGGCTGCTTTTATTAAACCCATGATATTACCTCCTTATGGTTGAACTGATTAAGTATATTTTATCAAACTTTACAAATTCTCTCAACTGATTTCTAAAATATCTTTACAAATTCTTCATTATACACTAAACTATATATAAGGTTGTCCAGTCAATGCATTGTTTTGCATTTGGACACCGGACACATTTGCATAATATCAGTCACAAAAGAGGGATGTATAAAATGGGTAAGAAAGCAACAAAAGCAGCAGACAACATGTATTATCAGGCACGTTCTGAGGCGGCAGAAAGCAATCCGGATCTGTCCAGCCGCGAAAAAGCAGCAGAGATCATCGGCATTGACCGCACACGACTTGCCAGGATCGAACTGGACACTATCGCACCGTATCCGGAAGAGGTAAAGGCCATGGCCACAGTCTACAATACACCGGAACTTTGTAACTCCTACTGCGCACAGGAATGTCCTCTGGGTAAGGGAACTGTAAAGGAGATCACCATAGATGATTTTGACCGCCTGGCACTGAAGGTGCTGGGTTCCCTGAAGGATATCGACTCCCTCAGGGCTTCTCTCATCGCCATTTCAGAGGACGGCATCATAGAGGTATCAGAACAGGCTACCTTTCAGTCTATCCTGGATTCTCTTGAGAAGATCAGCACCAATGCCAAAGCATTACAGCTATGGGCATTAAAAAATATCAGAATCAAGAACGAATGAGACGTGACTATTTATTCACAGCTTCTTTGGCAAAAACAGTGGTCACCAGATCTTCATAAGGTACTCTCTTTTCCAGCACTTTAGATTCTTCCAGGATATTCTGAAGCAGAGTAAAAGCATCTTCTTCAAAGATCAGATTATCTTTCCATGTATCCTGATTATAATATCTGGCAACGATGGTGGTCAGCGTCTTAAGGTCAGTTTCTTCGAACTGAGGCGCGATCACCTTTGCAATTTCCTCCGGACTATGGGCCTTCACATAGTCCATTCCTTTCTGCAACGCATTGGTAAAGGACTGGATCACATCGGGATTAGCATCGATATAGCTCTTTTTGGCAGAAAAGGCAGTATAGGGCACATAACCGGAATCTTCTCCCAGAGAAGCCACTACATAACCGTCACCTTTTAATTCCAGAGAGGTGGCATGAGGCTCGAATTCTACAGTGTACTTTGCCTGCCCGCCTGAGAAAGCAGCTGCAGTAGAGCCAAAATCGATACTCTGGTCAATCTTTACATCAGTGGCAGGGTCAATATGATTCTTTTTCAGAATATACTCAAATACCATCTGAGGCATGCCACCTGCTCTTCCACCCAGCACCTCTTCCCCAATCAACATATCCCATTTGAAATCATCGATAGGTTCTCTGGAGACCAGGAAATTCCCGGCACGTTGGGTAAGCTGGGCAAAGTTTACCACATAGTCCTTGGTACCGCCCACGTAAGTGTAAATGGTACTTTCACTTCCCATGAAACCAATATCTGCTTCTCCTGTCAATACGGCAGTCATGGTTTTATCTGCTCCAAATCCAGTAACGAGAGTTAACCCGATTCCCTCTTCTTCAAAGTAACCTTCTTCGATAGCCACATACATGGGTGCATAAAAAATGGAATGAGCCACTTCATTCAGCGTTACAGCGGTCAATCCATTTCCGGAAGTAGGTTTCTTAGTACATCCTACCATGGATAACACCAGCACACAAAGTACCAGCATTATCACAAAAATTTTCTTTTTCATAGATACCTCCACTTTTTACATGATAATTTATTATATTGCGGAGGTCAAAAAATGTGCCTGACAGGAGACTACTTATGGGATTCTTCGTTAACAACAATCTCTTGTGCAAATTCATCGATCAATTTCTCAATGATCATTTTCTTCATATACACATCATAGCTGAGCATGCAAATAAAAGCAAACTTCTGCAGGAAATCTTTATTTTCATCGTCTACATCAGCAAAGGTCTGCTCTGAACGCTGAAATTCTTCTATGATTTCTTTCTTCAACACCTCGATTTGGCCTTTTTCTAAGGAGAATACCTCTTCATATATCTGCTCGAGTTTAAAATCTCCATCTTTTTGGAAGTATTTCTCTGTAATGGGGCGTAGCAAAGTCTGTATATCATTGATGGAGAGAATGCCTTTATAATAATAGATAAAGATTAATAATAGTACGTGCTCTTTGGAATATTTCTTTTTGACAGGTGGGGGTAACAGGTCATTCTTGGCATAGTTATTGATCATGGTCTTGGTCATCACTTTATCCTGACCAGGATTACGGGCGAGACTGCGTAAACGGGTGTCAAGGAATGTTGTTACTTGATCCATGTATAGGTCTATGTTTGGGATATCGGCTGATTTGATGTATTCCAAGTTGTCAAGGCTTTCTAATATGCTGTTTAGTAGGTTTTCTTTATCGATTTTCATG
>JAZQGM010000158.1:0-2555 GCA_045540075.1 Acetatifactor sp. | reverse complement strand
CAGGAAAGACCGGATCATCACTCTAGGTGGAAAGTGTGTGGACTACCGTGATGAGTCAGGAAACATGCAGCAGGAGTTTAGAGGAGGGAAGGAACTGGTAGGAGATACCACCCTTACGAAGCTCCTGTATGAGCGGATGCTGTGTGGAGCATACAGCCAGGAGAAGCTGAAAGCATTCAAGGATCTGGTGGAGAGTACATCTGACAGGCTGATCGTCTTCTACAACTTCAATGATGAGTTGTATGAAATGCAGCAGATCCTCATGAATGAGGATTTTGAGAATCACAAGCGCTTTTCCCTTGTGAACGGTGAGATCAAAGGTCTCAAGAATTATGAGGACAGATCAGACTCGATCACCTTCGTGCAGTACCAGGCAGGGGCCATGGGCCTGAATCTTCAGAAGGCCTGCAGGATCATCTACTTCACTCCACCACTCAGCTCAGAGCTTTATCAGCAGAGCATGAAGAGGATCCACAGGATCGGACAGGGAAGCACCTGCTTCTATTACAACCTGATCTGTAAAGGATCAGTAGAGGAGAGGATATATGAAACACTCAAAATGCGGAAAGACTATACTGAAGCACTCTTTGAACGTGATCAGTAATGCGATCCTTCTCACCGGGATCCTTCTGATGGTCGGAGCGGTCGGATCTATGGACATTGCAGTAGAGACCGGGGCATCCGGAGCCATAGATCTGAAGACCATGCTGATCGGTTTGGCGCTCACACTGATCGGATTCACATTGGTACACAGGAGACAGAACAGAGATGAGAGAGAAACTTTTCGAGAACAGGATCAAGAAGTATATCGAGAATTCCGGAGGCTGGCAGGTTAAGTTTTTTGCCAACAAATATACCAGAGTAGGGATCCCGGACATACTGGCCTGCATCAATGGCTACTTTGTAGGAATTGAGGTTAAGAGTGATAAAGGATCTCCAAGTGAGCTGCAGCTCCACAATGTAAGAGCGATCCGGAGAGCAGGAGGCTTTGCCTTCGTGCTGTATCCATCCGGATGGGAGCGCTTCAAGGACTTCGTGGAAGACCTGAAACGTGAGACCTGGGACCTGGATATGGACATAGAGATTAAGTGAAGTAAGGAAGGAGAAATATGGACGGAGAACAGAACAATTCAGACATCCAGGAAATAAAGGAGAGTCTGAGAACAATCGTGAGGCAGCTCTTAGATATCAATGTCCTCCTTGCTGATATCAAGGTTGAGATCTCAGTGAGAAGACCGTACTGAGGAAGGAGAGATAAATGTCAGAAGTACTCGACAATAAGAAATATGTAGTGGATGCCCTGATGTCTACAGACAGGCCGGGGATGGAGGATCTGATCCGCTACATGGAGGAGTGCGGATTCTTCGAAGCACCGTGCTCCAGCCAGTTTCATCTGGCAGCTAAGTTTGGACTTGTGCATCACACAAGAAATGTGATGGAGACAGCTGAGCGGATAGGCGTGGCCCTTCTGGGAGGCGCTGAATACAACAAGATCCAGGAATCAGTGATCATTGCAGCCGGCCTTCATGATCTTGGAAAGATGGGGCAGTTTGAAAAGCCACTTTATTCAGTGAAGAGACTTAAGGATGGATCAGTTGGAAAAATACCATTTGAACAGAATAAAGAGCTGCTTCCTGTGGATCATGAGATCCGGTCTGTGGCAATAGCATCTATGTTCATCGATCTGACAGAAGAAGAACAGTTTGCCATCCTCTATCACAATGGCCTGTATGGAACGGTCGGACGGTACTCCCTCCAAAGTCACGAAACACCGCTTTATCTGATCGTACACACTGCAGACCTGTGGTGCAGCAGATTCCTGGAGGTGAAGAAGTGAAAGAGATAACCATCACAGATGAGGAGTTTATGGATGTTGTCGGGATGCTCTATGCAGTACTGATCAAAAATGGTGTGATCACCGAAGCAGACAAGCAGAAGTATCTGGAAATCACAAGCGGACTCATGTTCATCTTCACCGATGATTACCAGGAAGCGAAAGGAGTTTTGAAGGATGTCTAATATCAACAGATCATATGCCAGATATATGGCAAGGCTCAGGATGGAAGAAGCAAAGGTGAAGCCTAAGAAGGCCTTCAGAAATGGCAAATGGAGAGCATGGGTACATGGCCCGGAAAGGAGAAGTAAGTAATGGGACAGCTGGTATTTATCCTCGGTAAACCGGGGACAGGCAAGAGCTTCAGCCTGAGAAACTTTGACAAGACTCAGGTGGGCGTGATCAATGTGCAGGGCAAGATCCTGCCCTTCAAGGGAGGTGGATCCTGGGACATCGTATCCACAGATGACAGTGATGAGATCACTGCAGCCATCAAGAAGATGTCCCGGAAGTACAAGGTGATCGTAGTGGACGATTTCCAGTATGTCATGGCAAACGAATTCATGAGGAGATCCACAGAGAGAGGATATGACAAATTCACAGACATAGGCCGTCATGCATGGGATATCGCCAATACGGTCCGGGAACTGGATCCGGATGTGATTGTATATGTGCTCTGCCATACAGACACTGATCAGGATGGTTTTGAGAAGCTCAAGAC
>JAZQGM010000157.1:0-36878 GCA_045540075.1 Acetatifactor sp. | reverse complement strand
ATTGTTTCCGGCAGGGAAGCCTACGCCGAAGTATATTCAGTATCTTGGAAAAGTGTTGCCCGGGGCAGTGTTTGGGCTGTTGATAGTTTACTGCCTGAAGTCGGATCGTAGCCATGTCGTTCTGTGAGCCAAGGAGTTGCTGTTTGGACTTGTCTTCCTAAGACCGCTTGGCCTCCGACTTATTGTTTCCGGCAGGGAAGCCTACGCCGAAGTATATTCAGTATCTTGGAAAAGTGTTGCCCGGGGCAGTGTTTGGGCTGTTGATAGTTTACTGCCTGAAGAATGTGAGTGTGTTTGAGGGCAGTAGAGGAATTCCGGAAATGATCGCCATCTTGGCAGTGGTAGTGTTGCATTGTTGGAAGAGACAGATGCTTCTGTCTATTGCAGGCGGGACTGTTCTGTATATGTTGTTGGTACAAATGGTGTTTTGAACTTGCTTTTTTGCTCACGGTGTGTTATTATTTTAACGATAGATAAGGTGCCCATGGGCCTTTCACAATGTACATAAAATGAAAGTAAGAAGAATGCTTTAGGGCAGAAAGGACTTTAAAGAAAATGAATAAGAGTTTTGATGAAATCATATCAAAAGTCAAAGAGTGTGGGAAGAAGACTGTAGCTGTTGCAGCTGCGCAGGATGAGGCAGTGCTGGAAGCAGTAAAGGAAGCGAAGGAAAGAGGCATTGCAGATGCCATTTTAGTAGGTGATGAGAGTAAGATACGTGAGATTGCAGCATCCATGGATATGGATCTTAAGGGATTTCAGATCATTGATGAGCCGGATATGATCCAGGCTTCTTTGAAAGCAGTGAAGCTTGCCCATGACGGTGTGGCTGACATGTATATGAAGGGTATCATTGATACCAAGAACTTCTTAAAGAGTGTGCTTGACAAGGAAGTAGGTCTTAGGACTGGTGGGGCACTTTCCCATGTGGCAGTATTTGATATTCCTTGTATGGAGAAGCTGCTTTTCTTGACTGATGTGGCATTTATGACATATCCCACACTGGAGGATAAGGTGAATATCATCAAGAACACCATCCCTGTATGTAAGGCTTGTGGTGTGGATGTTCCCAAGGTGGCTCCTTTAGCAGCAGTAGAAGTAGTGAATCCCAAGATGCCTGTGACTGTTGAGGCCGCTGAACTTACCAAGATGTGGGAAGAAGGCCAGATTAGCGATTGTATCGTAGATGGACCGCTGTCTCTGGACTTAGCCATCGATCCGGAAGCCGCCAAACACAAAGGTGCAACTGACCGTAAGATCCAGGGTGATGCAGATATTCTGCTGTTCCCGGATATCCATGCAGGCAATCAGGTATATAAAGCCATCGTACATATGGTACCCGGAGTGAAGAATGGATGTATCCTGACCGGTACCAAGGTGCCTGTGATTCTGACCAGCCGTTCTGATACCTTTGAGACTAAGGTAAACTCTATCGCATTGGCAGCAGTTGTAGCAGAAGAGATGAAGAAGAATCAGTAATGTGAACTGCTTAAGGCAGAAAGGAGAATATGATGCCTATCAAAAGTTTAATTATTAATCCCGGTTCTACCTCCACCAAAATTGGTGTATTTGAGGATGAAACACTGTTATTTGAAGAAACCTTAAGACACTCTACAGAGGAGATCAGTCAGTATGCAACCATTGCTGATCAAAAGGATTTCCGTAAGAAGATCATCACTGATATGTTGGATTCCAAGAATTTTGATTTAAAGAGTCTTAATGTGATCGTAGGGCGCGGTGGCATGTTAAAGCCTATTTCCGGCGGTACTTATGCAGTGACCGATGAGCTGATCGCTGATCTGAAAGTGGGTGTTTCCGGACAGCATGCTTCCAACCTGGGCGGAGTTCTGGCTCGTGAGATTGCTGATTCCATTGGAGTCCCTTCTTATATCGTTGATCCTGTGGTAGTAGATGAGCTGATGCCCATTGCCAGATACTCCGGTGTGCCTGAGCTTCCTCGTGTCAGCATTTTCCATGCACTGAATCAGAAGGCTGTGGCTAAAAGATATGCTGCTGAATGTGGAAAGCCTTATGAATCTTTGCGTCTTATCGTTGTACATATGGGTGGCGGTGTTTCCGTAGGTGCCCATGTTGATGGTAAGGTTATTGATGTATTCAATGGTTTGGACGGTGACGGTGCCTTCTCTCCGGAGCGTGCAGGTGGTGTGCCCAGCGGTGCTTTGATTAAAATGTGCTTCTCCGGCAAGTATACCGAGAAGGAAGTCTACAGCAAGATCGTAGGTAAGGGTGGATTTAATGCATATCTTGGCACCAACGATATGCGTGAAGTGACCAAGATGGCCAACGAAGGCAATGCTCAGGCTGCAGAGGCAAAAGAGGCATTTCTGCTTCAGGTAGCCAAGGATATCGGTTCCATGGCATGTGTGCTGAACGGTAAGGTTGATCGGATCATTGTGACCGGCGGTATCGCTTATGGTGCTGAGGTGATAGCTGCACTGAAAGAGAGAGCAGAGTGGATCGCACCTTTCACGGTATATCCCGGTGAAGATGAGCTGCTTGCTCTGGCTCAGGGCGCACTGCGCGTGATGAATGGTGTAGAGAAAGCTATGGAATACTAATAGAAAGCGTTTTGAGGGGGAGGTGTGAAGCGCCTCCCCTTACTGAATCATACAATGAAAAGAATGTGTGATAGAAAGATTTGTGTAATGAAAGGATAAAAGGTGAAGACGAAGAAAAGTATGTGGCAAAGATTGTCACCCATGAAGTTGATATTAAGCGGATATTGTATGATCATTTTACTGGGAACAGTACTTCTGGCCTTGCCCTTTGCTACGAAGGGATCGGGAAGTTCCCCTATTACAGATTGTTTTTTTACCGCCACTTCCGCCACTTGTGTGACAGGTCTGGTGCGTTTTGATACTGCCACTCATTGGACGATATTCGGGCAATTGGTGATTCTTTCGTTGATTCAGATCGGCGGTGTGGGATTTATGACAGTGGCCATTGTAATTATGGCTTTTACCAAGCGAAAAATCACCCTGAGCCAGCGATCGATTATGCAAAATTCCATTTCTGCGCCCCAGATTGGCGGTATTGTCAGGATGTCTAAGTTTATTGCTTTGGGAACACTGTGCATAGAAGGTGTGGGGGCATTATTATTAAGTTTTGATTTTATACCAAGGTTTGGCTGGGGGAAAGGAATTTATTATTCTATCTTTCATTCCATTTCAGCGTTCTGTAACGCAGGATTTGACCTGATGGGAAGTGAGACGGGACAATTTTCTTCTTTGACGGGTCTTTCTGACAGTTGGTATGTAAACACAGTGATTATGTTATTGATCTTCCTGGGTGGCTTGGGCTTTTTTGTCTGGCACGATGTGAAGGAAAAAAGGTTTCGCTTCAAAAAGCTGAATTTACAGAGTAAAATGGTATTGAGCATCAGTGTTGTGCTGGTATTTGGCGGTGCAGTGGTAATCTTTTTGCTGGAAAATCACCGCTCCATGTTTCAAGGGATGAACTTGGGCGAAAAGGTTCTGGCCAGTTTGTTTCAATCTGTGTCAGCCAGAACCGCAGGATTTAATACCTCAGACCTTTCTGTTATGACAGAGTCCGGTAAGCTGGTGATGATCTGCCTGATGATGATTGGTGGTTCTACCGGTTCCACAGCCGGTGGTATTAAGACCACCACTTTCTGGGTATTGTTGGTCAGTATTTTTACTACCTTTCGGCGTAAGAAAAATATCGAAGCCTTTGGAAGAAGAATGGAAGAAGAGATCACCAGAACGGCTTCCTGTGTATTTATGACATATTTACTGCTGGTAATTTCCTCGGCTGTCATTATTGCTGCGGTGGAAGGACTGCCCATGATGACGGTGTTGTTTGAAACGGGGTCTGCCATGGCAACTGTGGGTCTTTCTTTCGGTGTAACTCCTACACTTGGGATGTTTTCCAAGCTGTTGGTGGCATTTTTGATGATCTGTGGACGAGTAGGGTCAATTACCATGTTGTTAGCATTTTCTTCGGAAAAGAGAGTGGTTTCTTCCAGCTATCCTCTGGAAAAGGTACAGGTGGGATGATAGGAAAAGGAGCGTGAAATATATGAAATCAATATTGATTATCGGCTTGGGACGTTTTGGGCGTCATATGGCCCAGAAATTTATTGAGAATGGCCATGAAGTGCTGGCTATTGATGAAAATGAGGAGCGGGCAGACGCGGCGGTAGGGATGATACAGCAGATCATGATCGGCGATGCCACGGACGAGCGTTTTATGGAGTCTCTGGGCATCAGAAACTTTGATCTGGCAGTGATCGCTATCGGCGAGAACTTTCAGAGCGTGTTGGAGATCACCGTATTGTTGAAGGATCTGGGATGCAAGTACATTGTGGCCAGAGCCACCAGAGATGTGCATAAGAAGTTACTTCTTAGAAACGGTGCGGATTATGTAGTATATGCAGAGCGTGAGATCGCAGAGCGTCTGGCTATCAAGTTTGGAGCAGACAATATCTTTGACTACATTGAACTGACCCCGGAGATCGGAATCTATGAGATTGCCATTCCCGGCAAGTGGGTGGGCAGGAGCATACTGGATTTGTCCATTCGGACCAAGTACCATATCAGCGTACTGGCCACCAAGAAGGGAAACCAGATCTATCCTTTGCCACATCCTAATCATGTGTTTACGGAAGATGAGAGTGTGATGGTGATGGGGACTTTTGAGGATGTAAATAACGTGAAATAATAATTGTCTGTTAAATAATTGTATCGGTTAAAGAAAACAACAGCTGTAAACTATCCGTTGGGGATGTTTGCAGCTGCTGTTTTGTAGTATTTATCGGGCTAAATTAAATTACAGATTGAATCCAAAATACCGCACCGCATTGTAATAAGAAATACCCTTCACGATCTCTTCCAGAATATCTAAGTCTTCCGGAAATTCCCCATTCTCTACCCAGTTACCGATCAAGTTGCATAGGATTCTGCGGAAGTACTCATGTCTGGTATAGGACAGGAAGCTTCTGGAATCGGTGAGCATGCCTACAAAGCCGGACAGGTTGCCTAAGTTCGCTAAAGAAATCATCTGATCTATCATGCCGGTTTTGTGATCATTGAACCACCAGGCGCTTCCCTGCTGGATCTTGGCAACAGCCGTAGAATCCTGAAAGCATCCCAAGATGGTGCCGATTGCCTGGTTATCATTGGGGTTTAAGCTGTACAGAATGGTTCTGGGCAGCTGGTCCGTTACGTTCAAGGCATTCAGGAAGTCTGCCATCTGTGCAGAAGGTGCATAGTTGTTGATACAGTCATAACCGGTATCAGGCCCTAATTTTTCATACATCAGCTTGTTGTTATCGCGCTTGCAGCCATAGTGAAGCTGCATGGTCCAGTTCAGTCTGTGGCACTCACGTCCCATGAATACCATAAAGTCAGTCTTGTATTTGGTCTCTTCGTCTTTGGTAAGCACTTCGCCGTTTAATCTCTTTGCAAAAATAGCAGCCACTTCTTCCTCAGAAGCAGGAACATACATTACATATTCCAGACCGTGGTCAGATACGTTACAGCCCATGGAAGCAAAGAATTCCATGCGGTTTGTCAGAGCCCCTTTCAGCTCGGCAAAATTAGTGATAGTGGTGTCTGCTGCGGCAGCAAGCTTGGTCACATAGGCGGCAAAGTCAGGCTTTTCAATATTCATGGCCTTGTCAGGTCTCCATGCAGGCAGTACCTGTACGTCAAAACTGTCATCTTCTGCGATGGCCTTGTGCCATTCCAGAGAATCGATGGGGTCATCGGTGGTGCAGATCAAGGTCACATTGCTTTGTTTGATCAGATTACGTACGCTCATGGAAGGCTCTTTTAATTTGGCGTTGCACAGGTTCCACACTTCGTCAGCAGTTTTCTTGCTAAGTACACCGGTGTAACCGAAATATTTGCGCAATTCCAAATGGCTCCAGTGAAACAAAGGATTGCCGATAGCTTTTCCTACGCACTCCGCCCATTTGCAGAATTTTTCATAATCGGAAGCGTCGCCGGTGATATATTTTTCCTCTACACCGCAGGAACGCATAAAGCGCCATTTGTAGTGGTCGCCACCCAGCCATACCTGGGTGATATTGTCAAATTGACGATCTTCGGCAATTTCTCTGGGATTAATGTGGCAGTGATAGTCCAGAATCGGTGTAGTCTCTGCATACTCATGATACAGCTTCTTGGCTGTGTCAGTCTCTAACAAAAAATCTTTGTCCATAAATGCTTTCATTTGGGTTGTCCTCCATTATTTACTATAATTATTTACTATATTAAAGGGTAGTACCGCGCTTGATCAGCTCACCGGAGAAGACAGTTTTCTTCGGCATCTCATTGCCGCCAAGCACACCCATGAGGGTCGTGATCAGATGTTGGCACAGTGTCTCCAGCTTATTGTCAATAGAAGTAAGTTCCGGGTCACAACAGTGAACCAGAAGAGAGTTATTAAATCCAATGACAGACAGATCCTGTGGTACCCGAAGTCCAGCTGCTTTGGCAAACTTTACAGCTGCCAGAGCCAGATTATCGTCAGCTGCCAAGACTCCATGAAACTGCATACCGCTTTCATAAAGCTTAAGCAGATGCCTGGTCATACCGGGGATATCCTCGTGGGAACCGTGAAAAAATTGAATCTGTTTCTCCGACTGCAGGCAGTTCTTCTCCTCCATTGCTGCTTTGAAACCGGCTAGTTTCTTCTTGGCACTATAGGAGGTGGAGCCATAAAAATACAATAAATCCTTGATGCCGTCTGCAATCATCCTGGAAGCGGCCTCATGCATGGAAGCATAGTCATCCGACAGCACAGAATACACATTGGGTGCGGAGAGCGAGGCGTTCAGGAGCATCACAGGAATCTGAGCGGCAGCATCCACAATATACTTATTATCTTCTTCATTTTCATAAATAAAATTCGAACCGATCAATATGATGCCATCTACTTTTTTATTGAGCAACAGATTCATGGAGTTTACCTTATTCTTAAGGTCATATCCGGAACAGCTCAAAAAACTGTCATACCCATTGGCACGCAGCTTCTGTTCAATATAGTAAATAGCTTTGGCCAGATATAGGTCGGAACTGTCGGCACACATGATGCCGATGGTCTTCATGGTGTTTAGACCCAAGCCCCTTGCAAAGGCATTGGGAGTGTATTCGTACTGATTCATCACATCAAGTACCTTCTGCCTGGTAGCATCACTGACACTGCGGCTGCCATTCAGCACCCGGGATACGGTGGCGATGGATACACCGGCTTTTTCGGAAATATCGTATATTGTCATAAGCAACCCCTCGATTATCAGAAACTGTGAAAGCGGTTTCATAAGCTTAATAGAATTATAACTAATCTGGGGAAGATTTTCAAGGGGTAATTTGGATTTTTGCAATCTGGGGGGTGTGCGTGGGAGGAGGTGGAGTTGATTTTGTGAGTGAATGGAAATTGCGCTAGTGACGTTCATCAGCATATCATCTTTGGATGGACTGTTGCAAAAAATTAAAAAAATTTAAAATACCATATTGACGAATCCACAATTTGGAAGTAAAATCAAGGATGTAAGCACTTACACAAAACGTGTTAAAATTATACTAAAAAAGTAGTGTTTACATAAAACTTTAATTTGTTTTGTACCACACACAACATGCTGCAAGAGTAGCCCACGGAGCGAGAGCACGTCCGGCATCCCCTCCCTGCCCCCAGTGGGCAACCCCTTGCACCAATGTTGTCCTGTGCGGAGCAAAACCAGCTACAGCGGCATGTAAACGCTTACATCCGCAGATTGGAGGAAAGATGGAGAGCTTAAATAAGCAGATGACCGGTAAGAAGAGCAGGCCTATCAAGGTGGTGCAGTTTGGCGAGGGGAATTTCCTTCGTGCATTTGTAGATTATATGATTGATATTGCCAATGAGCAGGGCAAGTTTGATGGTGATATTGTATTGATCAAGCCCATTGAATTCGGCAATTTGGAGATGTTTCATAAGCAGGATTGTCAGTATACAGTATCCTTGCGGGGCATCGTGGATGGCGAGGCTAAAGTGTTGAACAGGCAGATCACCAGTGTGGCTGACGCGGTGGACTCTTATACAGAATATGAGAAATATATGGGGCTTGCTGAGATAGATACCATGCGTTTTGTGGTGTCAAATACCACAGAGGCCGGTATTGTGTATGATGATACAGATCGGTTTGAATATAATCCGCCTAAGACCTTCCCGGGTAAGCTGACGAAGTTTTTGCATCATAGATTTGAAACCTTTAACGGCGATATGGAAAAAGGGCTGGTAATGCTTCCGGTAGAGTTGATCGATGACAATGGTATTATGCTGAAGAAGTGTGTGATGCAGTTGATCCGGCTGTGGGGACTTGGTGAAGAGTTTACCAAATGGGTAGATGAGGCTTGTATTTTTACTTCTACATTGGTAGACCGTATCGTAACAGGATATCCCAGAGGAACAGAGAAAGAAGAGTGGGAGCAACTGGGTTATGAAGATCGTCTTATGGTGACCGGTGAACCTTTTGCGTTGTGGGTCATCGAGAGTGGTAAGGATATCAGTAAGGAGCTGCCCCTTCCGGATGCAGGACTTCCTGTGATTTATACAGACAACCAGAAACCTTATAAGCAGAGAAAGGTACGTATCTTAAATGGTGCACATACTTCCTTCGTACTGGCTTCTTATCTGGCAGGCAATGATCTGGTGAAAGAGTCCATGGATGATGAGGATATCCGTAACTTTATGATGAAGACATTGTTTGAGGAAGTGATTCCTACTCTGACCCTGCCGAAGAAGGATCTGGAAGACTTTGCACAGGCAGTGATCAGCCGCTTTAACAACCCTTATGTAAAGCATGCCTTGTTGTCCATTTCCCTGAATTCTGTATCCAAGTGGCGTGCAAGATGTATGCCCAGTTTCTTGGGGTATGTGGAAAAGACAGGCCAGCTGCCTATACATTTGACTTTCTCTCTGGCAGCACTGATGGCGTTCTATACCGGTACTGAGATCCGCGACAAGGCACTGATCGGTCACAGAGACGGTAAAGAGTACCAGATTTTGGATGACATGGAAGTATTGGAGTTCTTCCGGGACAATTGTCAGAAAGAGACAGGAGAGTTTGTGACAGCATTCCTTGGAATGGAGAATTTCTTTGGTCAGGATCTGAACAAAGTGGCAGGTCTTACCCATGCGGTAACTGCTTATTTGGATGATATTAAAGTAAATGGTATGAGGGCTGCATTATGCAAAACTTTATAAAAATCAATGAGAATGATAATGTGATCGTAGCTCTTTCGAATATTCCGGAAGGGACCACTCTGCAAGTGGCGACGCTAAATATCACTGCGCTGCAGGATATCCCCGCAGGCCATAAAATGGCGATTAGCGCCATTTCTGAAGGTGGGGAAGTGATCAAATACGGCTACCGGATCGGAAATGCCAAGGCCGACATCAAAGCCGGCGAGTGGATCCACACACATAATGTGAAGACCGCCCTGGGTGACTTGCTTACCTACCAATACGAGCCCGTAGCGGTAGAAGAAAAGAAGACAGAAGATGTTACTTTTATGGGCTTTCAACGTCCTGATGGTAAAGTAGGTGTCCGCAATGAAATCTGGGTGATCCCCACCGTTGGCTGTGTGAACAATGTGGCCACTGCCATTGCCCGCAAGGCCAATGCATACGTAAAAGGCAGTGTAGATGAGGTCATTGCATTTCCTCACCCTTACGGTTGTTCCCAGATGGGAGAGGATCAGGAAAATAGCAGAAAGATTCTGGCAGACCTGATCAATCATCCCAATGCAGGCGGTGTACTGGTGCTGGGACTGGGCTGTGAGAACAGTAATATTGATGTTTTGAAGTCCTACATTGGCGATTATGATGAAAACAGGGTGAAATTCCTGGTGGCTCAGGAAGTGGAAGATGAAATCACGGAATCGGTAGAAATTATCAAAGGGCTGATTGATTATGCTGCCGGTTTTGAGAGAGAACCTATCAGTGTAAACAAACTGGTGATCGGTATGAAATGCGGTGGTAGTGACGGCCTGTCCGGCATTACGGCCAATCCTCTGGTGGGAAGATTTTCAGATATCCTGATTTCTAAGGGGGGGACTACCATACTGACAGAAGTGCCTGAGATGTTCGGTGCAGAGACCATTCTTATGAATCGCTGTGCAGATGAGGCTTTGTTTGATAAGACGGTAGATTTGATCAATGATTTTAAGAATTATTTCAAGAGTCATAATCAGACCATTTATGAGAACCCTTCACCGGGGAATAAGAAGGGCGGTATTTCCACTTTGGAAGATAAATCTTTGGGATGTACCCAGAAGTCAGGAAGTGCGCTGGTAAAGGGCGTTCTGGCATATGGAGAGACCGTGAAGACTCCCGGTCTTAATCTGCTAAGTGCACCCGGTAATGACTTGGTGGCTTCTACTGCTTTGGCAGCAGCGGGGGCTCATATCGTATTGTTTACAACTGGCAGAGGTACACCGTTTGCCTCCCCGGTTCCTACCATGAAGATTTCCACCAATTCTCCTTTGGCCAATAAGAAGGCGAATTGGATTGATTTTAACGCAGGAGTATTGGTAGAAGATAAGACCATGGCAGAGGAAGCACTAAGACTGTTTGATTATGTGGTGGAAGTGGCTTCCGGCACAAAGGTATGCAGTGAAGCAGCAGGGTTCCATGATATGGCAATCTTTAAACAAGGAGTTACTTTGTGATATGTATTGCCAAATATTTTAATATGTGCAATAAAACACCGAGACGCATCGAAGGATACCGATGCGTCTTTTGCAATTTATAATCTTTAAACATAAAAACTTGAACAATGGGTAAAATCGTGATATTCTAATGATATGCTCGCTTTTAGACAGAGTAAAAATAAGCGAAAATAAAAATGCCTACCCTGTTCTTGCAAAACAGAGTAGGAGGTTGGAGGACAAGATGCAATTAGGAATTCGTTTACATGACACCATAAATTTGCCGATTGAGGAGAGGCTTGCACATGTGCGTAGTCTTGGGTTTGCTTGTGGACATATGGCTCTGGGGAAGGTGATCTCTGAGTATTCTACGGCAGATGAGGCGTTGACGCCGGGGTTGGCGATGTATTTGAAGCGGCAGTTTGCCAAGAATGATATGGACTGTGCAGTGCTTGGGTGTTATCTGGATCTGTCTACCACGGATCCGGAGAAGCTTAAGCAGGTGACAAACCGTTATTTGGCACATATCCGCTTTGCTTCTTTGCTGGGATGTGGTGTGGTAGGTACGGAGACAGGATTTGTTGGAGAAAGGGATCATGAAGAGATGTTTCAGACGTTCCTTACAAATCTGCGGCCGGTAGTAGAATATGCGGAGAAGATGGGTGTGATCATCGCAATTGAGCCTGTGTACTGTGGTGCGATTGATACGCCTGCTACTGCCCGTAGGATGCTGGATACCATACAGTCGCCCAATCTGCAGATCATTCTGGATCCGGTGAATTTGTTGGGAATGCATAATTATCAGAACGAGAAGGCTGTCATAGATGAGGCCATTGCATTGCTGGGACCGGATGTGGCTGTGATACATATTAAGGATTACAAGGTGGTGGATGGCAAGATGCATGCGGCGGGAGCAGGGCTTGGCCAGATGGACTATACTTCCCTGATCCAATTCATGAAAGAGAAGAAGCCATTTATCCATGCAACCCTTGAGGATACCACACCGGAGAATCACGTGAAGTGTAGGGAAATTATACAGAAGCTGTATGATCAGGCATAGGTATTGTAGTAGGCGCGACTTTGGAAAGGGTCTTTGACTGTTATCATAGGAAAAACGTAGCTGAAGCAGTTTAAGGATGAGAGAAAGAAGAAGTACGGGTTTACACATTGTTAACAAAATGTTTAGTATCAAAAAGCTCAAGAAAGGTTGAATATCTTGTGAAAATCTGTTACAATTAACGTTAGGGTTTTGTGAAAGCTGTCAAAACGGCAGCGGATTGAGAGGAAATATGAAAGCATTTGAGAAAATTTTCGGAACACACAGTACCAGGGAATTGAAACGGATCACTCCCATAGTGGACAAGATTGAAGAGATGCGTACAACCATGCAGGCCATGTCGGACGAGGAGCTTAAGGGTAAGACGCAGGAATTTAAGAAGCGTCTGTCTGAAGGGGAGACTTTGGATGATATTCTGCCGGAGGCTTTTGCGGTGGTGCGGGAAGCTGCCAAGAGAGCACTGAATATGGAGCACTACAGAGTGCAGTTGATCGGTGGCGTGATCCTGCATCAGGGGCGTATCGCGGAGATGCGTACCGGTGAAGGTAAGACGTTGGTGTCTACGCTTCCGGCATATTTGAATGCGTTAGCCGGGAAAGGTGTGCATGTAGTTACGGTCAATGATTATCTGGCAAAGCGTGACGCTGAGTGGATGGGGCAGGTGCATGAGTTCCTGGGCCTGAAGGTAGGCGTGGTGCTTAACAGTATGACGCCGGATGAGAGAAGAGCGGCTTATGCTTGTGATATCACTTACGTGACCAATAATGAGCTGGGATTTGATTATCTTCGTGACAATATGGCGATCTACAAAGAACAGCTTGTTCTGCGTGATCTGAATTATGCCATCATCGATGAGGTGGACTCTGTGCTGATCGATGAAGCAAGAACCCCGCTGATCATTTCCGGACAGAGCGGGAAATCTACTGCACTGTATGAGATGTGTGATCTGTTGGCCAGACAGCTGCATCGAGGTGAGGATATGCAGGAGCTGTCCAAGATGGATGCCATCATGGGTATCATGCAGGAAGAGACCGGTGATTTCATCGTCAATGAGAAGGATAAGATTGTGAACCTGACTGCCGCCGGCATGGAGAAGGTGGAGCAATTTTTCCATATAGAGAATTATGCTGACCCGGAGAATCTGGAGATTCAGCACAATGTGATATTGGCGCTTCGCGCCCACAATCTGATGTTCCGTGATCAGGATTATGTGGTGAGAGATGATCAGGTATTGATCGTAGATGAGTTTACCGGACGTATCATGCCGGGACGTCGTTATTCTGATGGTTTGCATCAGGCTATTGAGGCGAAGGAGCATGTAAAAGTTAAGAGAGAGAGTAAGACCTTGGCGTCCATTACTTTCCAGAATTTCTTCAACTTATTTGCCAAGAAGTGTGGTATGACAGGTACTGCTCTGACAGAGGAGAATGAATTCCGTGAAATCTATGGTATGGACGTTATCGAGATTCCTACCAATATGCCCGTAATACGTAAGGACTTACAGGATGCGGTTTATAAGACCAAAGAAGAGAAGCTGCAGGCGATCATTGCTGCAGTGGAAGAAGCTCATGCCAAGGACCAGCCTGTGCTGGTAGGTACTATCACCATCGAAGCCAGTGAGGAAATCAGCCACAGGCTCACAAAGCGTGGTATCAAGCATAAGGTATTGAATGCCAAATTCCATGAGATGGAAGCAGAGATCGTAGCAGATGCCGGTATTCACGGTGCGGTTACCATTGCTACCAACATGGCCGGCCGTGGTACGGATATTAAGCTGGATGATGAGGCCAAGGCTGCCGGTGGTTTGAAGATCATCGGTACAGAGCGTCACGAGTCCAGACGTATTGACAACCAGCTGCGTGGACGTTCCGGACGTCAGGGAGACCCCGGTGAGTCCAAGTTCTACATCTCCTTGCAGGATGATCTGATGAGACTGTTCGGTTCTGAGCGTCTGATCAGTATGTTTAATACCCTGGGTATCCCGGAAGGACAGGAAATCGAGCACAAAGCGCTGACCAGCGCCATCGAGTCTGCCCAGAAGAAGATAGAGAATAATAACTTTGGCATCCGTAAGAATCTGCTGGAATACGACCGTGTCATGAGCGAGCAGCGTGAGATCATCTACGATGAGAGACGCCGTGTACTGAACGGTGAAAGTATGCGTGACGTAATCTACAAGATGATCACCGACATCGCAGAGAATGCAGTAGACATCAGTATCAATGATGATTCTGACGTAAATGAGTGGGATTTTAAGGAACTTAATGCTTTATTACTTCCCACCATCCCCTTAGAGCCTGTGAACGCAGAGCGCGTACACAAGCCCAAAAAGGACAGCTTAAAACAGCAGTTAAAAGAGGAATCCGTAAAACTTTACGAAAGCAAAGAAGCAGAATTCCCCGAGCCCGAAGCCATCCGTGAGATCGAGCGCGTCATCCTCCTTAAGGTCATCGACCGCAAGTGGATGGACCACATCGACGACATGGATCAGTTACGCCAGGGAATCGGCCTCCAGGCCTACGGCAACAGAGATCCTTTGGTAGAATACAAGATGAACGGCTACGAGATGTTCGACGAAATGACCCAGAACATCAAAGAAGAGACCGTCCGCCTCCTCTTCCGCATCAAGATCGAGCAAAAAGTAGAGCGCGAACAGGTAGCCAAAGTAACCGGCACCAACAAAGACGACTCCTTAACCAAAGCCCCTAAAAAACGCGAAAACGCTAAAGTTTATCCAAATGACCCCTGCCCCTGCGGCAGCGGCAAAAAATACAAACAATGCTGTGGTCGTAAATAATAAAACGTGAATACAAGAAAGAAGGTGACGTTAATTGGTAGAATTAGACCAGATGAAATCTGAAATTTTGACTTACGAAACTCCATTAGCGGAAGTGAGGGATTCACTTTGACCTGGCTAACAAGTCAAAGCGGATCGAGGAATTAGAGATGGAGATGGAGGCTCCGGGCTTCTGGGATGATCCGGACCGCTCCAATAAGCAGATGAAGGTACTGAAGAATCTGAAGGATACGGTAGGTATATACCGTAAATTGGAGACCCAGTACGAGGATATCCTGATGCTGATTGAGATGGGATATGAAGAAAATGACGAGGAACTGGTAGGTGAGATCCGCAGTGAGCTGGATGAATTTATCAGTGAATTGGAAGAACTTCGTATCGGTACTCTTCTCTCAGGAGAATATGATAAAAACAATGCAATCTTGAAGCTGAATGCAGGAGCCGGCGGTACTGAGAGCTGCGATTGGTGCGGCATGTTGTATCGTATGTATACCCGCTGGGCAGAGCGCAAGGGCTTTGAAGTGGAAGTGCTGGATTATCTGGATGGTGATGAAGCCGGTATTAAGTCAGTTACTTTTCAGGTAAATGGCATGAATGCTTATGGTTATCTGAAGTCTGAGAAAGGCGTTCACCGTCTGGTGCGTATTTCTCCTTTTAATGCACAGGGAAAGCGTCAGACATCCTTTGTGTCACTGGATGTTATGCCGGAGATTGAAGAAGATCTGGATGTGGAAATTGATGAGAAGGACCTGAGGATAGATACCTACCGAAGCAGTGGCGCAGGTGGACAGCATATTAATAAGACCTCATCTGCCATCCGAATCACCCATATTCCTACAGGTACGGTAGTACAGTGTCAGAATGAGCGAAGCCAGTTCCAGAATAAGGACAAGGCTATGCAGATGCTGAAAGCAAAGCTGTATATGCTCAAGCAAGAGGCAAACGTAGAGAAGTTGTCTGATATCCGTGGTGAGGTAAAGGATATCGGTTGGGGCAACCAGATTCGTTCTTATGTGCTGCAGCCTTATACCATGGTCAAGGACCATCGGACGGATGTAGAAAGTGGTAATGTGGATGCAGTGCTGGATGGTTCCCTGGATCTGTTTATCAATGGATATTTGAAGTGGATGCAGGTAAAGCATTAATTTTATAGAATAAATTAAGCTGTAGTATGGGAAGTTTTCCTGACTACAGCTTATTTTTGATTGATGTGATAAAGAGGTAAGTGGCAATGTAAAGCTACCGGTTAAGCCTCCTGTGGGTTCATCAGATCCAGGTAGAAAAGAGTATAAGTCATATTTATATAAGGACTAAGCCACAGATATCCGATTCCCAGAGTAAAGATTGCGACAATCTCCAGTGGCAGGAAACTGAGCTGTAATACAAACAGTCTGCCCTTATGTCCTTTCATCAACTGCCAGCTTTTGCGAAGTGCGCTCACAGCAGACATTGAAGGATAATCCAGAAGCAATCGAAAACTCTGAGCCCAGGCCAGCGTGAAAGGAAGTACGATAACCTGCCCTACGATCCGGCAGATGTAAGAAAGTATCATCCACTGGTCAGAAGGATTCAATAGGTAGAAGTAGTCACAGGCATAACCGGGCAGTGAGAAAAAGAACTGTACCAGGAGCATTATCAATGATACCAACAGATACTTACCCGGATGCTCACGATATGCCTGGAACAGATCGCGGATGGAATAGGTCTGTCCGCAAGACATATTCAGGTAAAACAAGCTTACACCGGCTTTCAGCATATTCAGTAAGATTCCGAACACCAGAGAAATCCCCAGACCCATGACATATCCGGTGGGAGTGATTTCGGCAAGCAGCATACTGAGCAGTAGGTTCTCCTTGTCAGGAGAGTAACACATGACAAGGGTGTTGATCACAGAATTCGCGATCAGAAATACTCCATATATCATCGTAAGCAACACTGCCTCAGAATAATTACCCACCAACTTATCCTTGGCTGTATTTTTTAATTGCCATCTTTTTTTATATTGTTTCATCTATATATCCTCATTTCGTATAAAATCTTCGCTCGTAAAGTTACTGATTCTGTTCGTAATATTCCTGCAAATACTGCTGATACGCACTCATCTGTGTGCCGTCCAACTGCATAGTAAAAATCTGTACCAACATTATAATGGCAGAGATTATGCCAAAGCCGGAAGACATAAGGCCGTAAAATACCAGATGATTACGCCGCCTTCCTTTACGATAGGCCAGCGAAGCGAATAAGAGACTGAAAGCTCCCAGGATAAATGGTACGATGGCCAGGCAGGTCAGTAGCATTGACAGAATACCGCATACCATAGAAGCAACAGCAAAGCCCTGCCCCTTGTAAGGACTGTGTGTGGGCTGGTTATAATAAGGATTACGTGTGGAATCCTCTTTGTGTGGACATCTGGAGTCCCAATCCGTCCATCTACGATCATCCATAAAGACACCTCGCTTTACATCAATGTTTAAATTATATCATAACATTTTTTCCCAATATACGCAAACCTATTACAACAAAAAAGTATGAAATATTTATGAACAGTTCAGCCAGAGACGAAAAAAGGATGAAAATCGTGCTCGCACGAATTTTCATCCGTTTATCGTCTCTGAGGGAGCGCCCGATTATGAGCAAAAGGAGCTGCGAAGCAGCGGAAAGCCCTGAAAGGGCGATTTTGCGAATGGGCGCGGGCTGAACGTCACTAGGGCAAACTATTACAAATTTCAATTAGTTCTTGAAACCCCCACCGCTATCCATTATAATAGAGAGGATCATCAGATAAGCATCTGCATCAAACGGAGGAAGTGTGAAAAGAAGGCAGGCTTAGAAAGGAATCAGAATGGACATTATACTGAAACTGAAAGAAGAATTACAGGTGGAGAAATGGCAGGTGGAAGCTGCGATCAAGCTGATCGATGAGGGCAACACCATCCCGTTCATCTCCCGATATCGTAAGGAGGTCACAGGCTCTTTGAATGACGAGCAGCTGCGTGATCTCCATGAGCGTTTGACGTATCTGCGCAATCTGGAAGAGAAGAAGGAGCAGGTCATCGCCAGCATAGAAGAGCAGGGTAAGCTGACAGAGGAATTAAGGGAGAAAATCCTGACAGCAGAGACTCAGGTAGTAGTAGAGGATCTCTACAGACCTTACCGTCCCAAACGTAAGACTCGTGCATCTGTTGCAAAAGAAAAAGGCCTGGAAGGACTGGCTCAGACCATTCTGGATCAAGAGATTACTACTTCTTTAGAGGTTAAAGCAGGAGAATATGTGTCGGAAGAAAAAGGCGTGGCAAGCGTAGTTGAGGCAATACAGGGAGCCAAGGATATCATCGCAGAGAGTATCTCGGATGAGGCTGACTATCGTCTGTACATCCGCAATATTACTGTGGAAGAAGGTATCATCACCAGTGAGGCTAAGGATGAGAAGGCCCAGTCTGTTTATGAGATGTACTACCATTACGAGGAGCCTGTGAAGAAAGTGGCCGGTCATCGGGTGCTTGCATTAAACCGCGGTGAGGCAGAGAAGATTCTGACAGTGAAAGTAAATGCACCAAAGGACCGAATCCTACAGTATCTGGTGAAGAAAGTCATTGTTCGGGACAACCCCATAACAACACCGGTGCTTAATGATGTGATCGCAGACAGTTATGAGCGGCTGATCGCACCGGCTATTGAGCGAGAGGTCCGTAATGAGATGACTGAGAAGGCCGAGGATGGCGCTATCCAGGTATTTTGCAAGAACTTAGAGCAGCTTCTGCTGCAGCCACCCATCACCGGCAAAGTAGTGTTGGGGTGGGACCCGGCTTTTCGCACCGGCTGCAAGCTTGCCATTGTTGACCCTACTGGTAAAGTGCTGGATACCAAGGTGATCTACCCCACAGCTCCCCAGAATAAAGTGGAAGAGTCCAAGGCAGAGCTGAAGAAGCTGATCAAGAAGTATCATGTGGACCTGATTTCAGTAGGTAACGGTACAGCATCCAGAGAGTCTGAGCAGGTGATCGTAGATCTGTTAAAAGAACTGGACAGACCGGTACAATACGTGATCGTAAACGAAGCCGGAGCATCCGTGTACTCTGCAAGTAAGTTGGCTACCGAGGAATTCCCCCAGTTTGACGTGGGACAGAGAAGTGCAGCCTCCATTGCCCGCAGGCTTCAGGATCCTTTGGCAGAGTTGGTGAAGATTGATCCCAAGTCCATCGGCGTAGGCCAGTATCAGCATGACATGAACCAGAAAAAGCTCAGTGAAGTCTTAAATGGTGTGGTGGAAGATAGCGTAAACAAGGTAGGTGTAGACTTAAATACCGCATCAGCTTCTTTGTTAGAATACATTTCCGGCATCAACAAGACCATTGCCAAAAATATTGTAGATTACCGTGAGACCAACGGCAGATTTACCAACCGCAAACAGCTTCTCAAGGTCACCAAGTTAGGACCCAAGGCATTTGAACAGTGCGCAGGTTTCATGCGCATCTTAGACGGTGAGAATCCTCTGGATGCCACCAGTGTACATCCAGAATCTTATGATGCAGCCATGAAGCTTTTGGACAAGTTGGGACTTACCATGGAAGATATTAAGGAAGGTTGGAAAAATCAAAAGAAGGCTGTGGTACAGAGCCAGACCGGTCAGGGAGCAGCAACCGGCAGAAATCAGGCAGGTGCGCAAGATAACCGAAGCCGCAATGGGCGGAATCATAAGACTATTCAGGTACGTAATACCAATACGGCCATGGGGAAAGCTTTGGCGGCAGCCATGGGTGGCTTTGTGGTGGAAGAAAACAGTGTCGGCGGCAAGGTAGGAAATGGGGCATCTGCAAAGCAGCAGAATTTCTCAGCCGGGAATGCAAACGAAGCACAGCAACAGATAGCACAGGTGTCCGGCAGCTTGGAGAAGAGTATCCGCGATAAAAAGCAGCTTGCCACAGAGCTTGGCATCGGTGAGATTACCCTTGCTGACATCCTGAAGGAGCTGGAAAAGCCGGCAAGAGACCCCAGAGATGATATGCCCAAACCCATCCTTCGCAGTGACGTATTGGATATGAAGGATTTAAAGCAGGGCATGATCCTGAAAGGTACTGTGCGTAATGTCATTGACTTCGGGGTGTTTGTAGACATCGGCGTCCATCAGGATGGCTTGGTTCACATTTCCCAGATCACAGACCGTTATATCAAGCATCCGTTGGAGGCCGTGAGCGTTGGAGATATTGTGGAAGTGCAGGTTCTTGATGTGGATGTGGCCAAGAAGAGAATTGGACTTACGATGAAAATTAAGGCTGTAAAATAAGAAAGTAATAGATTTGCCAGAGCCTGTAGTGAACGCAGACTCTGGCAAAATTTTGTTATATTATTTTTTGATCTTATTCAACTGCGCATTAATAATCTGCATCGCATTGGCCGGAATATTCTTAGCCTTATCGCCGCCCATACCCGCAGCCATAGATGCCAATCCTTCCAGTGTCTTGTCCCCCACCATCATAAGCATACCTTTCTTCATTTTCATGCCGGACATGGAGTGCAGAGCGTTGGCCAGTACTTCATACGCTTCCTCATTCTTGATAATATCCTTGATCTTGTCGCGTACGGAGAAGTAGCCTTCCGGGAACTGCATTTCGGCAGGTGCGTTGGCAGCCTCGGCAGCAGCCTGGTCGAACCAGTTGGCGGCACCTTGGGCATCATCGTCGGCTTCTTCTTTCAGGGTGTAAATAGCCGGTTTCTCGGCTACTTTCTCAAATACCACAGTATCTGCAGGAATATATTCCAAAGATTCATCGTCGGCATCGTTTACAGATGCTTTTGCGGTAATGGAAGTAAAACCATCCTTCAGAGACACATTTTCAAACACGAAGATCTTATCGCCGTCCAATGTCTGGAGCAGCTTGCCGTCTGCGTAGAGGGAGACGGTAGGCTGGTTGGAATATACCTTGATGGTAGCGGTATCCTCTGCTTTCTGGGCGTAACGTCTGCCGGTGATATACACGAAGGGATCCTCACTCCAGTATGCCTTGTAAATAAAGTAAGCATCTTTTTTGATCTTGCGGTCAATGGTAACCAGACCCTTGTTGTTGCGTCCTGCTACGCCGCCTTCGTCTCTGGCTGCACAGCCGAAGTCAAACATGTTCCATACATGGGTACTCCAGATATAGGGGCGCTCCATGAGGATCTTGACCATATGCTCGTGATATTCTGCCTGATAGGCTTCAGAATAGTCGCGACATTTGGGCTCGTCCGGCTGGTAGGTGATGATGCCTTCCGCACCATACTCGGACAGGCCGATGCAGATGTTCGGGTAGGTGGTGTGGAAGTGATCCAGCCATTTTTCGTTATTGTCATAAGTGCCACCATACCAGCCGAAGTAGTGGTTATAGCTTTCCACATCAGTGATGCCGTGGAGAGCGCTGTCGATGGGCAGCATGCTTACATGGGCAATGGTGGTCAGGCGGGTAGGATCGATGCTCTTTACCAGTTCATTTAAGTCCTTGTGGTTCTCTACCAGACCGGGTTTCTCACCGGAGATGGTGATCTCATTGGACAGGCCCCAGAAGCAGATGGAAGGATGGTTGTAGTTCTGATAGATCAGGTCTTTCATCTGTTCGCGGCAGTTCTCATGTGCCAGGGGATCGTCACTCTGGCAGCTGATATAAGGAATCTCTGCCCAGACGATAAAACCGTACTCATCACAAGCATCATAGAAATCCTGACTATGCTGGTAGTGTGCCAGACGGACGGTGTTGGCACCCAGTTCGTAGATCAGGTGGGCATCTTCGTAATGTTCAGAGCGTGTGAGAGCATTACCCTGATACAGTCTGTCCTGATGACGGGACACACCGCGAAGCATCATGGGCTTGCCATTTAAGAAAAAGCCTTTCTCAGGATCTACGTGGAAGCAGCGGATGCCGAAACGGCTGCTTACCTCATCCACGGTCTCATTGCGGCGTACCAAAGTGGCAGTACAGGTATACAGGTAAGGATCCTCCACACCCTGCCACAGATGGGCTTCCGGTAAGGTCACCTCCACATCGGGACTGGTAGAAGGACGCCAGATCTCTGCTACAGTATCGCCGTATTCGTCGGTGATCTCGTATTTTACGGTATAATTCTCGTCGCCGTTCTTGATAAAGCTTTGTAGCTTGATTACAGCACCTTCGTCCTGGGGAGTGGCGGTGATGGAAAGACCGGGGGCACCGTGGTATTCCAGGTCAAAGTGGGTGGCAGGCACGGTGATCAGGTTCACACCCCGGTAGAGGCCGCCATAGAAGGTGAAGTCAGCCATCTGGGGATAAATATGAGTCCTGTCGGTATTGTCCACGCAGATGACAAGCAGGTTGACACTGTCAGTTACCATATCCGTGATATCCAATGCAAAGGAAGAATAGCCTCCCTCGTGATAGCCCACTTCCTTACCGTTTACATAGACTCTGCCGGACATGGCTGCTGCCAGCACTTCTACGAAGATGCGGGTGCCTTCCACCTCCTTGGGAGCGGAGAAATACTTTGCATACCAGCAGGCACCTTTAAAGTAATCACCCTTGCCATCCTGGCCATCCACACCATTCCAGGTATGAGGAAGAGACACCTTGTCCCATGCAGCCAGAATGTCAGCGGTCAGGGCAGCAGGTGTGCCGATGCTTTCTTTGGTAAAGTACCAGTTGTCATTTAAATTTATAATGTTTCGCATAGATACCTCGCTTTCTTATACTTGTATTTATTCTGTATATATTTTAGTACAAAAATGTAAGAACTTCAATGAAATATAAGTTTTTTAATAAGGATTTCATAAAAAGTATTTGCTATATTTCAAAAAAATGGTATGATAGAGAGAAGAGAGAACATTTTTCGGGAGGAAAAAGAAATGGACAAGATTATTTTAACCGGTGACAGACCCACAGGTAGGCTGCATGTAGGCCACTATGTGGGAAGTCTGCGCAGACGTGTGGAGCTGCAGAATTCCGGTGAATATAAGAAGACTTTTATCATGATCGCTGATGCTCAGGCCTTGACAGATAATATTGAGAATCCGGAGAAGGTGCGTCAGAATATTATTGAGGTGGCTTTGGACTATATGTCCTGTGGGTTGGATCCGGCCAAGTCCACCTTGTTTATACAGTCTCAGATCTCTGAGCTGTGCGAGCTGACTTTTTATTACATGGATCTGGTGACAGTGGCCAGACTGCAGAGGAATCCTACTGTGAAGAGCGAGATTCAGATGCGTAATTTTGAAGCAAGCATTCCTGTGGGCTTCTTTACGTATCCCATCAGTCAGGCGGCTGATATCACTGCTTTTAAAGCCACCACTGTGCCGGTTGGGGGAGACCAGCTGCCCATGATCGAGCAGACCAGAGAGATCGTGCACAAGTTTAATAGTGTATATGCACCGGTTTTGGTGGAGCCCAAGGCCCTGCTTCCTGAGAATGAAGCCTGTCAGAGACTGCCCGGTATCGACGGTAAGGCCAAGATGAGTAAGTCTCTGGGCAACTGTATCTACTTGGCAGACACAGCAGATGAGGTGCGTACCAAGATCATGAGTATGTACACTGATCCGCTGCATCTTTTGGTCAGCGATCCCGGACATCTGGAAGGGAATACGGTGTTTACGTATCTGGATGCTTTCTGTAAGGAGGAGCATTTTGAGAGATATCTGCCTGATTATGCCAATCTGGATGAACTGAAAGGGCATTATACCAGAGGTGGCCTGGGGGATGTGAAGGTGAAGAAGTTCCTGAATAATGTAATGCAGGAGACATTGGATCCCATCCGTAACCGCCGTAAGGAATTGGAGAAGGATATTCCTGCGGTTTATGAAGTGCTAAGGAAGGGTAGTGAGGTAGCCAGAGAAGAGGCCGCCCAGACACTTTCTGAGGTAAAGAGTGCCATGAGAATCAATTATTTTGAGGATATGGAGCTGATTGCGTCTCAGACGGCTAAGTATGAGGCATAGTTTATAAGGAGTTTTTATGAAAAAGCATAAAAAGGTTGAGGATGAAGATTTCGGCTATCTGAATGAGGAGGAGAATGCAGTCAGTCTGCCTATAGTCATAGGCGGGATTGTGCTTGTGGTGGTCATTATCATATTGTGTGTACTGCTTTGGCAGCTACTGCACCAGGAGAAACCGGCAGGGACTTCCAACCAGAATGCCACCATGGCGGCAGATACGCTGGTGAATCAGGGGATGTCAGGGAACGCTGCCAGAGAAACCTCATCAGCACAGATGAAGGAAGATGCTACGGTATCCACCAAGCCGGGTGAGAGCGAAGAAATTACAGGTTCAGAGGCAGGCAGCAACAGCACTACAAGCTCTGAAGCAACTGGCGATGGTGAAGCGGATACAAGTTTTGAGGCGGAGGGAGACGGAGACACAAATTCTGAAATGGCTGGCAATAGTGAAGGGACTGCAAGTTCAGAAAGTGGGGATCAGAGCCCTGACCAGAACCAGGGCATCACTATGACATTCCGGGATGTGGAGGAGATAGTGACTGCTAAGGACGTGACAAATTTGCGTTCTGAGCCTAGTACCACCGGTGAGAATACTATCGTGGCACAGCTTAAGAACGGTGAGACTGTCAAGCGAACCGGTATCAATGAGACCACAGGTTGGTCCAGGCTGGAGTATAAGGGTGCTATTGTATATGCTTCCGGCAGGCTGCTGACCACAGATCTGACAGCAAAGCCGGATGCTTCCGACCAAAATCCTGTCGATACCAATACAGTCACCACCGCTGCCGGCAGGATCATAACTTTTACGCCATGTGATGATACGGTTTCACCCAAGATGGAGGTGAATCTTCGTCTGGAGCCCAGTACCAATCAGGGCAATGACACAGTACACTGTCGTCTTCTGTATGGGGAGAATGTCCGCAGAACCGGTTATGATGATGCGTCAGGCTGGTCAAGAGTGGAATACGACGGGAAAATACTTTATGTGGTCACAAGTTATATTTATGTAGTGGAAGAACCAAGTGAATAAATGCATAGAAGTCTTGCAATCCGCTGTTGTCCGGTATGACAGCCGGATTGGCGAGACTTTTGTTTTTCAGACGATTCATTGCATAATTTTTCTTTTTAAAGGGGATGCTAACAAAAAGTATTTGAAAAGGAGAGCAAGGGATGAATCAGCAAGTAGGAAAAGCCAGTATCCGTTTGGGAGAGCCGGTATACATTATAAACAGTGCCAGTATCGTGGGAACGAAGGAAGGGCAAGGGCCCTTGAAGGATCTTTTTGATATGGTGGGCGAGGATGATATGTTCGGTGCTAAGACCTGGGAGGAGGCGGAGAGCAGCCTCCAGAAGGATGCAGTATATCTGGCATTAAATAAGGCGAATCTGAAACCGGAGGATGTGCGGTATCTTTTTGCGGGAGATCTGCTGGGGCAGTCCATTGCCACATCTTTTGGTATTTCTTCTTTTGAAATTCCTATGTTTGGGGTGTACGGAGCATGTTCTACTTGTGGTGAGTCGCTGTCGCTGGGCGCCATGGCCATTGCCGGCGGTTACGCGGACAGGGTAGTGTGTGTGACCTCTAGTCATTTTGCCAGTGCAGAGAAGGAGTTTCGCTTTCCTTTGGAATATGGTAATCAGAGACCCCTTTCCGCCAGCTGGACAGTGACCGGCAGTGGGGCATTTGTGGTGGATAAGAATCCGGGAGAACATCCCCGTGCCGGTATTACAGGGATCACAACCGGTAAGATCGTGGATTATGGTCTGAAGGATTCAATGAACATGGGAGCTTGTATGGCACCTTCGGCAGCAGATACCATTGCTCAACACTTCAAGGACTTTCAATGTGGACCGGATTGTTATGATAAGATCATTACGGGTGATTTGGGGACGGTAGGTCAGACTGTGCTATTGGATCTGATGAGAGAGAAAGGGTATGATATCGCAGATGTTCATATGGACTGTGGTATTGAGATTTATGATGCCAAGACCCAGGATACCCACGCAGGTGGAAGTGGGTGTGGGTGCAGTGCGGTGACGCTGTCTGCTTATATCTTGAAACAGTTGGAAGAAAAACAGTGGAAGAGAGTGTTGTTTTTGCCTACCGGTGCACTGTTGAGTAAAACCAGTTTTAATGAGGGGCAGAGCGTGCCGGGGATTGCTCATGCGCTTGTGCTGGAAAGTGTATAGTCATGAAAATACTGTAAGCAGCCCTAGTGACGTTCAGCCCGCGCCCATTCGCAAAACCGCTCCTTCGGGGCTCTTCGCTGCTTCGCAGCTCCTTTTTGCTCATCAACGGGCGCTCCCTCAGAGACGGTATGCTTATGAAAATTCGTGCGAGCACGATTTTCATAAGCATATCGTCTCTGGCTGAACTGTTACTGTGAAATAAGACTTGTAAAAAAAAGCTTCAAATAGTATAATAGAGGAAGTTGCCGGCGCAAGAAGAAACTCTTATAAAAGGGTATGAGTGTCGGCTAGTACATATTAGGAAGTGATATCATGCGCAGCATGGAATTTAAGATGGAGAGGCAGGGGCTTCTTACGGTAGGGCAGAAGGTGACTATTACAGAAGGTTTGCTTCCCAGTAATTATTATTACATTATTGATCCCTCCCTTGCGATGTCGGCCAATATTCCTTTTCGTTATAGATTAAAGTCCCGAGAAGGGGTGGTAACGGATATTGTAGAGAATGCAAGAGGGTTCTATGTAACGGTTCAATTTGAGGAACCGGAAGTGGATATGACCAGATAAATCATGGAAGAAAGAAGAGGAACAAGATTATGATGAAGAAAATTGCAACAGGCAAAGCACCGGCCGCTATTGGGCCTTATTCACAGGGGATTATTGTAGACAAGATGTTTTATGCATCAGGCCAGATTCCCATTGATCCGGCTACCGGAGAGATCGAGGGAACTGATATCGTGACTCAGGCCACACAGGTGATGAAGAATATCGGTGCACTCTTAGAGGCAGCCGGCTGCGATTATACGAAGGTGGTAAAGACCACTTGTTTCTTGGCTGATATGGCTGTTTTTGCTGCGTTCAATCAGGTGTATGCAGAGTATTTTACAGAGAAGCCTGCCAGAAGCTGTGTGGCTGTGAAGACCTTGCCCAAGAACGTGCTGTGTGAAGTGGAAGTGATCGCTTATCTGGGAGAAGTGTAGGCATGAGACGCAGATTCAATTCCTTTTTGCTGTTTTTGACAGCCTGCATTTGGGGTATGGCTTTTGTATCCCAAAGTAAAGGTATGGAGTACATGCATCCTTTTACCTTTAATGGGGTGCGTTCACTGATCGGAGCATTGTCACTTCTGGTGTATCTTTTGGTGACAGGAAAGCTGACCGGCGAAAAAGTTCAGTCTATCAATTGGAAGAAAAACCTGGAAGCAGGCATGTGGTGTGGCTTGGCTCTGACCACTGCCACCACTTTACAGCAATTTGGAATCAAATATACGACTGTGGGGAAGGCCGGGTTTATCACCACGCTTTACATTATTTTCGTGCCACTTGCCGGTGTCTTCCTGAAGAAAAAGGTGGAAGGTTTCGTGTGGGTGGCAGCAGGTATGGCAGCTGTGGGCATGTATCTGCTTTGCATGACGGAAAGTCTGGTGCTTGGAAGTGGTGATATTTTGATATTTTTGTGTGCTATTGTATTTGCAGTGCATATTATTGTCATTGATCATTATGGGGAAGAGACAGACGGTGCTATTGTGTCCTGCATACAGTTTCTGGTATGCGGCGTGGTGTGTACCATCGGTGCATTGATCTGGGGTGAGCCCTCGTGGCAGCAGTTAAGCAGCGGAATAGGTACACTTTTATATGCCGGCGTGCTGAGCTGTGGCGTGGCATACACTCTTCAGATTGTGGGGCAAAAGGGTGTGAATCCTACGGTGGCAGCGCTGATCTTAAGTCTGGAAACGGTGGTGGCTACTGTGTCCGGCTGGATTGCATTTAAGATCGGCTTCCTGAAAGATGACCAGACCCTCACGGGCAGGCAGATTGCGGGTTGTGTGATTGTGTTTGCAGCAGTGATTCTGGTACAGTTACCGAAAGAGTTGTTTGGCAGTGAGCGAAAAAAGCAAAAAGCTACTTGACGGCAGAAGGAAAATTGTGCTTAAAAGGCTGAAATAGATGCATATTTAAAACAGAATTGATGGATACTATGGTTATTATATGTGACTGTGAAAGGAGCCATAGTATGGATTATCTGAATGCATTCTGGGTGGGTGGCCTGATCTGTGCGTTGGTGCAGATCCTATTAGATAAGACGAAAATGATGCCCGGCCGAGTCATGGTGCTTCTGGTAGTAACAGGAGCAGTCATCAACTTGTTAGGCTGGTATGAGCCGTTTCAGGAGTTTGCAGGGGCAGGAGCAAGTGTTCCCCTTCTGGGATTCGGAAATGTGCTGATGAAGGGAGTGAAAGAAGCCGTGGACCAACAGGGCATTTTAGGACTGTTTGCCGGCGGATTTAAGGCAGGGGCAGTGGGAACCTCTGCCGCGTTGATCTTTGGATATTTGGCAAGTTTGATCTTCAATCCGAAGATGAAGAAATAGCCAAAATTTTTGCAGAAGATAAGGGTGAGAGTAATGATATTATTAGAAATATTGGCAGGAGTCCTGCTTTATATGGAAGTGGTATATCATTTGGGTTGCTTTGGCTTTTTAGCATGCAACCCTATTTTTGCGCTGACATTGATCTTGACGATAGCGTCGTTCCAGGCGCTTGTCATAGGCAATGTCCCGGGCAAGTGGAAAAAAAGAGTATTTTGGCTGTTTCTCTTGGCAGAATACATACTGTTTGCTGCGCAGATGGTATATATGGGCATTTTCAAGCAGCCACTACTGTGGGAAGCCATGGTGCGTGGTGGGCAGGATGCGCTGACCAATTACTGGAGGGAAGCGCTGGACGGTATTCTGAAGATGATGCCGTTTTTGATTCTTTTGGCGTTGCCGTTCATAACAATATTCCTTGTGTATGGTAGGAAGAAAAGGAAATTGCCCAAGCTTGGTGATATCGGCAGGCTGCGCATGGCACTTTGTACCGGTGTGGGTGTGGTGCTGGCTGTTATGGTTATGATGATCGGAAAATACAAGGAAGCACATTATTATGAAAGCTACAGTGAGTTTTACGATCCCATGACAGTGATCAGTGAAATGGGTGTGCTTGCCACACTACAACGGGATACGGCGCAGAATCTGGCGAAGCTGAGAGAACAGGGTGCGGAATTTCTGGATGAAATATTTGACAAAGAAGAAAGTATCGGTAGCGGAGCAGAAGGTGAATTAGGTGATGAGACCAAAGAATCCGAAGCCACAGTAGGCGGAGCAGAGGGGGAATCCGATGATGAAGCAGGCAGCTCGGACAGTAGCTTCGAAGAAAGTGAGAGAGAAATCGGCGAAGGCGATATAGAGAAGCAGCCGGACACAGCTCCCAATCAGTTACCCATTGATTTTGAGATGCTAAAAGCTGCCGCGGATGGCAAGGAGACCACATGGCTGGCAGAATATATAGAAGGATTGACGCCCACCACCCAAAATGCCTACACGGGTATCTTTGAAGGGCACAATCTGATTTTTCTCACAGCGGAAGGGTTTTCGCCCTACGCAGTCAGGGAGGATCTGACGCCTACCTTATATAGATTGATTCACGGAGGTTTTGATTTTATCAATTATTATGTGCCCCTTTGGCAGACCAGTACTAGTGACGGTGAATATGTGAATTTAACAGGTATGATACCGGATGGTCAATTCAGCATGCGAAAAAGCGGCTCCAACGACATGTCCTTTACCCTTCCGGGATATTTTGGAATGCAGGGTGCAGGCTGTATGGCTTATCACAACAACTCCATGGACTATTACGATAGACACAGCTCCCATAATAATCTGGGGTATGTCTACAAAGCCTCAAAGCTGGGAAAACTGGATCCCGGACAGTGGGGAGCATATCTTTTCCTCATGGAAAATCCTGACAGATGGCCGGCGTCGGATCTGGAGATGGTACAGGGAACACTACCGGAATACTTAAGCTGGGAGCAGTTCCATGTGTATTATCTGACTGTATCAGGACATATGAATTATAACTTCCGTGGAAATTCTATGGCATCCAAGAACCGGGAAGCGGTGAGGGGATTGGAAATGTCGGAAAATGCCAAAGCCTATATCGCCTGCCAGATGGAGCTGGATAAAGCCCTGGAATATTTGATCGCCCAGCTTGAGGTGGCAGGAAAGCTTGAAAATACAGTTATCTGCCTGAGTGCAGACCATTATCCTTACGGGATGACACAAAGTCAGTATGAGGAATTGGCCGGAATGACTTTTGTCGACAATATGGATATGTACCGGAACAACTTGATTCTTTGGAATGTGAAGTTGGAGGACAATCCTCAGATCATTGATAAAGTATGCTGTTCCATAGATATCTTGCCGACACTTTTGAATTTATTTGGTTTCACCTATGATTCCAGGCTTTATGCAGGCAGGGATATTTTCTCTGAGGAAGAGGGGATGGTGATCTTCAATGACAGAAGCTTTGTGACAGACCATGTGATCTACAATCGAAAGTCCAAGCAGACTATATGGAAAGGGGATTCTTATCCGGCAGAGGAGCAGGAACTGTATTTAAAGCAAAAGCAGCAGGAGGTCAAGGACAGATACCAATTCAGCGCTTATATGCTGCGAAATGATTATTATGCAAGGATAAAAGAAGCGCTTCCACAGGAGCACCGCAATGATATGCAGAATCCGGCGTGGGAGCTTTTGGAGAGACAGGCACAGGAGGCAAATCAGGAGATACCTAAGGCAGCTACACAGAATAATGCTTCTGCAGGCGAGGAGCCTGTGCAGAGGTGACTTACAGTGTCTCGTAAGGAATCTCCTTATCTGCCAGATAGCGGCTGATTGTCTTGTCCCAGAGCTGCTCTGGCTCTTTAGACATAACAAAGGTATGGTAAGCGCAGCCGGTGGTCAGTTGGGCTTTAGTACCGTCATAGCGGATCGTCAGCACAAACGCTTTGATCTGCAAATTGTCCACGGAACAGTTCTCACGTATCAGCAGCTTCCCTGCAATCTCGGGCTTTAAATGAAAGATGAACCTGAAAGAAAGGGGCGTGTGTTTTCCTTTGATCAATTGAAAACACAGCCCTTTTAACATGCTCCAGGGAGTGTATTCGTAATCGGTCAACTGCCCGGAAGTAAGCTCCTCGGCAGAATAAAAATCACGGTTCAGATGGCCGTCAATGGTGATGGTATTGGCGGTGGTGATCACAGCCTCTTCCAACAGAAAGATGTCAAATACATCAGAAGTCAGAAGCTGGTTCATAAATACTTTCATAGATGTTATGCGTAGTGCGAGCATGGAAAGACTCCTTAGCGTATTGTGTAGCCGAAAGTCTGACTGACAGAACTTAAAACTACCACTTAAAGTATACATTAAAACTTGTCAAAAGTACATTATTTTCTAAAAAATGTAAAAAATAACCTTTACGAGAGTAACTCTATGTGCTAATATATGTAGTAATAAAAACGATATAAGATAGTCGGATAAAAATCAAGAGATGGAGATAAAAACATGAGTTATAAGATTGTAGTAGACAGTTGCTGTGAATTGCCACAGGAATTATTACAGACTGGCCGGTTCGAGAGAGTGCCCCTTGGATTGGAAGTAGGAGATTACCAGATTCTGGACGATGAGAGCTTTGATCAGGCGCAATTCCTAGAAAAGGTGGCAGCGTATCCTCAGTGCCCCAAGTCTTCTTGCCCCTCCCCGGAGCGTTTTATGGAGGCATATGATGCACCGGTGGATCATGTCTACTGCGTTACACTGTCCTCTCACTTAAGCGGCAGTTATAACAGCGCCATTCTGGGCAAGAACCTGCTTCAGGAAAAATGTGGGGACAAGCAGATCCATGTGGTGGATTCTGAGTCTGCCAGCTGTGGGGAAGCACAGATCGCCATGAAGATCATGGAGATGGAGGAAGAAGGATTGTCTTTTGATAAAATTGTAGAAAAGATTGAAGCTTTCCGCAGTGCCATGAACACCTACTTCGTATTGGACAATTTGGAGACCCTGCGTAAAAATGGTCGACTTACAGGTGTTAAGGCTCTGGTGGCATCTACCCTTAGTATCAAGCCTGTCATGGGAGCTGACAAAGGGACTATCATTCAGAGAGGACAGACCATTGGTATGAAAAAAGCACTGAGCAAGATGGCTGATCTGGTGGTGGCAGAGGCGAAAGATTCTGCTAAGAAGAGATTGATGATCACCCACTGCAATGCACCGAAACGGGCGGAGGCAGTGAAGGAATTGATCCTTTCGAAGATGGATTTTAAAGAGACCATTATTTTGGATACGGCGGGGATCAGTAGCATGTATGCGAATGATGGGGGAGTAATCGTGGCGGTGTAGTAAGTATACCAATCATTTTGCAACTATTAGAACCACTGCCACAATCTGAAGGACAAGAATAGCAGGCATCCCCCACACGAAGTACCAGTGCTTCGTTTTATGGCGGAAGGTATACATTCCCAAGATGCACCCGGGGCTTGCGCCTAACAGTGCACAGAAAAAAAGACGGGCCTCCGGAATGCGCCAGGCATTCCGGATGGCCTTCTTTTTATCTACACCCATTAGGATGAAGCCCGCCAGATTGATGATTCCTATATAGATCAGTAATATGACGGTTATTGTATTCATAGTTTATTTCTCCAGCAGTCCGTTCTCCTGCATCTTCATAGCACGCACCTTAGAGGACAGACCAAACAGTGTGATGAAACCTTCTGCATCGTGATGGTTGTACAAATCGCCGGTGGTGAAGGAGGCAAGGTTCTCGTTGTAGAGAGAGTAAGGAGAAGTGGTACCGGCTTTGATGATGTTACCTTTGTAAAGTTTGAACTTCACTTCACCGGTCACGTATTCCTGAGTTTTCTCGATAAATGCCTGCTCAGCCTCGCGAAGAGGGGTGAACCATTTGCCTTCATATACCAGACTTGCGAAACGGCTGCCCATTTCTTTCTTACAAGCGTAAGTGTCACGGTCCAGGATCAGTTCTTCTAACTGCTGGTGAGCTTCCATCAGGATGGTTCCGCCCGGTGTCTCGTATACGCCGCGGGACTTCATGCCTACTACACGGTTCTCTACGATATCGATGATACCGATACCATGCTTGCCGCCCAACTCATTGAGCTTGTTGATGATATCAGACACTTTCATCTGTTCACCGTTTACGGATGTGGGAACACCTTTTTCAAAGGTCATGGTTACGTATTCGCCTTCATCGGGAGCCTTCTCAGGGGTGGTGCTCAGCACCAGTAAGTGATCAAAGTTGGGCTCGTTGGCAGGATCCTCCAGTTCCAGGCCTTCATGGCTGATGTGCCAGATGTTACGGTCACGGCTGTAAGAGGAATCAGCGGAGAAGGGCAGATCGATGCCGTGTGCTTTACAGTATTCGATCTCGGACTCACGGGAATCCATGGTCCATTTGTCATGTCTCCATGCAGCAATGATCTTGATATCAGGAGCCAGTGCTTTGATGCCAAGCTCGAATCGGATCTGGTCATTACCTTTACCGGTTGCACCGTGGCAAATAGCTACTGCGCCTTCTTTACGTGCGATCTCAACCAGCTTCTTAGCGATCAGAGGTCTGGCCATGGATGTACCTAACAGGTATTTGTTCTCGTAAATGGCGTTGGCCTGTACGCAGGGAACGATGTATTCATCACAGAACTCATCGATCACGTTCAAGATGTACAGCTTCTCAGCACCACAGAACTTTGCGCGCTCTTCAAGACCGTCCAACTCTTCTGCCTGTCCGCAGTCGATGCAGACACAGACTACTTCATAATCAAAATTTTCCTTTAACCAAGGAATGATGGCGGTGGTATCAAGACCACCGGAATATGCAAGGATTACCTTATCTTTCATATGTATATGCCTCCATTTGGTGATTAACAACTTCTTCTGTTACTATACACCAAATGCGCAAATATTGCAAGTGTAAAATTATGCATAAATATTTATTTGTATTAAAAAATATATAAGCAATTTGCATAATAATGCATAAAACATGAATACAATGAATAAATCACAAATAAAAACGCTCATTAAGTGGCAGCTTGTCGGAAAGAAGTTCTACTCCGCCACTCTTTTTATGGATCAGTTCAAAGACTTCTTTCATTTTTCTCGCAGAACAAAGTTGTGTACAGGCATTTCCGATTTGGCCGTCAAGGATGCAGCCATGATGTCTAAATGCAGGCTCGTATTTGCCGAAATTGAGTGATACATCAGGTATTTCGTCTTCTTTAAAAGGATGTATATATTTTGGTTCGCACTCGCCGTTTTTGTGTATGACGACTCGCTCTTCCAGGGTATCCATCAGCCGGTTGGGGATGTGTAACATTTCTTCAACGCAGTGTAAGAAGGTGTTTTTCTCATGCCCCACACCCACCAGAAGAACATATCCGTCTTCAGAGTATATTCTGCCGTAACAGCCTTTGGGGCTTACGGGAATATCAACTTTATCTTCCCCTTCTATAAATTGTTCTACGCGTTTACTCTCGCCAAATACGGCCATAGAGTGTGTGGGGTGTAGGGTGCGTGTGGCATCGGGATGTGCTGCGGCGAGGTTTGGCAGAACACCCAGACATGTCTCTGCTTTATTCAGGTCAAGATTGGGGCAGGCCCATGTGTGCGTAGGGATGCACAATAGACCATTGTCAGCCGTAAAATATTCAATTAAGGTGGACAGCAAAGTCTTGCCACCACCGTGGATTTGGCCTACGGCTTTCAGAGAGGTATGTACAATGACAGGTTTTCCCTTTGCAATATGAAAAGTTTCTAATTGTTTTAACAGATTTTCTTTGGTGATCATAGTTCGTTTATCTCCTTTTGAAAGACATATTATAGCACACATATTCATGACTGTAAATAATTTTGTCAAAGGGTTGTAAGGTCTTATCCGACGATGATGACAACTGATAGAGTTTAAGAATTGTTTAAGATTCTAACTGTTATCTTGTGAAAACTGTTTAAATATGATACATTATTTGTAAATCATTTAATAATTGTATGACAAAGGAGGGTTCCACTCAATGAAGAACAAGCTATACTACATATTATTTTTACTCTATGTCCTGATGGTGGTCTTCATCCTATATATTAATGGAGTATTTACAGGTAATGCCACTTCCCTCAGTAACTTGTTGATCAATGTAGGATTTTTAGGCGTAATCGGTATCATGTTTGTGATCTCAGCCATCAGTTTTAACAGGCTGAATCTGTTTACGGAAGCATTGGAAGGTGCTTGTGCAGGTATGGAGAAGGATCGCAGGGAGAAGGAAGGTCCTTTGTGGGATCATTATCGTGCCCGCAAGACGGTATTCGGCAATAGTGTGTTGGACGAGGCTTTCCTTAGGTATCAGAAGAGAATGGCAAGTTATCAGACCAGAAAAGGGCTGAAGGCTGTGTGCGATCTGGAGGAGTATATTAATGAAGATTTGCTTGACAGAGTGGCAATGTCTCACTATAATTCCGCAGTGTCAGGTACTTTGACAGGTCTGGGTATTCTGGGTACATTCCTGGGATTGTCCATGGGTCTTGGGTCCTTTGACGGTAACGATATTTATACGATTTCAGATAATGTAGGACCTTTGTTGGAAGGTATGAAGGTGGCATTCCATACTTCTGTATATGGAATTTTCTTCTCGCTGGTATTTAACTTTGTATATAGAACCATTATGGCGGATGCTTATGGTGTGCTTGCAGAGTTTCTGGAGATGTATCGGGAGTATGTGAGTCCTCAGGTGTCTACTGCAGATGAAAATTCCAAGGCCATGTTGATCTATCAGGCGAATATGGCCAATTCCTTAAAGACTATGAATGACCTGCTCAAGGGCAATGCATTGGAGCAGACACAGGGTGTAGAGAAAATCGTAAATCAGTTTGTGTCTTCCATGTCTCAGGCTCTGGGTACAGAGTTCGAGAAGATGGGAAGGATCTTGAATTATGCATGTAAGGCCCAGGAGCAGTGTTCCAGAGATTATCGCAGCATGGAAGAGACTACCAGAGAGCTGCAGGCTGTGAATCGTTCCATGCAAAGAGCACTGGAGCAGCTTGTGGATCGTCAGGAACAGATCGTGCAGAATCTTAAGGAACAGGAGAAGCAGCTTACGGCTACCTGTAATATGTTGAATGATGAGCTGAGTAACCAGTTGTATACTTATAATCAGATGAGGGATACGTATGAAAAATAGGCAGAGAAAAAGAGCTGCCTTTGAAGAACCCAGCTATTGGCAATCTTTTTCTGATATGATGGCGGCACTTTTGCTGATCTTCATATTGATCATTGCCATTACGCTGATGATCTACAGGCAGAAGACAACAGACTTGGAGCAGACCCAGGTTAAGTTAAATGCAGCCCAGCTGGAACTGGATAATGCGAAATTAAATTTGGATCAGTCCAGAAAAGAGATTGAAGCTTCCAATAAAGAATTGGCAGACTCTTTGGCGGAGCTGCAGATTGCATATGATAAGGCAGCTACTACACAGGAAGAGCTGAATGCAGCTTATCTGGAGATTGAAAATGCCAGAGCAGAGCTTGCTGCGGCCAACCAGCAGATGGAGACCACTAAGGCAGAGCTTGATGCGACTAGGAGTGAGTTGCAGGATATCGTGGGGATCAGGACGGATATTATCGGGGAATTGCAGACACGGTTTAACAATTCCAGCATGTCGGTGGATGCCCAGACCGGTTCCATTACCTTTTCTTCGGACGTGCTGTTTCGGTATAATAGCTCTACTTTGACTACTGACAGTCAGAATACGCTGAAGGCCATTATTCCATTGTATCTGGATGTGCTTTTGCAAGATAGTTATCGACCATATATTGCGGAGATCATTATTGAGGGGCATACGGATACGGATGGTAGTTATCAGAGCAATATGAACTTGTCCTTTGACCGTGCTAATGCGGTGGCAAAGTTTTGCTTGAACGAGAGAAATGGGTTGTCTAAGGATAAGATTGAACAGTTGCAGGAACTGATGACTGTGAATGGAAGGTCGTATAGTAATCCGGTGTACAAGAAGGGGACGGAAGAAATCGATATGGCGGCTTCCAGACGTGTGGAGATTAAATTTAGATTGAAGGAAGATGAGATGATTGAGAAGATTGCCCAGATTTTGAACCAGGGGCAGTAAGGTGCGAGGGACGCCACGACCACAGTGGGACATTCTCCGGGGCAAGGGTCGGGCTCATGACAGGGAAGTCGGAGGCCAAGCGGTCTTAGGAAGACAAGTCCAAACAGCAACTCCTTGGCTCACAGAACGACATGGCTACGATCCGACTTGGGGCAGTAAGGTGCGAGGGACGCCACGACCACAGTGGGACATTCTCCGGGGCAAGGGTCGGGCTCATGACAGGG
>JAZQGM010000156.1:0-17363 GCA_045540075.1 Acetatifactor sp. | reverse complement strand
GGGGGATTGGCTGGGGGCCGTTGACTTGAGCCCAACCACTAAATCGCAGCCAAGTTTACCGCACATAGAGTCCTATCTTCTTTTTTTACTTGCTAATATAAATTATCGGTGGTAGAATATATTCAAACAATAAAGAATAATAAGCAGTATCGTTGTAACGATCTTAGAATATAATAATAACACCAATTCATATATTGCTATTCAAAACTTGCTGCAAAACCAGCTTCAGGGGACGGAGGGTACCATTCCAGACCCTTGAAAAACGCCTGGCGCCAGACGCAACTTGTGAATCGCACCTATTTAAGAAAGCAGGGACCCATTATGAAGCTAACACAGATTTTGGAAACTTTAAACTACGAGGTACTTCAAGGAACTACAGATAGAGAGATCACTGCCGTAATTTATGACTCCCGCAAAGTCACCGAAGGCTGTCTGTTCCTTTGCATCAAGGGTACCAACTTCGATGGCCATCAATTTGCCTCAGAGGTGATAAGCAAAGGCGCAAAGGTACTGGTGGTATCGCAGGAACCGGAAGGTGTCACTGATAAGGATGTGACTGTGATCAAAGTAGAAGACACCAGGTACGCCATGGCATTTATTTCTGCTGCATGGTTTGGTCATCCGGCCAAGAAGCTTAGGGTGATCGGTGTCACCGGTACCAAAGGAAAGACGACGACTACATATCTTGTAAAGTCCATTTTGGAGAATGCAGGGCATAAGGTCGGTTTGGTAGGTACCATAGAAGTGATCATTGGTAAGGAGCATATTCATGCTGTGAATACCACGCCGGAGTCGTATCTTTTGCAGGAATACTTTTCCAAGATGGTGGAAGCGGGATTGGATACTGTGGTGATGGAGGTGTCCTCTCAGGCGTTGATGATGCACAGAACGCAGGGTTTTGTGTTTGATTATGGTATTTTCACCAATCTGGAGGCGGACCACATTGGACCGGGGGAGCATGGGGCATTTGAGGAGTATATGGCTTGTAAGGGACTTTTGTTCAAGCAGTGCAAGGTGGGTATTGTTAATTGTGATGATGCCCATTACAGTCAGGTAATCGAAGGACACACTTGCGAGATTCAGAAGTTTGGTATGTCCAAGGAGGCTGATCTTCGGGCAGAGAATCTGAGGTTAGTGCGCAAGAGTGGTGAGCTGGGCGTGGTATTTGTGGTAAAAGGGTTGATGGATTTTGAGGTGGAAGTTCCTACGCCGGGGCGTTTTAGTGTGTACAATGCTTTGACAGCCATTGCAATCTGTCGGCATTTTCAGGTGGGTGAGGAGGCCATCTGCAAGGCTTTGTTAAGTGCCCATGTGAAAGGGCGTATTGAAATGGTGAAGGTCTCCGATGAATTTACATTATTGATCGATTATGCCCACAATGCCATGGCTTTGGAAAGCTTGCTCAGTACGTTGAAGGAGTATGAGCCGGGGCGGTTGGTGTGTGTATTTGGCTGCGGAGGTAATCGTTCCAAGCTGCGCCGTTATGAAATGGGAGAGGTCAGCGGAAGGCTGGCAGACTTGACCATTATCACCTCTGATAACCCCAGGTTTGAGGAGCCTCAGGCAATCATTGATGATATTAAGCTTGGTATTGGTAAGACAGAAGGAAAGTATGTGGAGATTTGCGACCGTAAGGAAGCTATCCGCTATGCCATCGAAAATGGGCAGCCAGGTGATATCATCGTTTTGGCAGGCAAGGGACATGAGGATTATCAGGAGATCAAAGGTGTGAAATACCCTATGGATGAAAGAGTCCTGATTCAGGAAGTGCTAGAGGGAAGGTAGAAACATTTTGTATGCAGATATCATTGTAGACATATCCCACGAAAAGGTTGACAGACCCTTTCAGTATCTTGTGCCCCCAAAGCTTCAAGATCAACTGGAAGAGGGTATGTGTGTACTCATTCCTTTCGGAAGGGGCAATAAACAGGTGAAAGGATATGTGATCGAACTGACAGAAGAGTGTAAGTTTGATCCTTTGAAAATAAAAGAAATTCATAGTATGGCCCAGGATCATATGGGTGTGGAAAGCCGTATGATCCGGCTGGCCGCCTGGATTCGAAGGAATTATGGCTCCACCATGATCCAGGCACTTAAGACCGTGCTTCCTGCCAGAAAAACAGTGGGGCAGCTAAAATCTCGGACCATTGAACGGATTGCTTCGAAAGAAGTGATTATAGCTGCGCTGGGAGAAGCCAAACGAAAGAAGCAGGCAGCCAGAGAGAGGCTGTTGCTTCAGTTGCTTGAAAATGAGAGGATTCCTTATGAATGGGTGACTGGTAAGCTTGGCGTGTCAGGCGTCAGTATTAATGGTCTGGTTCAAAGTGGGCTGATTCGGGTGGTGACTGACAGTTCCTATCGTAATCCGGTGAAAATAAAGGAGCAGCAAGGAAAGAGCATGGAACTCAGTGACAGTCAGCTAAGAATCGTAAAGGAAGTCTTAAGCGATCATGACAGCGGGCATCCCGGCACTTATCTGATCCATGGCATTACAGGAAGTGGTAAGACGGAAGTGTATATGGAACTGGTGGAGCAGATGGTTTTAAGAGGCAGACAGGCCATCGTGCTGATCCCTGAGATCGCATTGACTTACCAGACGCTGCTTAGGTTTTACAGACGTTTTGGAGACAGGGTGAGTGTGATGAATTCTACCCTTTCTCCGGGAGAGAAATATGACCAGTGTGAGCGGGCGAAAAATGGGGAGATTGATGTGATCATAGGTCCCAGATCGGCTTTATTTACGCCTTTTCCCAATATTGGTATCATTATCATAGATGAGGAGCATGAGGCCAGTTATAAAAGTGAAAGTACGCCCAAATATCATGCCAGAGAGACGGCCCGGGAGATTGCTCGTATGCATGGAGCCAGTCTGGTATTAGGTTCTGCTACACCGTCCCTGGAGGCTTATTATAGGGCAGTTCAAGGGGAATATAAGCTTTTTACTTTGAAAGAGAGGCTGACAGGGGGACAGTTGGCTAAGGTGCATACGGTGGATCTAAGGGAGGAACTGAAGGCGGGAAACCGGTCTATTTTCAGTGTAAAGCTCCAGGAGCTTCTGGCGGACAGGCTTTCGAGAGGAGAGCAGAGTATGCTTTTTCTAAATAGAAGAGGCTATGCGGGCTTTATCTCCTGTCGTTCCTGTGGACATGTTATGAAATGTCCTCACTGTGATGTGTCGCTTTCAGAGCATAAGGACGGGCAGTTGGTGTGCCATTACTGTGGCTATGCCCAGCCTAAGGTGAGCCTGTGTCCTAAGTGTGGATCCAAGTATATTCTGGGCTTCCGTGCCGGAACCCAGCAGATAGAGGATAAATTGAAAGAGATGTTTCCGGGTGCAATAATCCTTCGCATGGATGCCGACACCACCAGGACAAAAGACAGTTATGAGAAGATTCTTTCCTCTTTTGCCAATGGGGAAGCTGATATTTTGATCGGCACGCAGATGATCGTAAAGGGCCATGATTTCCCCAATGTAACCTTGGTGGGGATTTTGGCAGCGGATTTGTCTTTGGGTGTTAATGATTACCGGGCAGGAGAGCGGACCTTCCAGCTGCTGACCCAGGCGGCAGGCAGAGCCGGGCGAGGAGAGCGGACCGGTGAAGTGGTCATTCAGACGTACCAACCGGAGCACTACGCAATTGTCCACGCGGCTAATCAGGATTATGAAGGACTCTATCAGGAGGAGATTTTGTACAGAGAGATGCTGGGATATCCTCCGGTGTCTCATATGTTGGCGGTGCAGATCTATGGATCTGAGCAGGAAAAGGTCAAAGAATTGGCTAGGCGGCTTTCATTTCTTGCAGGCAAATTTGTGGATGAGACACAAAAACCGGACAAAAGAATGATGATTTTGGGCCCTGCACCGGCATCTATAGGAAGAATTAATGATATTTTTAGATTTATTATCTATATTAAATATGAAAAATATGGTAAACTGATTGAAGTGAAGGATGCTTTGGAAGAAGCATTGAAAGAATATCAGGGGAAAGAAAGTGTGCAGTTTGATTTTGATCCGATAAATACTTTCTGACCTAAACCTATGAGAGAGGAAGAGAAAAATGGCAATTCGTAATATACGTGAAATGGGAGATGAAGTTTTAAATAAGAGATGTAAAGAAGTGACGGAGGTGACACCCAGGATCAGGGAGCTGATCGAGGATATGCTGGAGACTATGTATGAAGCCAACGGTGTGGGCTTGGCGGCACCCCAGGTGGGTATCCTTAAAAGGATCGTGGTCATCGATGTGACCGGTGAAGATCCCTATATTCTGATCAATCCCCGAATCGTTGAGAGCAGCGGAGAACAGACCGGGCAGGAAGGCTGTTTAAGCGTACCCGGTAAATCCGGTATGGTTACAAGACCTAATTATGTGAAGGCTGTGGCTCTTGATGTGAATATGAAGCCTATTGAGCTGGAGGGGACAGAGCTTCTTGCAAGAGCAATCTGCCATGAGCTGGACCATCTGGATGGGCATCTTTATGTGGAGAAGGTAGAAGGTGAACTGCAGGATGTAGTTTATGAAGATGAAGACGAAGATGAGGTATAAGCATGAAGATAGTATTTATGGGAACCCCTGACTTTGCAGTGGGGGCATTGAAGGCGCTGATTGATGCAGGACATGAGATCACAGCAGTGGTGACACAGCCGGATAAAGCAAAAGGAAGAAGTGGACAATTGGTGTATTCCCCGGTGAAACAGTGTGCTCTGGATCATCGTATCCCGGTATTTCAGCCTAAGAAGATCAAGACACCGGAGGCCATAGAGGAGTTAAGGCAATACCCGGCAGATATTTTTATCGTGGCTGCATTTGGGCAGATCTTATCTCAGGAGATCCTTGATATGCCGCCCTATGGCTGCCTGAACATCCACGCTTCATTGCTTCCCAGATATAGAGGGGCTTCTCCTATTCAGAACGTGATATTGAATGGGGAAGAGAAGACCGGCGTCACCATCATGCAGATGAATGCAGGTCTGGATACCGGTGATATGTTATATAAAAAAGAAATTGATATTGATAGAAAAGATACTTTTGAGACACTTCATGATAAACTGATGGATTTAGGGGGAGAGGCAATCGTAGAGGTACTGCCTTTATTGGAGGAAGGCAGTCTGATTCCGGAGCCTCAGGATGATGCGCTCAGCTGTTATGCATCGCTCATCACCAAGGAAATGGGCTGTATTGATTTTACCAAAGATGCTTATTCCATCGAACTTAAGGTAAGAGGCATGAATCCATGGCCCAGCGCATTTACCACATATCACGGAAAACAGTTGAAAATCTGGGAGGCTGTAGCAGAGGAAGCTGACACAGAGAATGGTCCGGAAGATTGCGGCAAAATTTTGCAGGTTTTGAAAGATTCTGTGGTAATCGCCACAGGAAAGGGCATACTTAAGGTGTATAGTATGCAGTTGGAAGGCAAGAAGCGGATGAGTGCCCATGATTTCCTGTTGGGTGTGCGCATGCAGCCGGGGGAGCGGCTGGGAGACTAAGCAGCCGGCAGGCTAAGCCTAAGCAACAGGCTGAGCGACATAAGGTGACAAACTGTGCTTTTTGCCCTTCGAAAGTGTGATGGAGGTAAAAAAGATGTTGTTTTTTCCGGGTTTTTACGGATATGGATTGTTTTGGGATCCCACATATCTGTTGGTGATTCTTGGATTGTTCCTTTCCTTAGGGGCAAGTGCCTTGGTGAACAGTGCCATGGCAAAATATAGTAAGGTGCGAAATATGAGTGGACTTTCCGGCGCAGATGCAGCCAGAAGAATCCTGAACCAGGAAGGTCTGTATGATGTGCAGGTAGAGTGCTTAAGAGATGGCAAAGGGGATCATTACGATCCCAGGACGAAGACAGTCAGGTTGTCTTATCAAAATTATAATTCCGCTTCTGTGACCAGTGTGGGAGTGGCGGCCCATGAATGCGGCCATGCCCTGCAGCATGCCAAAGGCTATGCGCCTTTGCAGTTAAGATCCACTCTGGTGCCGGTGGTAAATATCGCCAGCAATCTGGGAATGCCTCTGATCTTAGTGGGGGTACTTCTCAGTTGGAATCAGACCTTGATCCAGATCGGTATCTGGGCCTTTGCTCTGGCTGTTTTATTTCAGCTGATCACCCTTCCGGTGGAATTCAATGCCTCTAGAAGAGCAGTGGCGAAAGTGGAACAGTATGGTCTGTTGACCTCCCAGGAGAATGAGGGGTGTAGGAAAGTATTACGGGCAGCAGCGCTGACTTATGTGGCAGCCGCGGCGGCCTCGGCATTACAGTTGCTGCGTCTGGTACTATTATTCGGCGGCAACCGCAGAAGAAATGATTGACCGAAAGGAAGGATAAATAAATGGCAGAAAATACCAGAGAGATTGTGCTGGATATGCTGCTTGCCATAGAACGCGGTGAGGAATATTCTCATAAATTAATAAAAGCAGTGCTGGATAAATACGATTATCTGGATGTCAGAGAAAAAGCTTTCATGAAGCGTCTGACAGAAGGAACCATCGAAAAGAAGATACAGCTTGACTATGTGATAGACCAGTTTTCCAGCGTACCTGTGCGTAAGATGAAACCGCTGATCCGCTGTCTTATGCGGATGAGCGCTTATCAGATTCTATATATGGACAGTGTGCCGGACAGTGCGGTCTGCAATGAAGCGGTGAAGCTTGTTGTAAAAAGAAAATTTCAGAATCTGAAGGGATTTGTAAACGGCGTTCTTCGTAGCCTTTTACGAGGAAAGGAACAGATCAAATGGCCTGACAAAGAAGGAAATCTGACAGAATGGCTTATGATCACGTACTCTATGCCTCAGTGGTTGGTAGAGCTATGGATCAAAGAATATGGTTTGGAATGTACCGAAAAGATGCTTTCCGGCCTTGAAAAAGTACATCCTGTCAGCATCCGTTTTCAGACAAGACTTGACAAAACCGCTCGTCTGGAGTATATTGCACAGATGGAAGCACTTGGTGTCAAGGTGACCCCTTCTTCCTATCTGGAGTATGCATACCTTCTTGAAAAGGTGGAAGGAATCGCTTCTTTGCCGGGGTATGAGGAAGGTGCCTTTACCGTTCAGGATGTCAGCTCCATGCTGGCAGTAGAAGCTGCCGGGATAAAGTCCACAGACTTTGTGCTGGATATCTGCGCGGCACCCGGAGGAAAAAGCCTGCTGGCAGCTGAGAAGGCGAAAGAAGTGCTTTCCAGGGATGTGAGCTTTGATAAGCTTTCCCTGATAGAAGAGAATGCAGAGAGGATGCAGGCGAATAATCTGACTGTCATGCAGTGGGACGCTACTGTGACAGATGAAGATCTGCTTTCTAAGGCAGATGTGGTACTTATGGATGTGCCCTGTTCAGGCCTTGGCGTCATGGGCAAGAAGCGGGATATCAAATATCATGTGACCCCGGAGAGCCTTAGTGAAATTACCAAGCTTCAGAAGGCCATCGTGTCAGCCAGCTGGCAGTATGTAAAGCCGGAGGGGACATTGCTTTACAGTACCTGCACGGTACGCAGGGAAGAGAATGAAGAAATGTGCCGGTGGATCTGTGAAAACTTTCCCTTTGTCATGGAGGAGAGCAGGCAGCTCTTTCCGGGAGAGGATGACTGCGACGGCTTCTTTTATGCGAGGCTTCGACGCAACAAAGGCTGTGATGTGAGAAAAGTCTAAGGGCACATAAAAAGTGAGATGGATGAAAACATGAATGTGAAAATAGATATCAAGTCCCTGACACTGGAAGAACTGACAGCAGTTCTGAAAGAAAAGGGAGAGAAAGCTTTTCGGGCAAAGCAAATGTATGAGTGGATGCATGTGAAGCTTGCCAGGAACTTGGATGAGATGACCAATCTGTCCAAGGATTTCAGAGCAGAGTGTAAGGAATGGTGTGAGTATACTGCGCTTACTCCAGTGAGAGTACAGGAATCCAAGATTGACGGTACGAAGAAATTTCTCTTCGGCCTTGCAGATGGTAATGTGGTAGAGAGTGTGTGGATGAAATACCAGCACGGTAACAGTGTCTGTATCTCCTCACAGGTAGGCTGCCGTATGGGTTGTAGCTTTTGCGCCTCCACCCTGGATGGATTGGAACGCAATCTGACACCGGCAGAGATGTTGGATCAGATTTATACTATTACACGCCTGACCGGGGAGCGAGTGTCTAATGTGGTGGTGATGGGAACCGGTGAACCATTGGACAATTATGAGAATGTGCTTCGTTTTCTAAAGCTCCTTACAGATGAAAACGGTCTGCATATCAGCCAGCGCAATATTACCCTGTCCACCTGTGGTCTGGTACCCAAGATGAAGGAACTGGCAGATGAAAAACTACAGATCACATTGGCGCTTTCCCTACATGCCACCACGGATGAAAAGCGCCGCAGGCTCATGCCCATTGCCAACCGTTACTCCATAAAGGAGCTGATGGAAGCCTGCGCCTATTATTTTGAACAGACAGGCAGGCGCATCACCTTTGAATACAGTCTGGTGGGCGGTGTCAATGACCGTGACGAGGATGCTAAAGAACTGATCGAACTTGCCAGGTCTTTGTGTTGTCATGTGAATCTGATCCCGGTGAATCCCATTAAGGAGCGGGATTATGTACAATCAGACAAAGAAAGCATCCTGCGTTTTAAAAATAAGCTTGAAAAAAATAAAATTAATGTTACTATTAGAAGAGAAATGGGGAGAGACATAGACGGTGCCTGCGGGCAACTGCGGCGTCGCCATATGACAGCTTCGGAAGGGTATGCAGAATAGGAGGGAAGAAACGTGCTGAATGCGTTTGCCATTACAGATATTGGCAGAAAGAGGAAACTAAATCAGGATTTTGTATTCGCTTCTGAACAGGCAGTGGGTAAGCTGCCGAATCTTTTCATTGTGGCGGATGGTATGGGCGGACATAATGCAGGGGATTACGCTTCCAAATATACAGTTGAGACCATAGTGGAAGAGATTGGGCGTTCTGAAGAGGAACTTTCTGTGAAAACCATAAGGCAGGCAATTGAAACTGCCAATGACAAGATCAGGCAGAAGGCCAATGAGGATATTGCGCTACAAGGAATGGGCACTACGGTAGTAGTGGCGTCCTGCATCGATAATGTGCTGGAAGTGGCCAATGTAGGTGACAGCAGGCTTTACATTATCAGAGAAGAAATCAGACAAGTCACGTTAGATCATTCTCTTGTGGAAGAAATGGTGAGAATGGGCGGTCTTGAGAGAGAAGCCGCCAGAAATCACCCGGAGAAAAATATTATCACCAGAGCTATCGGAGCCGGCAGAACGGTGGAGGTAGATTTTTTTACTGTGGATCTGACTAAGGGAGACATCATACTGATGTGCTCCGATGGTCTGACGAATATGCTGGAGGATAAGGAAATCTTTGAGATCGTACATGGACAGAAGGATATCCGTATGGCAGCAGAAGCATTGGTAAAGGCAGCTAACGATAACGGCGGAAAAGACAACATAGCGGTAATACTGATTGAGCCGTAACTTGAGATTTTCATTGTTTGAATGGAGAAGTAGGTATGATAAAGATAGGAATGATAGTAGGCGACCGTTATGAGATATTGGAAAAAATCGGAACCGGTGGTATGTCCGATGTATATAAAGCAAAATGTCATAAGTTGAATCGCCTTGTAGCTGTGAAAGTTTTGAAGCAGGAATTCAGTGAGAATGCCAATTTTGTGTCCAAATTCCGGATCGAGGCCCAGGCTGCAGCAGGACTCATGCATCCCAATATTGTGAACGTGTATGATGTGGGAGAGGAAAACGGGATTCATTATATTGTCATGGAACTGGTAGAGGGAATTACCCTGAAGAGATATATTGAGAAAAAAGCCAGATTATCTTATAAAGAGGCTGTGAGCATTGCTATTCAGGTAAGTATGGGAATTGAAGCTGCTCACAACAATCATATTATCCATAGGGATATTAAGCCTCAGAATATCATTATTTCCAGAGAAGGTAAGGTGAAAGTGACTGACTTCGGAATCGCCAAAGCAGCCACCAGTAACACCATTACCTCCAATGTGATGGGATCTGTGCATTATACTTCACCGGAGCAGGCTAGAGGCGGCTATAGTGATGAAAAGAGTGACATATATTCCTTAGGCATTACACTGTTTGAGATGTTGACCGGCAGAGTCCCCTTTAATGGGGAAACCACTGTGGCGATTGCTATTAAGCATATTCAGGAAGAGATGCCTTCACTCCAGGAATTTGTGCCGGAAGTACCCACCAGTGTGGAAGCGATTGTATTGAAATGCTGCCAGAAATCCCCGGATAGGAGATATCAGAGCATGAGAGAGTTGCTGGCTGATTTAAAGCATTCTCTTATGCATCCGGAGGCAGATTTTGTGGTACAAAATATTCCCAATATGGATCAGAATACCAGAGCAATTACAGAACAGGAAGTGGCTCGTATCAAGAAAACAAGTGGTTACAGAGAATCACAAGTAGAAAGAGAAAAAGAGCGCATGCGACTTCGCCGGGATGCGGCTGAGTTGTATGCAGACGAAGAATATGATGAAGATGATATAGAAGATGATGGCGATGAGTATGATTATGATCCCAAAATGGAGCGTGTCACTACGGTGCTTGCAGTGTTGGCGGGACTGATCATCTGCGGTATCGTGATTTTCCTGTTGCTTCGGGTATTTGATGTGTTTGGCAATGATGATAGTAAAAATCCATATGACCCTATTATCAGGACAGAGGAGTCATCTGAAGAGGAAAATACAAATGGAAACGATAAGGAAAGCAGTGTTCCGGAAGAAAAAATGGCAGAAATGCCAAATATTATCGGCTGGAATATTAATGACGCCATGACAGTCATGGCTAACAGAAAGTTGAACCCTGAATTAGAGTATGAGGAAAGTGACGAATATGCTGAGAATATTGTCATAGAGGCTGAATTGGAAGCCGGTGAGATGGTGCCGGAAGGCACTGTGGTGAAACTGCTTATAAGCTCAGGTGCTCCTGGCGTACTGGTGGCAGATACCAGAGGAAAGACCAGAGAAGATGCCAAGACTACCCTTGAAAATCAGGGACTTGTGGTGGAATGGGAAGAAAGTTTCTCAAACAGTGTGGCAGCAGGCATGGTCATTTCCCAAAGTCCGGTGGCAGAGACCAATGTGGAGGAAGGTAGCATCGTTAGAGTAGTTGTCAGCCTTGGCTCTACCAGCAATAGCGTGATGGTGCCTAAGGTCATCGGTATGGATGAAAGTTCGGCAACAAAGGCATTAACAGATGCAGGATTGCAGATCAGAAGTGTGTCCAGTGTAAATCATTCTCAGATTCCGGAAGGACTGGTTTGTTATCAGAGCTATTCCCAGGGTTCCTATGTGGCTCCCGGTACACTGATGGAGATTCATGTCAGTTTAGGACCGGCACACTATCGTTACAATGGCAATATTACTGCACCTACTATGCAGGAGGCACCTGATTATTCTTCCGGCATGAGTGTGAATCTTGTGATCACCACGGAAGCAGGACAGGAGATTTACAATACCACAGTTACCTCTTTCCCGCAACTTGTGAATTTCTATGGTGTCCCCAGCTCCGGTGCTACAGTCACATTCAATTATACCGTGACAGTAGATGGCGTGGAACAGCAAAAGAGCTTTACCAGAAAATTGCAGTTTACGAAGGAATAAGTATATGCGGGGGAAAATTATCAAAGGAATCGCCGGATTTTACTACGTCCACGCAGTGGACGATGGCCATGTAATGGACGCCTACCATACAGTGGACGCCTGCCATGGTGCCGGCATCTACGAATGTAAGGCAAAAGGTATTTTTCGGAAAGACAATGTAAAACCTCTGGTGGGTGACGATGTGGAGCTGGAGGTGTTGGATGAATCTTTGAAAAAAGGCAATATTATTAAGATCCTGCCAAGGCGCAGCGAACTGATCCGGCCTGCAGTGGCCAATGTAGACCAGGCAGTAGTGATCTTTGCCATTACCAAGCCACAGCCTAATTTTAACCTGTTGGACCGCTTTCTGATCATGATGGAACAGCAGAAGATACCCTGTATCATTTGCTTTAATAAGCTGGATCTGGACGATGAAGGTGCTGCAGATGCATACAAACAGATTTATGAAGCCTGTGGTTATCAGGTCTTGACAGTCAGTGCACAGGAAGGAACAGGAGTGGATCGGCTGAGAGCCTTACTGGCAGGAAAGACTACCACAGTGGCAGGCCCCTCTGGCGTAGGTAAATCCTCTTTGATCAATGCGCTGCAGTCAGGCATCATTATGGAAACAGGAGCCATCAGCCAAAAGATTGAGCGTGGCAAGCATACTACGAGGCATTCTGAACTGATCCCGGTCAACATGGGTAAAGATGAGTTGGATAGTTATATTCTGGATACCCCGGGCTTTAGCTCCCTTGGACTTTTTGATATAGAGAAGGAAGAATTGGCTTCCTATTATCCGGAGTTTGCCCGCCATGAGGCATATTGTCGCTTTGGCGGATGCTCCCATATCAGCGAACCGGACTGTGGTGTGAAACAGGCGTTGGAAGAGGGAGAGGTAAACAGGCTTAGGTATAATAATTATTGCTTGTTGTATGAGGAGTTGAAGGGGCGTAAGAAATATTAATAGTTATTAGATATGGCGCTGGATTTTTTTGTCACTCTTTCGTATATCGGCTTGTTGGTGAGGCGTGCGCAGATATGCATTGCAGAAGCGATAAATATTTGGTGGAGGAACTGGTTTTGGAATATCAGGCACACCTACGGGATACTATCCCAGAATAAATTAAATTTCCCAGCCAATCCAAAGTGAAGTTGACCTTCGCGCTTGGATTGGCTGTCTGTTTTAAGTGAAAATTTTCTAATACATCTTTGCGTCTTCTTTGGTTATATGGATCGTTCCTGCCGGATGATGAGGCGGGGCATAGATAACAGACACTTTTAGGGGGATGTTACCTGTGTTGATCACATTGTGCCATGTTCCGGCAGGAATAAAAATCGTATCTTGGTTGCAAACATTCTGTACAAAGTCCAGCTGATTTTTGCACATACCCATTTTCACTACAGCCATTCCCTGTTCGATTCGTATAATCTGATCTGTATCCTCGTGAATCTCCAGACCGATATCTGAACATACCGGAATACACATAAGCGTCATTTGTGCATAACGGCCGGTCCAAAGCGTGGTGCGGAAATTAGAGTTTTGGACGGTTTTTTGGGGGACGTTTGTTACATATGGGGTGGGGGTTGGATTCATTCGTGTGTTGAAATAATTGTGATACATGATATCCTTCCGGAAAAATTGATTATTATATGATATGTTTTTGGAGTAGTTTGGTTATTGGTAGTTTTAGAAATCTTCACAAAAAAGTCTGGGATATGCTTTTGATTCATCTTCCGTACTTATAGCAGGAAACCACACAACTAATCAATGCGATAAATGCCGTTTATCATCGTGCATATGATGAGCGTGAGCCGATTGAGGTGCGTGTAGAAAACGACAGAATCGAGATCGTAAGCTTTCCGGGGCCGGACCGTTCAGTAACCATTGAAGGCTTAAAGTCCTATAGAGTGTCGAACCGTCGATACAGAAATCGTAGAATTGGTGATTTTTTGAAAGAGCTACATTTGACAGAAGGCAGAAATACAGGCTTTAAGAAGATTCTGGATGCACTGGAGCATAATGGTTCACCTAAACCGGAATTTGAAACAGATGAAGCGAGAAGTTATTTTATCAGCAGATTTTTCATACATGAAGGATTTTTGAAGGAGACGAATGAGCGAAGTTTGAGCAAAGATACAAACTTAATTCAAGAAAATGAAAGAAGTTTTGAAAGAAGGTGATTACAAAAAGGTGGTTTCTATAGCAGAAGTGATTGACGAGCGTGGTAGTATCACTCCGGCGGAAGCCAAGCTAATTTGTAGAAGGTCTGAAACGACTACATGGCGTTATCTTAATATGCTGGTAGATACAGGATATGTTGTTTCGGAAGGTGGAACGAATAATATTGTGTACAAGAAAAAGAGGCGTTGGATGGATTGATTTAGAGAATGAAGATAGCTCTGATTTAAAAGTGGCGAATAAAAAAGTGGCGAAAAAAGCGCCAGAAAAAACGTCAGAAAAAAGCGCCAGAAAAAAGCCTGGGAAATATTGAAAAAAGAGCCTATATGTGGTACACTTAATGAGTTGTATCAGGCTCTTTTTTAGTTGTAACTATAAACAGTTTGTTCACAACAATAGTAAAAAATAGAGACCAAGGAAAAATAAGGAGATATAGGTATATATGAAGCTCGGAATTTTGGGATTACCAAACGTAGGAAAAAGCACACTTTTCAATTCGCTGACCAAGGCAGGTGCAGAGTCTGCCAATTACCCTTTCTGTACCATAGACCCCAATATCGGTATCGTGCCGGTGCCTGATGAGAGGCTGACTCTTTTGGGAGATATGTATCAGTCCAAGAAAGTGACTCCGGCGGTGATTGAGTTTGTGGACATTGCAGGTTTGGTAAAGGGTGCATCTAAGGGAGAGGGCTTGGGCAATCAGTTCCTGGGCAACATCCGTGAAGTAGATGCCATCGTTCACGTAGTTCGTTGTTTTGAGGATTCTAATGTCATTCACGTAGATGGCAGTGTGAATCCTTTGAGAGATATTGAGACCATCAATCTGGAGTTGATCTTCTCGGATCTGGAGATCCTGGAAAGAAGGATTGCCAAGGTGGCAAAGACCGCCAGAATGGACAAGACTGCCGGCAAGGAGCTTGCACTTTTGGAGCGTATCAAGGAACATCTGGAAAGCGGGAAGATGGCTAAGAGTCTCAGTGTGGAAGATGAGGATGAACTGGAACTGATTAAGTCTTATAACCTGCTTACTTACAAGCCGGTGATCTATGCTGCCAATGTGGCAGAGGCTGATCTGGCTGATGATGGTGTAGGCAATGCAGGGGTGGCTGCTGTCAGGGAGTTTGCAGCAGGAGAGGACAGCGAAGTGTTTGTGATCTGCGCCCAGATCGAGCAGGAGATCGCGGAGTTGGATGACGATGAGAAGGCCATGTTCCTGGAGGATCTGGGATTGGCGGAGTCCGGTCTTGAGAAGCTGATCAAGGCCAGTTATCATCTGCTGGGATTGATCAGTTACCTGACTTCCGGTGAAGATGAGACCAGAGCATGGACCATTAAAGTAGGTACGAAGGCGCCGCAGGCAGCAGGTAAGATTCATTCTGATTTTGAGAGAGGATTTATCAAGGCTGAGGTAGTGAATTATCAGGATCTTCTGAATCAGGGTTCCTTGCCAGCAGCCAGAGAAAAGGGCATGGTGCGCATGGAAGGTAAGGAATACGTGGTGCAGGACGGCGATGTGATTCTGTTTAGGTTTAATGTATAAAGAGGTTTGTATGCAAGAAATAATGAATGTTAAGGATATTGCATTTCCGCATCTGGGAATTTATCTGGAGAATATTCCGAAGAATTTTTCGGTGTTTGGTTTTGAGATTGCTTTTTACGGTGTGATCATCGGTATTGGTGTGCTGACAGGACTTCTGACGGCGGTTCACAATGCCAAGAAGACCCGACAGGATGTGGAAGTGTACTGGGATTTTGCCATATATGCAATTATTTTCTCTATTATAGGGGCGAGGTTGTATTATGTGGCATTTGAGTGGGACAGTTATAAAGATGATCTGCTGAGTATCTTGAACACCAGAAATGGTGGTATGGCTATTTATGGCGGTGTGATCGGCGCTTTTGTTACATTGTTCATTTATTGTAAGATCAAAAAGCTCAACGCTTTTCAGATCGGAGATACGGCAGTGCCGGGATTGATCCTGGGGCAGGTGATCGGTCGTTGGGGCAATTTTATGAACAGAGAGGCTTTCGGTGAATACACGGATAGTCTGCTTGCCATGCGGTTGCCCATCGATGCAGTCAGATCAGGGGATATCTCAGAGAATATTGCAGCGCATATTGTGGAAGGTACCAACTATATTCAGGTCCATCCTACCTTTTTGTATGAGTCTTTGTGGAATCTTTTGATTTTTAGCTTAGTAATGCTTTGTGGAAAGCGCAAGAAGTTCCATGGAGAAGTTTGTCTTATGTATCTGGGCGGTTATGGACTGGGAAGGTTTGTAATCGAAGGACTGAGGACGGATCAGCTTCTCATTCCCGGGACAGATGTGGCGGTTTCGCAGATGTTATCGCTGGGGTTGGTGATTTTTGCAGTGGTGGCTGATGTGGCAGTGCGCGGACTTCTGAAGAAGGGCAAGGCACAGGTTTTACATCTGGACAGAGGAGAGTATCTGCCGAAGGCTGAGAATAAAGAGACCATGACAACAGAGGTTGTACAGGAAGCAGATTCTGTGGAAGTGGCAGAAGAGATAAAAGAATAAAGAAACACTAGATATTGTATGGCGGTGCGAAAGCACCGCCATATTTTGTGTTGCAAAAAAACAGCAAAAAACTGTTATAAAATGTCAGCAAAAACTTTACATTTCTACTTGCAAAATTCTTAAGAATGTATTAAAATAAGATAAAAGTGGTGAAAAGTGGTGGGAAGTGGTTTGAAGTGGTGGGAAAGAAAGCCTGTTGTGGTGAATTTTCCGGACTGCCAATGAGAGCCTAACCCAAGAGAAGAAGGTTTCTCACCGGCTGTGGCAGCCCACTTGATACCAACGATGAGGTTTTAGATTACGCAAGTTATGTAAGGCGGTGATTGCAGTGTTTATGAGTCAGTACAATCATACGGTCGATACAAAAGGCAGGTTGATTATTCCTTCGAAGTTCCGGGAGATCCTGGGAGATGAATTTGTGGTGACGAAGGGAATGGATGGCTGCTTATTTGTGTACGCCAATGATGACTGGAAAGTGTTTGAACAGAAGCTGACTTCACTGCCGATTACCAATAAAGATGCCAGAAAATTTGCCCGTTTCTTCCTGGCAGGCGCAGCACCTGTGGAGGTGGACAAGCAGGGGAGAATTTTGCTGCCGGCGCATTTAAGAGAATTTGCAGAGCTTGACAAGGATGTAGTGCTTGTGGGAGTAGGCAGCCGGATCGAAATCTGGAATAAGGACAAATGGGAAGAGAATAACGTGGATGACGATATGGATGCCATCGGCGCATCTATGGAGAGCCTGGGGCTGACGATTTAACAGGCTGCAGAACAGGCAGGATATCAGGTGAATTCAGAGAGGATATAGATTATGGAATTTAAGCATTATTCCGTAATGCTGGAAGAGACGATAGAACAATTACATATCAAGCCTGCGGGTACTTATGTAGACGGTACGCTGGGTGGCGGTGGACATGCCTTCGAGGTCTGTAAGCGGCTGACAAAAGGGAGGTTCATCGGTATCGACCAGGACGAAGCGGCAATCAGGGCAGCCGGAGAGAGATTGAGCTGTTTTAACAGTGACGATG
>JAZQGM010000155.1:0-72928 GCA_045540075.1 Acetatifactor sp. | reverse complement strand
ACGATCCGACTTGCGGGTGCTATCACAGATGTGATGGGTCAGCCTGATACTAATATCGGCAATATGTTTGCCAAGATCAGAAGCACCATGAAAGAGCTGAATGGTACCACAGAAGAGGTACATATTACAGATATTCTGGCGGTGGATACTATGGCGCCGGTACTGATATCGGGAGCTTTGGCCGGAGAGACCTGTCTGGAGAAGGCAGTGGGTGTGGCTGCAATGGTCAGAACCCAACAGCTTCCCATGCAGAGAATTGCAGAGAGATTGAAGGCAGAGCTGGGCATTGAAGTGGTGGTGGCCGGTGTAGAAGCAGTCATGGCAAGTCTGGGAGCCTTGACCACTCCCGGAGTAAAATTGCCTCTGGCTATGTTGGATATGGGAGGCGGTTCTACAGATGCTGCTTTGGTAAATGAGAATGGTCAGGTAAAAATCATTCATCAGGCAGGTGCCGGTGAGTTGGTTTCCATGCTGATCCAGATTGAACTGGGACTGTCTGACAGACATGTGGCTGAGCAGATCAAGAAATACCCTCTTGCCAAGGTGGAGAGCTTGTTCCACATGCGCATGGAGAATGGTCAGATTAATTTTGTAGAAGATTCCATTGATCCAAGATTCTACGGAAGAGTGGTAATGCTTTCGGAAAGCGGATTGATTCGTATTGAAGAAGACATTCCTATGGAAAAGATCGTTCAGGTGAGAAGAGAAGCAAAGCAGAAAGTGTTTGTGACCAATGCCATTAGAGCCCTGAAAGCAGTGGCACCGGATCATAATCTGAAGAAGATACCCAATGTGGTATTGGTGGGCGGCTCTGCAGAGGATTTTGAGATTCCGGAGATGCTCATGGAAGAGTTTGCAAAATATATGATCGTCTGCGGACGGGGCAATATCCGCGGCAGCGAAGGACCCAGAAACGCGGTGGCTACCGGGTTGGTACTGTCAGCCATCGGGGATTAAGGCGGTGTCTGCAAGGCTTGCAATACCCTTTGTTTTATGCAGAGTGTTCGAATGAGTCGGACCACAGGAGAATAAAATGATTGTAAAAAGACCTTCGATATACATATATACAGATCGTCCTAACCAGACGGTGCTTCGTGAAATATGCTCCGGAATCGAGGAGGAAGGTGTATTTTATGAGGTGACGGAGCAGGTTGGCCGGGATCTGAACGCGCTTGCCTGGTCCGCAGCCAATGATTCCATGCTGGGATCCGGAGTGGGGATAAAGGGCGACAGCGCCGCATTCCTGATCCGAGGCTTGAAGCAGGGACAGAATATCCAGTATTATGCCCATCCTTCCGGGGAAGAGAGCAGACGATTGGGTGCGAATAGCGCCCGGGCCATTAAGAAGCAGCCGTTTAAGGGCGTGTAGCGTCGGGAGAAAAGGAGTTTTCCATGAAAATTTATACCAAAACAGGAGATGGCGGAACCACTTCTCTCATGAATGGTGTCCGGGTCTCAAAGTCAGATGATAGAATAGAGCTTTTGGGCACCATCGACGAGCTGAGCAGCCATATGGGGCTTGCTAAGGTGGTGGCAGAGGATGCTGTCAAAGAGACACTTTCTAAGATTCAAAGTGAATTGATCGGTGTCATGGCCGGCATCGCGGACCCTCGTGATCAGAAATATAGAGTGAAAGAAGAGCAGATCGCTTTTCTGGAGAAGGAAATTGATAGGATAGAAGGCTCCTTTAAAAGAGAAATGAAGTTTGTCCTCTACGGAGGATGCGAGGCTTCGGCACGGCTTGATGTGGCAAGGGCTGTGGCCAGAAGAGCTGAGAGATGCTTTCGGAAAGTTTCACTGCGGTACGGGGCAGATAAAAATGCACTTCAGTATGTGAACCGATTGTCGGATTTTCTTTATATTTCGGCAAGATATGCGGATTATGTGTGGGAGCAGAAAGGGCAGGATGGCAAAGAGAGTGACGGCAATAGTATAGGCAGTAAAGGATTCAGCAGTAGTCAAGTGGAGAGTATTGTGAGAGAAGTTTTGAAGAATATGTGATATTATGATAAAGTCTTGAATGTAAAATTCGAGGCTTTTATTGTTGAGTGACTGTGTATAAAAATGTGTAGACAGAAGTAGAAGCACGCCTGGCCTTGGCTGCCAGTATTTTGGAATAATTTGCAGAATATTATATGAATTATGAATTATATTCTCACGCACCTAATAGAAAATGCCATGAGCCATATTTTTTTAAAGCGTTAATCATGGATGATCCGAAGAAGATAGGGGAGAGTATTCAATGCCAAGATGGAAAGAACTAAAGAGATTTTGTGAAAGAGACGGTTGGGAATTATATAAAGATACGGATCATTATTTTTATAGGAAGATGGATGATGATGGAAGTATTCGAATGACAAAAGTCTGGAGGCAGTAGTGGAACACTAATCACCGCATCTGCCTCTTTTTCATCTCCCTCCAACTGACAAATCCATAGATATCATTCAAAAGAAACGCAATAAAACATACAATTACTGAAATATAGCGAATATCTTCTACACTTGCCAAAATCCACAAAACGATCAAAACCACGTCATTGGCGGCGTAAGCTAATGCAAAATAAGGTATTCTGCGGAAAGTGAGGTACACTGCAAGGAAGCTGGTCATAACCGATACGGTACTCGGAATTATATTGGCTGTGTTAAAATACTGTAAAATAAAGTAAAACGCCACCGTAACTACAACCGTTGCGAGCAACATGATGCTAATCTCTTTTTTGCCAATGGTACCTACCTTGACCTCTGCTTTATTGCCCTTGTACGGATTTCTAAGCCATGAGATCAGTGCAATAATTGCCATGGGCATTGTCATACCCAGATAGGTGATCATTTCGCCATAATAAGCAAATGTAAATGATATGACACCGTAAAGTAAGCTGAACAGAATCATTAAAAATTGTCCCAATGGGTTGCCTTTTGCATTGAGGATCAGAGAAGTAACACCAATCAATGATGCTAACAAGGTCATGTAATTCTCCCGGTCAAAGACACAAAATGAAACAATAATGAGTAAGATCGATGTAATCCAAATTGTAATTTCAAGCTTTGAAAAATAATTTCGCAGTATTCTCATACTTTTGACCTCCTAAAAAAAGAAACATTCGCATACACATCTTCTAAGACCTAACGATGTGTAAACGAATGCTGCTGCATTTCCTACCCGGTGGCAGTGTTCATCATTATAGCATTGTTTGGCGTAAAGTTCAATATTCAACCACTAAATATTTTTGCTACACAATCACAAAATATTTTTGCTAATCATCTTGAAACAAACTCCCCCAAATATTACACTATAAGTATGAACACCCAAAAGTGCGCGCAAGCCGGGATTCCGGCAATAACTGCCGTAAGGCAGGGAGAGGTGAGAGAATGGATCAGTATCTGGAATTGGTAGAGGCAGCTAGGGTAGGAGATGCAGGGGCATTTGCCGGTTTATATGAGGCGATCTATAAGGATCTGTATCGTTTTGCGCTGTATACGCTGCGCAATGAAGCTGACGCGGAGGACGCAGTCAGTGAGGCGGTGACGGATGCTTATGCGTCCATAGAGAAACTGCGCAGTGCCGATGCTTTCAGAGCATGGATGTTTCGGATTTTGTCTAATAAATGTAAAAACAGGCTGCGGGAATATACCAGAAGACATGTAGAGCTGGAGGAGGCAGAATATATCGCTGCTTCAACACCGGAGATGACAGACATCCTGTACATCCGGAAATTATTTGGCGAGCTTTCTGACGAGGAACGCCTGATCATCAGTATGCATGTGTTTGGTGGTTATACCAGCAGAGAGATCGCGAAGATACTTCAGATGAATGCTAATACGGTCCGGACCAAGGAGAGTAGAGCGTTGAAGAAGATGGCGGAAAAGATAAACAGCCGGGAGGTGTGCATATGAATGACAGGCAGTTGAGAGATTTGATCAGACAGTCCGCAGAGGATGTGGAAGTGCCGGAAGGGTTGAAGCCGGACAAAATCGAGGATTTGATAAAGGCAGCAGGAACGGCGCCGGTGGATGCGCTGAAGAAAAGTAGAGGTCGCAGAAAATTTTATATGGGTTACGCAGTGACTGCAGCTGTGATTTTGACAGTGTGTGGACTAACCCTTTTTGGTGGCACCATGGACATTGGGGGTAAATTTGTGCAAAAGAATGGGGAACAGTCTGTAGATTCTGTGAAGAGTAAGGGCGCAGATATGATGCAGGCTTCCTCAGAAGGAGGAAACAAAAAAATAGCCTCTGTGATAGATGAAGACAACGAAGCAATAGAAGGGAACATTGTAGCAGGAGGATTGACTGACACCGGGAATTCAGTAGGAGCATCAGTTGCTGAAAAGGCAAAAAAGATTATGCAGCCAAAAGAAAATGCAGGTGATCTTTATCGTGTTGCAGAGAATTATGGTGAAGTGTATGATATCGTAGCAGATTCTTCTCTTTATTGGAAGTACAATTATATGGTGGATTACACTATGGATGGTAGACCCATGGAACAGTTAGAAGTAGAGGCTGACGATGGCGAAGCTTTTGAGCTTACGGATATTGCAGGCATTGGAAATATCAGTCAATCAGCCAACATCGTAAAAGAGTCTGCTGAGAACATGGATGAAGGTTTTTCCAGAACCAATGTGCAGACCCAAGGGGTGGATGAAAGTGATATTGTGAAGACAGATGGTGCATATCTCTACGTAGTAACGGACAATCAGGTGCATATCGTGGATATCCGCAAAGGAAAACCTAAGGAAGCCGCTGTTTTGGAGATACCGTCGGACACAGCCTCTTTTTCCATCAGGGAAATTTATGTGGATGATGGAAAGCTGTTGGTGATTGCCGGGGAAAAAAGTACCCAGCTTAGGGAAATCAAAAAAGAATCAGGAGAGCAGGAGGCCGCCACCGGAGCGGTGATTCCGTTGGAGAAGTCCAAAAGCAGGGGAAAGGCGGAAGCTTCAGAGTATTATACCGTCACTCAAAATATGACGACTATGTATACGTACTCCCTGGAAAATCCGTCAAAGCCTGAACTTTTGGGCCGAGTAGGACAGGATGGAACCTATCACACCTCTCGCAAGGTCGGAGACAAAGTATATTTGTTTACCAAGGAATTATTGGCTGAAGATTGTTATGGTTATGACCGTGGCAACTATGATTGGATTCCGCTGGCAGGAGGAGAAATGATTGCATCCGATTGCATCTACATTCCACAGCAGGGTGGCAACAGCCTGATCATTTCCTCCATTGACACTGATCAGCCCCAGGAGATTATGGATAATGTGATGATCGTCAATAATGATGCAAATGTGTATGTGAGCACGGAAGCAGTTTACCTGTATCATGTGAACTGGAATCAGGAAGTTGCCACAGAAATAGCTAAATTCAGCCTGACAGACGGTGAGATTAATGCGGACAGTGCTTCCAGTGTAAAAGGAAGGGTGCGGGATACTTTTGCCATCAATGAGTATCAGAACATGCTGCGGATTCTGACTGCCAGCGACAATTCCAATGAGGGTACCAACCTATACATTTTGGATGAAGAACTGAAATTAATAGGCAAGTTGGAAGGCATTGCCCCCGGTGAGACCATCTACGCAGCCAGATATCTGGGCGATATGGCTTACTTTGTAACCTATCGCAACATTGATCCGCTGTTTGCGGCGGACCTATCCGATCCATCAAAGCCGGAAATATTAGGAGAACTGAAAATCACAGGTTACTCAGAGTACCTACACATGTGGGAGCCTGGCACCATGTTCGGTATCGGTTATGAGACAGATCCGGACACCGGTCTGAGAGAGGGAATCAAGCTGTCCATGTTTGATGTGTCCAATCCTGCAGACTTACAGACTGCAGACTGCATCTGCATCGCCAATGCAGACTACAGCCCGGCACTTGACCAGTACAAGACAGTGTTGGCAGAACCCCAAGCCAACCTTATCGGTTTTGTGGTCACAGAATATGGCAGGAAGCAGAGCAACACCTACCTACTTTTTGAGTGGAAAGATGGAAAGTTCAACAACCTGCTGACACAGGATGTTGCACAATCCGGGTATTACAGAGGCGTGTATGCAGGACAATATTTCTATATTGTCACTTCTGAGAATGTGGTGGCGTATGATCGAGGGGATTATTTTGGCAAGGTTGGGGAATTGACGTTTTAAGTAATATGCAGAATATATTCATGTCCCCAAATCTCGCCCAAATGGGTCTGACAATAGACCAGATTGCTCAAGCAGTAGGAATGAATACGGACCTCGTAAAAAAATGGGTAAAAATGTAAGTATATAGAGCCTTGCATATTTTCTTCCGGTGGTATATACTATAACCATACAACGAAAACTTAACTGCAAAGGAGGTTTTTGAGATGAAATTGGTTATTACTATGAGCAGAAGGTATGGTACAGGGGCAAGTCTGATTGCAAAGGAGCTATCGGAGAAGCTTAACATCCCCGTTTATGATAAGGCCTATATTGAACATGAGCTGGAAGGTCACAACTTTGCCGGAGAAGCAGAAGTGATCAAAAAGTTGGCTGAGCAGCCCTGTATTATTCTGGGTAGATGTGCATCGGAGATCCTAAAAGGTCAGTTCAATGTATTTAATATATATATTAGCGCGTCTAAGGAGGATCGGATTCATAGAATCATGGAGAAAGAATCAATTTCCTACGAGGATGCAAAGGAAATGCTTGAGAGAAATGACAGGCATCGTTCTGACTATTATCACGAACACACCGGTAAAGTCTGGGGAGATGTAAACAACTATAACATGATCCTGGACACCACTGCCCTGGGCATTGAGAACTGTGCCGATATATTGATGAAATATTTTGAAAGGATGGAGTTTATTTAACCAGTTCAGCCAGAGACGATATAGGGATAAAAATCGTGCTTGCACGAATTTTTATCCCTATATCGTCTCTGAGGGAGCGCCCCATATATGAGCAAAAATGAGCTGCGAAGCAGCGGAGCGCCCCGAAGGGTGCGATTAGCACAGCATAGCTGTGCGCGAATGGGCGCCGCTGAACGTCACTTGCTACTCCCCCATTCAGCGAATGCGAAGCAGAGCTCACATAATTCAACACAAAGCAAAATCCGGCCCATCTGCGCCGGATTTTTAACCACATATATTCAAATCAATTATTTCACTTCGCTCTTATCACTCTTGCGAATCAACAAGAAGCTGCACAACATAGCCACTATGTAAAGTACCAAAGTCACATAAAGCACTGTCTGATAACCTACCGGATTAATCATATTCCCATGTCCGTCATCCACAGGTGTGCCAAAATGATTCACGATCCAGGAAGCCATCTGATTACCTGTCAGACCTGCAAAAGCCCAGGCAGACAATGTCAATCCATGAATGGCACTGATATTCCCCATTCCATAATGGTCAGAAAGCAGTGTAGGTACGTTAGAGAAACCACCGCCGTAACCTGCATTTACAAAGAAGATCAAAGCCAGTACCAGAATCGTCAACAGAATATTACCGTTACCATTCTTGATGCCGCCGGTCACAATAACCAGACCTGTAAAAGCAATCGACAGAATAAAGATCAGCTTATAAATTGTATTTCTATCCTTCATGGTATCTGCCCATGCAGAGAAGCCCAGACGACCGCCTGCGTTAAAGATAGCGGATAAGGTGGAAATAATACCTACTGCGCCTGCCAGACCGATACATTTCACGATCATCTTTTCCTGAGAGATCAGAGCCAGACCACAGGTAATGTTCAGGTAAAACATCAACCAGATACCAATATAAGTACCGATAGGCTTGGATTTGATCACAGCGATCATACCCTGACCTTTTTCCTTCTTCTGAGGCTCATGCCAGCCGGCAGGTTTTGCCAGAAGCAGATGTCCCACGAACATCATTACGAAGTATACAACAGCCAGGATCCAGAACATCTTATAGATGCCGCCTTCACCCAGATTCTCAAGCAGTGCCTGCATGATAGGGCTTGCGATGGCTTTGGCTGCACCGAAGCCTGCAACAGCCAGTCCGGTAGCCAGACCTTTTCTGTCCTGGAACCAGAGCATCAGTGTCTTAACGGGGGACAGATAGCCGGTACCAAGTCCGATACCCATGATGAAACCATAGCATACATAAATACCGATCAGGGCAACCAGACTCTTAGGATGCTGACCACCATAGTAAATAAAGAAACCGGTACCTGCCATACCTGCTGCGAAGCAGATTGTAGCGATCAGTGAAGACTTGTGAATATCCTTCTCCACAATATTTCCAAGGAATGCTGCAGACATACCAAGGAAGAAGATAGCAAAGCTGAATGCCCATTCCGTAGCACCCTTGGAGAAACCAATATAATCGGCGATCTCCTGGCTGAAAATGGACCAGCAGTAAACAGTACCGATACTGCAATGGAGCAACAATGCGGGAATCGCCGCACGGATCCATTTGTTTTGACAATTTTTCATGATAATCCCTCTCTTTATCTTTACTGGAATAAATTTCTTATACTATTCTACTCCTTATTTTGACAGATTTCAAGCTTGTACTAAATCTTATACATTTTCTTTTAAAATTTTTTAGATAAATATTGCTTTCCATACCTTTGGGGGGTGATCCCCTTGATACGCTTAAAAACGGTAGAAAAATAGTTACTGTCGTTATATCCGCATTGCACTGCCACCTCTGTAATCGGCAAGGTTGTTTCCCGCAGCAGTTTCTCCGCTTTGGTAATCCGCACATAGGTAATATATTCGTTGATCCCAATGCCAGTGTGTGCCTTAAATTTTCTGGACAAATGACTCTCACTCATGGCAAACGCTTTACTCAGTTCTCTCAAGGTAAGTGGTTCCTGAAAATGAGTGCTGATGTATTTTGAGATCAGATAAAGGGTCTGATCTGTGCCGGACAGAGCCGGCTTATAATCATACTTATATCGGCAGAGCTGCACCAGAAGCTCAGTAATATACAAATTGATCATAATGGACTGGTATTGGTCTTTTCGTCTGTATTCTGTCTCAATATCCTTAAGCAACCCTTCCAGATAAGGCAGCAGGCTTTCTTCCACATAAATGACGCGGCAATTACATAGTTCCTCTTTGATTTCCTGTAGCTCATTGGTAAAAGTAAGATCGCTGAAATTCAATAGAATTCTTTCATTATTGGCATTATCTTCATAATCGGTCTTATGCAGGATTCCTTTTGGAATAAATGCAAAGTTTCCTTGTGTTAAATGAAATATTTTATCTCCGATATAATATGTAGTACTTCCTTTGACCATGTAATATAGTTCATGAGTGTCGTGATAATGTACGTGAGGCATGCTGCCTTTTTGTGTGGTTACATGGCGGGAGATCAGAGTTTCAACAACTGCTTTTTGCATAAAGGGGCTCCTTTCTCTTAGTTCTTGCAATTAAGTATAACATATTTTGAATTCTTTTGGAACAAGAAAATAAAGATTTAAAAGAAAATACACAATTAATTCAAGGAAATTATAAAAAAATTGATTTATACTATAGAAAAATATAACAGTTCCGCAGACAATGGACTGTATTAATTGCAAACGGAGGAGATTCTTATGAAATTTGAAACAGGTAAAGTAAGTGAAATCAAGATTGCCTACATCGGCGGCGGCTCCCGGGGTTGGGCTTGGGGCCTCATGAGCGACCTGGCAGCTTGTGATGATATCAGTGGCGATGTCTGGCTTTATGACATCGACTTAGAAGCTGCTAAAAACAATGAAATCATCGGTAACAAATTTAACACGGCAGAAGGTGCAAAATCCACTTGGAATTATCATGCAGCTGAAACCATTGGTGAGGCTTTACAAGGTGCTAACTTCATCGTCATCTCTATTCTGCCCGGTACTTTTGATGAGATGGAATCTGATGTACATACACCGGAGAAGTATGGTATCTACCAGTCTGTAGGTGACACCTCAGGCCCCGGGGGAATCGTTCGTGCCATGCGTACCATTCCCATGTTCGAGGAAATCGGTGAGAATATTAAAAAATATGCACCGGATGCATGGGTTATCAACTACACTAACCCTATGACTCTCTGTGTAAAGACACTTTACAGAGTTTTCCCTGAGATTAAAGCCTTTGGATGCTGCCATGAGGTATTCGGTACCCAGAGATTCCTTGCTAAGATCGTGAAGGAGAAATTCGGTGTAGAAGTAGACAGACATGAGATCAAAGTTAATCCTGTAGCTGTGAACCACTTTACATGGCTGACAGAGGCAAAGTACAATGATATTGACCTGTTCCCTATTTACCGTCAGTACTGCGAAGAACATCCTGACGGAAGTGGCGGCGAGCAGGCTGATACCAACTGGATGAATAGTATGTTTTCTAGTGACGAGAAGGTTAAGATGGATCTGTTCAGACGTTTTGGTTATATTGCGGCAGCAGGCGACAGACATTTAGCTGAGTTCTGCGAAGGCAAGTGGTATTTAGAGAGCCCTGAGCGTGTAGCCGAGATGCATTTCAACCTTACCACCGTGAAGTGGAGAAAAGATAACCTGCAGGAGCGCCTTGACAAGAGTGCCAGACTAGTAAGCGGGGAGGAAGCTGTAGAAATCAAGGGTACCGGTGAAGAAGGTATCAACCAGATTCGTGCACTTCTTGGTCTGATCGATCTTGTGACCAATGTAAATGTGCCTAACCGTGGTCAGATTCCCAACTTGCCCATGGGTGCAGTGGTTGAGACCAATGCTGTGTTCCGTGCAAACAGCCTGACACCAGTATTTGCAGGGCCGATTCCTAAGGAAATTTATCCTTTGGTGTCAAGAGTCTGCGGTGAGCAGGAGCTGGTAAGTGAAGCAATTGCAGAACGTGATGTGGAGAAGATTTTTAATGTGTTTGCAAATGATCCGTTGGTTACTTGTAGTATGGAAGATGCAAGGAAACTGTTTGATGAGATGTGTGAGAATACGAAGAAGTATTTGGGGATGTATGATTTGTAAGGAATTAGGAAAGTAATATTGCGCTAGTGATGTTTAGGCGCGGATTGTTTTTGGGGGGATGGGCGAGTGACGTTCAGCCCGCGCCCATTCGCAAAGCCGCTCCTTCGGAGCTCTTCGTCGCTTCGCGACTATCTTTGCTCATAGGAGGGCGCTCCCTCAGAGGCGATAAGAGGATGAAAACTCGTGCAAGCACGATTTTCATCCTTTTATCGTCTCTGGCTGAACTGATTTGTGAAAATATTGTGAAAGGACTACCATTTTTACAAAAAATGCGGTATAATGTGTTTATTCTGGGCGTAAGGTGCCCGTGCCGGCTGTTTAGAGCCGACGTACAGCTGTTTCAAAAGAGTGAATGGTAACCGTAGCGGGAGCCAATCTGTTACGATGAATGAGCGTCCGTCAGCGTAAAGCAGAGGGAATGGAAATAAAGGGAAGGAGACATGCATTATGTCTAAGAATGAAAACATTACAGAAGCTCCTGTACAGGAGGAGAAGATCGTAACCAGATACGATCGGAGAATGCAAAAGAGAAGGGAACAGGAAGCGAAGGATCAGAAAGAGAAGAAGATTGCCAGAATCGTAGGTATCGTGATCCTGGCTGTGATCGTATGCTTTATTGCATCGTTCCCGATCCGTAACTTTATCGCATTAAATGAGACTTATCTGGAAGTAGATGGTGAGAAGGTTACGAAGGTAGAGTTTGACTACTACTACAATATGTCATTGAGTACCTATTATAATCAATATGGTATGTACATGTCCATGATGGGTGTGGATCTGACCGCAGATCTGTCTACCCAGATGTATTCCGAATATCTGACCTGGAAGGATTTCTTCCAGCAGATGGCAGTAGAGACGATTAAGCAGAACAAGGCGCTGATGAAGGAAGCCAAGGCAGAGGGATTTACCTTTGATGTGTCTGACAGATGGGAAGATTATAAGGCCATGCTTACAAGTCAGGCTGCAGAGGCAGCAGTTCCTGTGAATACCTTTGTGAAGTCCTCCTTTGGTCCTTATGCTACCATGGGCAGGATCAAGAACGTTGTGAAGGATACATTGTATACCAGTGCTTACACAAAGAAGATCATGGAAGAAAATATGCCTACTGATGAGGAAATTGTAGCTCATTATGAGGCAAATAAGGATACTTATGATTCTGTAGACTTCCGCCTGGTACAGGTGGATGCAGAGCTTCCTACAGAGCCTACAGAGCTGGCTGATCCAGTGGAAGAGACCGAGGAGAAGAAGGAAGAGAGTACGGAGACTGCAGAAGGCCAAGAAGCTGAGGAAGAGGCATACGAGCCTTCTGAAGCTGAGATCGAAGCTGCTATGAAGGAAGCAAAGAAGGAAGCTGAGGAGGCACTGAAGACTGTTGCTACAGATGGTGAGTTGAAAGAGGATTATTCAAAATCTTACACCAACAGCAATTACAGTGACTGGTTGTTTGACGCTTCCAGAAAAGCCGGTGATACCACTATGGTAGAAGATACCACCAATCACAGATACTATGTGGTTGCTTTTGAGAAGCGTTATCTGAAAGAGGATCCTACCGCCAATGCACGTGTGATCGTGACCGAAGAGGGTGACGGACAGGCTATTCTGGATGAGTGGACAAAGGGTGCTGCTACGGAAGAGAGCTTTATCGAATTGTTTAAGAAGTACAGCGACGATCTGTACAGTACTGAGGATGGTCTGTATGAAGGTATGACCGCTTCTATGTTAGATGAAGAGATGGCTGCATGGGTATTTGCAGAAGAGCGTAAGGATGGTGATACCACTGCAATCGTGATGGAAGATGCTGCTGACTATGTAATGTACTTCAAAGAGTTTGGTGACTTTGAGTGGAAGCTGGATATCCAGAATACATTGGTAAGTACAGCCATGAGCGAGTACATGACAGGTTTGGTGGAAGGTATCGAAGTGAATGATCCTAAGGGCAATCTGCGTTACCTTGAGATCGAAGCACTTTTGGCTGAGCAGGAGGCTTCTGCTACTGAGAGTACCGATGAGGCAGAAACAGTCGAAACCTCTGCAACTACTGAGAAATAAGCTGATATAAATATATTAATGACATCCCCGCCTTTGACTTTAATTTGGTCAGGAGGCGGGGTGTTTAGTTAAACAGTTCAGCGCTAGTGACGTTCAGCCCGCGCCCATTCGCAAAACCACCCCTTCGGGGCTCTCCGCTGCTTCGCAGCTCCTTTTGCTCATAAACGGGCGCTCCCTCAGAGACGGTAAACGGATGAAAATTCGTGCGAGCACGATTTTCATCCGTTTATCGTCTCTGGCTGAACTGTTTTTTTATTTGACGAATAAGAGTGGAGTAGGTATAATAAAAGAAAAGCAACCTGGGAGGGCTACGTATGGATATTGGCAAATTACAGGAGAATCTGGAAAGCAGAGGATTCAAGGTAAGTTATTTTGACAAGAAAGAAGATGGGGCACAGTATATTTGTGATCAGATTACCGGGCAGAAAGTAGGCCTTGGGGGTTCCGTGACACTGGATCAAATGGGGATGTATGAGAAACTGTTTGAGAACAATGAAGTGCTGTGGCACTGGAGAATTCCTGAGGGACAGACAGGGGCAGATGTATTAAAAGCGGCCAGAAGTGCAGACGTGTATCTGTCCTCTGTGAATGGTATTGCAGAGACGGGAGAGATCGTAAATATTGATAATACCGGTAATAGAGTAGCAGCTACCCTTTATGGACATAAAAAAGTATATCTGGTGGCTGGTGTGAATAAGATCACACATGATCTGGATAGTGCAATCTACCGCTCACGCAATATTGCAGCACCGCCTAATGCCAGAAGACTGGGAAAGAAGACGCCTTGTGCGGTGAAGGCTGATAAGTGCTATGATTGTAAGAGCCCTGACAGAATCTGCAGAGGGTTAGTAGTTCTGTGGGAGGCACCGGTGGGGTGTGAGTATGAGGTTGTGCTGATTGGTGAAGAATTAGGGTATTAAGATGAGAAAGGAATTGTCCATGAGAATAGAGCTGCCCGAAAAGGTGCGTCAGATCATAAATTGCATAACAGAAGCCGGTTATGAGGCTTACGCGGTGGGCGGCTGTATTCGTGACTCGATTCTTGGCAGGGTGCCGGATGACTGGGATATCACCACATCTGCCACGCCTCTTGAGGTAAAGCAGCTCTTTCGCCGGACCATCGACACCGGCATTCAGCATGGCACTGTGACGGTCATGCTGGACAAGGAAGGTTTTGAAGTGACCACATATCGGATTGATGGTAAGTATGAGGATGGCCGGCATCCGGAGGAAGTGACGTTTACCCCGAATCTGGAGGAGGATTTGAAGCGCCGGGATTTTACCATCAATGCCATGGCATATAATGAACAAGATGGCTTGGTTGATTTATTTGGCGGCATCGGAGATATTCAGGCAAAGATTATCCGGTGTGTGGGGGACCCGGTTGCCAGATTCAATGAGGATGCGCTGCGCATTATGCGGGCGATCCGGTTTGCAGCACAACTTGGTTATGAGATAGACACCGAGACCAAGCAGGCCATCAAGGAACTGGCACCGAATCTTAAGAAGATCAGTGCGGAGCGCATTCAGGTGGAGCTGACCAAATTGGTGGTTTCAGCCCATCCGGAAGCCATGGGTACTGTGTATGAGACCGGTGTGGCGGAAGTGATCATGCCGGAGTTTGTCGCGATCATGGAGACCCGGCAGAATCACCCCCACCACAGTTACAGTGTGGGGGAGCATACGATCCGGGCCATGATTAAAGTGGAAGGGCGTAAAGAGCTTCGACTGGCCATGCTGTTTCATGATATGGGTAAACCTTTGTGCCTGACCACGGATGAGCAGGGCATCACGCATTTCTATGGCCATGCCCGGCACAGTGCAGAAATTGCCAGGAAGATCTTGCGGAGATTGCGTTTTGACAATGACACTACTCACACTGTGTGCAGATTGGTGGAGTACCATGATTATGGTAACAGCGTGGATCCTGACCGCCGTATTGTCAGACGGGCCATGAATAAGATAGGGGAAGATTTATTTCCTCTGCTTTTTGAGGTAAAAAGGGCGGATATTCTTGCACAGAGTGAGACTTTCCGGGAAGAGAAGCTGCAAAGACTTGCCAAGTGGCAGGAATTGTATGCCCAGATTCTGCAACGAGAGGAGTGTGTCTCCTTGAAGGCATTGGCTGTGACAGGCAGTGATCTGATCGCGCTGGGCATGAAGCCGGGGAAAGAGCTGGGAGATGCCTTGCATGAACTGTTGGAGCTGGTACTGGATCAGCCCGAATGTAATACGAAGGAATATTTATCCCAAATAATTTTACAAAGAAAATAACATACTTTCCCACCCTCTCACATAAGATAGGATAGGCTCGTTTTGTGCGGGCAGTAAAAACAATGTGGGAGGGCTTGCAAGTGAATGACAGGGCAGTCGGGTTACTGGAACAGTATGATGTGGAGGTGCGAAAGACCAGAAAAGGAAGAGGCGCCATTCTGTGTGATACTGATAAAGGATGCCTGATCTTCAAAGAGTATGCGGGAAATGAACTAAAGATTGCCCTTCAGAACAGGATTTTAGAGCAGGTCAGTGAAGACGGCAGGGTAAAGGTGGAACAGATTGTACCTGACAAAGAAGGCAACCTGCTGGTGAAAGATAATGATGGAATCTCATATGTGCTGAAAACCTGGTTTGAAGGCCGTGAATGTAATATATACGAAAGAGCAGAGTGTGTGGAGGCAGTGAGGCTGTTGGCAAAGCTGCACCTGAGTATGGAAAGCATAGAATGGGATGTTCCCATACCGCCGTTCCAACCCCTTAAGGAATATGAGAAGCATAACCGGGAGCTGAAGATGGTCCGTAAATTCTTAAAGGCCAAGGGTCAGAAGAATTGGTTTGAGATTAGCTTGCAGCAGACTTTTGGGCTGTTTCTGGATCAGGCTCTGGAGATTACAGAACATTGGCAGCAGTACAGTCATCTTCAGGAAGGGCAGCCGGAGTGTAGCTGTTTATGTCATGGGGATTATCAATATCATAATATTATCAAAAGCGACAGAGACTGGTACATATTGAATTTTGAAAAATATGTCCGTGACAATCCTATCAGGGATCTGTACCTGCTTTTGCGCAAGCTTTTGGAGAAAAGTAACTGGTCCATATCCTTGGGGACGGAGTTGATCAAAGCGTATGAGGAAATCCGGCCGATCTCGGCTTATTCCACAATTGACCTGTATTATCGCTTGGCGTATCCTGAGAAATTCTGGAAGATTGTGAACTTCTATTTTAATTCACGTAAGACATGGATTCCGGAGCGCAATCTGGAGAAATTAAATAAGTTGTTGGAACAGGAGCCTTTGAAACAGCACTTTCTTGATACGGTTTTTCGCAGCCTTTAGCTAAAAAAATTGCAATATTGTATAAAATTACCAAGTAATAACGTTTTTTCTTCCAAAATACGGATTTTAAGGAATAAATTATATTAAAAAGCCTCAAAATGCTTGACAAAACCTGTAAAAACAGATATATATATTATAGACGTTTTAACGGAGTGCGGCACCGAAAGTGCAGGTGTAACCGGAAGCATCTATTTACACATTATAAAACAGATAACTCATTACAGGAGGAGTTCAACATGAACAAGACAGAATTAGTTGCAGCTATGGCTGAACAGGCTGGTATCTCTAAGAAAGACGCAGAGAAAGCATTGAAGGCTTTTACTGATGTTGTTGCTGAAGAATTGAAGAAAGACGGAAAGGTTCAGTTAGTTGGTTTCGGTACTTTCGAAGTATCTACCAGAGCTGAAAGAGAAGGAAGAAACCCTCAGAGCGGCGAGCCTATGAAGATCGCAGCTTCCAAGTCTCCTAAGTTCAAAGCCGGTAAGGCTTTAAAGGATGCGCTGAACGCTTAATTTTGAAGTGACGCGTGATAATTTTGTGTAACTTGATTACCTCAGAGAACCTGCAAGGGTTCTCTGTTCTGTTATGAAGGAGAAATTATGAGACTAGACAAATACTTGAAAGTATCACGTCTGATCAAAAGGAGAACTGTTGCCAATGAGGCCTGCGACAGCGGCCGCGTCCTGATCAACGACAAACCTGCCAAGGCATCCACCAATGTAAAGGAAGGCGATATCATCACCATTTCTTTCGGTAACAAAGATGTCAAAGTGGAAGTCCTAGATGTCCAGGAGACTGTCCGTAAGGAAGAAGCCAAAGAATTATTCCGCTATTTATAGATGAATCCGGTCATATTTTCCTCTCACCGCTCATATATTGAACAGAGACAAAGCGGTAAAAAGGAGGGCCTTATGGAGGATTTAAACAACACAGGAGCACGGATGCACAAGATGACGATGCTCAATCGAAGGACATGTACCATCAATGGAGTAAATGACGTGCTTTCTTTTGATATACATGAGATTCTCCTGGAAACGGAGCAGGGAATGCTGATGATCAAGGGGGATGATCTGCATGTAAACCGTCTGACGCTGGATAAGGGAGAGGTTGACATTGATGGTAAGATAGACAGCTTCACCTATTCAGACGTGGCTGCAAGCGCCGGTAAGAGCGAATCTCTGCTATCCAGACTATTCCGCTAAAAGCTAATGTGAGTAGCGCGGGGAGGCTGTATGGCGGAAGAAACGCTGTTTATGATGTATGCACTTTTGATGGGCATCTTCATTACATTCGTATATGATCTGCTGCGTATCCTGCGCCGGGTGATCCCACATAATATCTTCTGGATATCCGTGGAAGATCTGGCGTTCTGGGGATTTAGCGCGGTAGAAGTTTTCTTGTTGATGTACCATGTGAGTAACGGCACACTCAGGTGGTTTGCTGTGCTGGGGGCATTACTGGGAATGTTTCTTTACACCAAGACGCTCAGCAAATTTTTGGTAAAGTACATATCACTGCTGCTTGGCAAGTTATTAAAAATGATCGGCAAAGTACTGAGGTTTGTATTCAAACCTGTAACATTGGCAGCAGGTGCAGCAAAACGCACAGCAGGTAAAGCAGCTTACACCGCAGCCCGTGGCAATAAAACAATTTTTAATTTTACGAAAAAGAGGTTGACGGCTGTTAAAAAAGTGCTTACAATGGTATTATGTAAGAAATAGTAGCGTCGTTATTCGGAAGGGGACTTGCACAATGGCAAGAAGGAAGATAGCATATCGCAAGAGGCGTCAGAACAGATTCAGTATGTTTCTGGTATCCATAGTAGTGGTGATGATATTGGTAGCGGTATGGGTCAGAAGTATGGAATTGCAGAGGAAGCTGGATACCTATACAGTAAAGCAGGAGCAACTGGAAGAAAAGATTGCCGATGAAGAACAGCGGCAGCAGGAGATTCAGGAGTTCCGCAAATACACACAGACTAAGAAGTACGCAGAGGAAGTGGCCAAGGAGAAGCTGGGGCTGGTGTATGAAGATGAGATTATTTTTAAACAGGAAGAATGAATGTGGGCAGATGTGAGAAATCATGTCTGCTTTTTTTGTCGCATAAAATATTGAAAACCCCGCCATGTTTTGACAAAAAAGAAATGCTGATAGAGATATACTACCTTTAAAAAGGGCGCTGTTTGGCTTAAGGCAGTGGCAGAAATGAGGTAGCGAGTGAAGACAAAGTTGCAAACAGAGGACTCCAGATTGCTGGAAGTAACAGAATATGGCAGAAGAAGGCTTCTGACCTATGCAGACTCTTTCAGAGAGTTGGCCAGGACTATGGATGGCAGTTTTGCTATAACAGAGGATGAGGAGAACAGGGAGTCTGTGCTGGAGGCCAGGCATTTCTGGGACAGTCAGCAGTTGTTATGTGGCAATCTGAAAGAGATGGCCCGAATTATGGACAAGGTGGCTTCGGAGGTGTTCCGGCTAAGGCCCTTAGAAGAAAAAATTAGGCGGACGGTTATCCATGGAATGAGGCAGGAGGGAATCATAGTCACAGATATATATTACATAGAGCGGCCCGGGGAACGGACTGCCATCGGTATGTCCATGTACACCAGAAGAGACCACGGTTGTAGCAGTGAACAGGCAGCAGACATGTTGTCGGTGTTGCTGAATAAGAGACTGGAAGTGTCGGTAGCCAGTCCATATCAGATTGACGAGGAAACCCGCAGCTTTGTGTTCGTAGAGGAGTCCGCATATGTGGTATTATCCGGCGTAGCCAAAGCGGTGAAAGAGGAAGAGACCATATCAGGGGATAATTATTCTATTATTGAATCGGAAAAAGGGAAATTGACCGTGCTTCTGTCGGATGGTATGGGATCGGGGGAGAAGGCTTCCAGAGACAGTACATGGATCCTGGATCTGATGGAAAAGTTGATCGAGACAGGATATTCCCTGGAGGGGTCTTTAAAACTAATTAACAATGCCCTGCTATCCAGACCGGACAAGCAAAACATGTCCACGCTGGATCTGTGCGACTTGGATTTATATGATGGTACATGCTCTTTTTACAAGATAGGCGGGGCTGCCTCTTTTTTGAAAAGAGAGCACACGGTAGAACAGATTGAGAGTCCCAGTCTGCCCATGGGTATTTTTCCCATAGAATCTCCTGAAGTGATCAGGGGAAAGGTGCAGGATGGGGATTATATTGTTATGATGACTGACGGTGTGCTGGATGCTTTGGGGCAAAACCGGTATGAGGAGACCATGCGGCAGATCATTGAATCGGTGAAGGAACAGAACCCTAAAGAGATCGCCAGACGTATCCTGCAGTTTGTTTTACACTTAAGCGGAGGACGGATTCAGGATGATATGACAGTAATTGTATTGGGAATTTGGGAAAATACATAACTGTTCAGAACTTTGTTCTTCACAGTCACGTTGATGCACGCAACAGCTGCTTACGCATCAGTTGGCGCAACGCTTACTCGGGATTTTGCTTTGTAAAACACCTCGCGGAATAAGGTTCGGAATAGTTACAAAAATACTTGATTTTCTACCAATAAACAGCTATAGTAAATAATATGAGACATGTAGATACTATAGAACAGAAAGTGAAAACATTTATAGACAAGCACTTAATGATCGCACCCGGCGACAGGGTGGTAGTAGGTGTTTCAGGAGGGGCAGACTCCGTTTGCCTCTTATTTGTGTTGCTTGCGTGGATGGAAGAGATTCCTTTCAGTCTGCACGTGGCTCATGTGAATCACGGAATCCGCCCTGAAGCATCAGACGATGCAGCTTTCGTGGAAGAACTGTGCATAAGTCACGGAATTCCTTTTACCCTTGTGGAAAAAGATGTGAGACGACTGGCTAAGGAACAGAAGCGCTCAGAGGAAGAAATGGGGCGTCTTGTACGGTATGAAGCCTTTGAGGAGGTTCTGAAGCAGACAGGGGCCCAAAGAATTGCAGTGGCCCATAACAGTAATGATCTGGCGGAAACCATGCTGTTTCATCTATTCCGGGGTAGTGGATTGTCAGGGCTGTGTGGCATTCGGCCAGTGAGGGACCACATTATCCGGCCTATTCTATGCCTGGAGCGCAGGGAGATCGAGGCGTATCTGGAGGAGAAGGGCATCCGGTATTGCCAGGATGCTACCAATGCGGGAGATGATTATACCAGGAATCGGATCCGCCATCATATCCTGCCTTATGCGGAAAAGGAGATTGTGCAAGGATGTGTGGGGCATATGGCACAGACGGCGGATATGCTTCTGGAGACGGAGGAATTCTTGGAGCGGATAACCATGAAGGCCTGGGAGGAGACGGTGCAGAAGGTAGTACAGTCACCTGGGTGGGCTTTCGACCATTCTGTGGATACTTTTTATATAGATTGTGCGGCATACCGTAAGCTTGACCCGATTATCGGCAGACGCCTGATCTACCGTGTGTTGGGCAGCTTAAGTCCCGGCGGCAGGGATATCTCCTATGTGCATGTGCAGGATGTGGAAAAATTGTTTGCGAGGGAGGGTAACCGCAGCATTTGCCTGCCTTACGGAATCAGAGCCTGGAGGCAGTATGACCGGGTGTGGCTGGAGATACAAGAGCAGCCTCTAAGACAAGAACATCCTAAGACACAAGAGCGCAACAAGTCTATGGAAGTCCCGTCGGACTGCTCACAAGCGGAAGAATCGACCAACTATGCTCTTGATCCGGAAGAATTGTTGCCAAATGAGGTACAAATTCCGGCAGCAGGTATGGGAACCCTGCATCTTCAGGTATTTTCTTCCAAAAATTTTAAAGATATTCCACAAAACAGGTATACGAAATGGTTTGATTATGATAAAATAGAAGGACTGCTGACGGTGAGAACGAGACAAACAGGAGATTTTCTCACCATCCGGGCAGCAAATGGTGAACAAATCCATAAATCCGTGAAGGATTATATGGTGACTGAGAAGATTCCCAGGCAGGACAGGGACGAGATACCGCTGATCGCACAGGATCATCACGTACTCTGGCTGGTAGGATATCGGATTAGTGAATATTATAAAATTAGTAAGAATACAAAACGTATTTTACAGGTACAATTAAGAAGAGACTGCGATTGCAGTGAAATGGAGGAAGACAATGGCAGAACATGTGAAGGTACTGTTGACTGAGGAAGAGGTCGACAGAAGAATCCAGGAGATTGGAGAGCAGATCAGCAAGGATTATGAAGGCAAACAGGTGCATTTGGTGTGTGTACTCAAGGGTGGCAGCTTCTTTATGTGCGAGCTGGCTAAGAGGATCACAGTGCCGGTGTCCCTTGATTTTATGTCCGTATCCAGCTACGGCAGCGACACCAAATCAAGCGGTGTGGTGAAAATCGTAAAGGATCTGGACGATTCCATCAAAGATAAGGATGTGGTGGTAGTGGAGGATATCGTGGATTCCGGCAGAACATTAAGCTATCTGATGGAGATGCTGCGTGACAAAGGACCCCGTTCTTTGCGTCTGTGTACCCTGCTGGATAAGCCGGAGAGACGTGTGGTGGATGTAAATGTGGACTATACAGGTTTTGCCATTCCTGATGAGTTTGTGGTGGGTTATGGTCTGGATTATGACCAGAAATACCGCAACCTTCCTTATATCGGAATCGTGGAATTTGACTGACAGGAGGCTTTGTTTTGAAACAGAATAAAAAAGGTGTAAGCCCTTTTCCCATGATAGGGCTGTTGTTGTTTGGATTGATCATGATCCTGACTTTCATGAAAGATCCCGCAGAGAATTATACGAGAGAAGAATTTATTGCAGACGTAGAAGACGGACTTGTGCTGGATGTGACCATACAGCCCAATGCGGAGACCCCTACCGGTTATCTGGAAGTCAACCGTAGAACAGGGGATAAGAAGCTGTATGTGACAGATGTGGCAGAAGCTGAGAAAATGGTACGGCAATATGGCTTTGATCCGCAGATCAAGGATGTGCCCAGAGACAGGTTTGGTCTCAGTACATTATTTCCCATGCTGATCGTGTTGATCGTAGGATTTTTCCTGTTTATGATGATCAGTGCCCAGCATGCCTCCGGCGGTGCCAACGGCAAGATGATGAACTTCGGTAAGAGTCGTGCCAGATTGTTTGCAGGTGACAACAAGACTAATTTCTCTCTGGTAGCAGGCTTGAAAGAAGAAAAAGAAGAGCTTCAGGAGATTGTAGATTTTCTGAAGGATCCCGGCAAGTTTACGAAGCTGGGTGCCCGTATCCCTAAGGGTGTGCTGTTAGACGGCCCTCCCGGAACCGGTAAGACATTGCTTGCCAAGGCGGTGGCAGGTGAGGCTGGTGTGCCGTTCTTTAGTATCTCCGGTTCGGATTTTGTGGAAATGTTTGTAGGTGTGGGTGCATCCCGTGTGAGAGATTTGTTCGAGGATGCCAAGAAACATGCACCCTGTATTGTATTTATCGATGAGATCGATGCCGTTGCAAGACGCCGTGGTACCGGTATGGGCGGTGGCCACGATGAGAGAGAGCAGACCCTGAACCAGCTGCTGGTTGAGATGGATGGCTTCGGCGTCAACGAGGGTATCATCGTCATGGCAGCCACCAACAGAGTAGATATCCTGGATCCTGCCATCCTGCGTCCCGGTCGTTTTGACCGTAAGGTAGCGGTAGGAGCCCCTGATGTAGGCGGCAGAGAGGAAATTTTGCGGGTACACGCCAAGAATAAACCTTTAAGAGACGATGTGGACTTAAAACAGATCGCCCAGACCACAGCCGGCTTCACCGGTGCTGATCTGGAAAATCTCATGAATGAATCCGCTATCCTGGCAGCCAAGCAGGGCAGACCCTGCATTGCTCCGGAAGATGTAAAGGAAGCTTTCCTAAAGGTAGGAATCGGTACTGAAAAGAAGAGCCGTATCATTACCGACAAAGAGAAGAAGATTACCGCTTATCACGAAGCCGGCCACGCCATCCTGTTCCATGTGCTTCCTGATGAGGGTCCCGTATATACCGTATCCATTATTCCTACCAGCAACGGTGCCGCAGGCTACACCATGCCCCTTCCTGAAAAGGATGAAATGTTCCTGACCAAGGGCAGAATGCTCCAGAACATCATGGTATCCTTAGGCGGTCGCATTGCCGAGGAGATCATCTTTGGCGATATCACCACAGGTGCTTCTAGTGACATCAAGAAAGCCACCAAGGTAGCCCGCAGAATGGTAAGTAGCTATGGTATGAGCGAAAATATCGGTGTCATCTGCTACGACGAGGACGACGATGCCGTATTCATCGGCCGCGACCTGGCCCACGCCAAGTCCCACAGTGAGGCTGTGGCAGCCCAGATCGATCAGGAGGTCAAGTCCATTATCGACGATTGCTACGCCAAGGCCAAGACCATCATTCTGGAAAACGAAGATGTCCTCCACAAATGTGCAGAGCTTCTGCTTGAAAAAGAGAAGATCGGCCGTGATGAATTCGAGGCTCTCTTTCAAAAAAAGGCATCCTGCTAAAAAATAGACAGTAAATTTGGTAAAAAATCACAAAACTTTCTTGTGGAAAATAGACAAAAAACGCAAGCTGATTTTGTAAAGTTTGTGAAAAATGAGACTGGAAAAAACGAGATCTGCATGATATTATATTATGCGTAACCCCCCCAATACATTATATAGTTTTTTGCTATACCCCATAAGAAAGAAATACCTTCTCTGAAAAAGACAGCGCGAGCTGTCTTTTTTATTTATTGTTTGCTCTAGTGACGTTCAGCCGTGCCCATTCGCGCACAGCTATGCTGTGCTAATCGCACCCTTTGGGACTCTTCGTTGCTTCGCAGCTCCTTTTTGCGAACAAGTATGAAAGACTTGTTTATAAACGGGCGCTCCCTCAAAGAAAATACCCGGATGAAATGGTGCCATAAATTGGAAACTATTTTTTGCAAAACCCCTTGCAGTATTCCTCTCTTTTCGGTAAAATGGTGTGGTAGACAGAAAGGTAGCGAAAGACATGGACTTTGAGCAGTTAAGACGAACAGAATTTAATCAGCAATATATTACCTCCATGCGTCCGGTACTGAATCGCAGAGGTTTATTTACAGATACAACAGAGCATTATGTCATACCGGCTGAGCCGGCGCCCTACGATCTGGTGAGGATACGTTTCCGCACATCGGTGAACAATGTTGATCGTGTTTTTTTCGTGCATAAAGGGCAGAAGCATCTGATGAACAAGGTGGAGTCAGACGAGGAATTTGATTATTATGAGCATGAGCACCAGATGGAAAATGAAAAGGTATGCTACTATTTTGTGGTGGATACCGGCAGATTTTCTGCTTTCTATGATACCCGTGGTGTGGTGAAGGAAGTCAATGAATATTATGATTTTGCCATTATCCCAGGCTTTAAGACGCCAAACTGGGCCAAGGGTGCGGTGATGTACCAGATTTATGTGGACCGCTTTTGTAATGGCGATCCTTCCAACGATGTGGAGAGCAACGAATACTGTTACATTGGCGAGCCGGTGGTGAAAGCCGGAGACTGGAACCAGTATCCCGCTTCCATGGACGTGCGGACCTTTTATGGCGGCGATCTGCAGGGTGTTATGGACAAAATGGATTATCTGCAGGAACTGGGCGTGGAAGTCATTTATTTTAACCCCCTGTTCGTGTCACCCTCCAATCATAAATATGACAGTCAGGACTACGATTATATCGACCCTCATTTGGGCAAAATCGTGGAGGATCAGGGTGAGTTGCTTCCTCCCTGGCAGCGGGAAAACCGTTTTGCCACTAAATACATGAACAGGGTGACCAACAAGGCCAATCTGGAAGCCAGTAACCAACTGTTCATCAGGCTGGTGGAAGAAGCCCATCGAAGAGGCATGAGGGTGATACTGGATGGGGTGTTTAACCACTGTGGATCCTTTAACAAATGGTTGGACAGAGAGCGAATCTATGAGAATGCACCGGGCTATGAAAAGGGCGCTTATGTGACGGCCGACAGTCCCTACCGCAACTACTTTTCTTTCCATCGTGATCACGAATGGCCCTATAACAGCACCTACGACGGCTGGTGGGGACATGATACGTTGCCAAAGCTAAACTACGAAGGGTCCAAGCAACTGTTTGATTATGTCATGAAGATCGGCAGGAAATGGGTTTCCCCGCCCTACAATGCCGATGGTTGGCGGCTGGATGTGGCCGCAGATCTGGGCCACAGTCCCCAGTACAATCACTACTTCTGGAAAGAATTTCGCAAAGCGGTGAAAGAGGCCAACCCCGATGCCATCGTCCTTGCAGAGCACTACGGCAATACCAAAGACTGGCTCCAGGGCGATGAATGGGACACAGTCATGAACTATGATGCCTTCATGGAACCGGTCACCTGGTTCCTCACCGGTATGGAAAAACACAGCGACGATTACCGTGGCGACCTTCTGGGCAACGCAGACAGCTTCTGGGGCGCCATGAAGCACCACAGTGCCAGCTTCAGCATGCCCAGCTGGCAAGTGGCCATGAACCAGCTGTCCAACCATGACCACTCCCGCTTTCTGACCAGAACCAACCACAAAGTGGGCCGTACCAACACACTGGGTCCCCAGGCAGCCAACGAAGGCGTCAACAAAGGCGTGTTCCGCGAGGCCGTGGTCATGCAGATGACTTGGGTGGGAGCTCCCACCATCTACTACGGTGATGAAGCCGGCATGTGTGGCTTTACCGACCCGGATAACCGCAGAGCCTACCCATGGGGGCGCGAAGATCATGATATGATCGCATTCCACAGAGACATCATCCGCCTGCGCAGAGAACATGACGAGCTGCGCACCGGTTCCATCAAATATATCGACGCCGATCATAACTATCTGGCTTATGCCAGATTCCACAAGAAAGGCCAAAGCGTGGTGCTGATCAACAATAGTGAGCACGAGATCACCAAGGACGTGACTGTGTGGGAAGCAGGGGTTCCCCGAGAAAGTGTTATGACCAGACTGATCCAGACCACACAGGCCGGTTATACACTAGAGAGTGAAGAATACCCGGTTCATGGAGGGAAAATTCATGTGACTTTGCCGCCATTTTCGGGCACGATAGTGACAACGGTAAGGGAAGAGGAAGCACTTTAATCTTATTTAAATCTATTTTTCGATTTTTTGAAGAAATTGCTTGCTTTTTGCGTAAATATGTGCTACAATTTCAAATGGTCAGGACTTTTAGCGAAGTCCTGTATGGATGGATTCCCGAGTGGCCAAAGGGGACAGACTGTAAATCTGCTGCAAATTGCTTCGGTGGTTCGAATCCACCTCCATCCATTGCATGTGACTGCGTGTTGCGTGCAAGATAGCGTCAGCTGGTGTGGCGGAATAGGCAGACGCAAGGGACTTAAAATCCCTCGGGGGCAACCCCGTGCCGGTTCAAGTCCGGCCACCAGCAGTAAGAATCCAGCAGAAATGCTGGATTTTTTGTGTGTAAAAGTGTTTAACATTCTTTCACACTCTTCAATAATATGTTTGTATTTGAAAAGGTGATGTAGGTTAATCTGATTAGTTTATACAAATTTTATTTTTCAGTACAATAAAATCAATTGACATAATTTTTTACTTGTTGTAATATAATACTAAAGACAGGCAACTTGAGTGTCGGTCAAAGCGTTGAAGCAAGGTGTTGTGCCGGAGGGCAGTGCCTTGTCAGCTTTATAAGGGTTTGATATTTACCACAATCCGGCTAAGCTGCTTTGGCAGCTGAAAGAAAATGTCTGAAGAGCTCTGCGGAAGCAGAGCTTTTTTCAACCATAAAGATAGGGTGGGGTTATGCATAATATTTATGACTGTGTAGATTCATTTGCTTCATTGTTGGATACAGAGTATCATTTAATACTCGGACGAAAAGGAGAGGCTATTTCAATGGGCAGATCGCGGAAAGGGTAAATATGCTCCCTTTTCTGGAGGTTTTATTTGACAGCAATGATACCATATTCAAGTACAATGAAAGGAAGAATTCTTTTTCAATGATAAAAGCTGATTATCTGATGAAAAATCGATTGGTTGACAAGAATGTATTTATCTTTCTTTCAAAAGATGAGAATAATACATATTTTTGTCGTTCGTTTTTCCCGGAGACGAATCATGATTATACCAAGAATCAGGCATCATGGACCTTGCTATATAAGGAGAAGATAAAGCGGTCGACTGGGAAGGTGGTATTGCTTTACGATCGATTACGGAGAGTGTAAAATTTTTCCAAGGATAGTGATTATTATTGGATTGAAAGAACTTCAAAAAGTACAGTTGATGAAACAGTAAAAAAAGTGGAGAGACACTTTGGGTTTGTAGTGTAGCATGTTACTGCTATTAACAAATATATACTGTTCGAAAATATTAATAAACTACAATGAGGTAAATAATATGACATTTGCAGATAAAGTCGTTGTTATCACTGGCGGTGCTCATGGCATTGGGCTTTGCACGGCCCAAGAATTTAGAAAAAATGATGCGCATGTTTGCGTCATTGATTGTGTCGAAGGTGATCATTATGTAGGCGATATTGGAAGTAAAGAGGTTTTAGAAGATTTTGCGCAATCCGTTATTAAAAAATACGGACGTATAGATGTTTTGGTGAACAATGCACCTCCGAAAATGCGAGGTATTGACAGTTGCACATGGGAACAATTTCAGGAGGCACTGAATGTTGGTATCACCGCACCGTTTTATTTGAGCAAATTATTTGCACCTTACTTTACCCAAGGGGCAAGTATCATTAATATTTCTTCCTCACGTGACCGTATGAGCCAGCCGCAAAGTGAAAGTTATACTGCGGCTAAGGGCGGCATATCTGCGTTGACTCACGCATTAGCCATCAGTTTGGCCGGGAAAGTACGGGTTAACTCGATTTCGCCGGGATGGATTGATACTGAAAACAGAATTTACACAGGCGCAGACGCTGTACAGCAGCCGGTTGGGCGGGTAGGTAACACCATGGATATTGCAAATATGGTGTTGTTCCTGTGTTCTGACAAGGCTGGATTTATTACAGGTGAAAATATTTGCATCGATGGTGGTATGACAAAACAGATGATATACCACGATGATCATGGATGGCTACTGACGACAGAGGAATAGAGACAAGGATAAAAGGATAGAGAAAAAAATTGCCCGATGACACCGGGCAATTTTTTATAATGAGATATCAATGATTAAAATGAATAACCTTCCACACTGTAGTAAGCCATATTAGTCTGGCGCACATCCAGTCTGCCAAAGCAGGCGCAGATAGGAATATCGCTCTTAACCCATACAGTATACTGTTCAGATTCTTTTAACATGAACTGATCTTTTCCCAAAGGATGATCCATGCGAATGGAGGTGGTTCTCATGCCGTCCAGCTCCACGCATATGCCTGTGACCGGTTCTCTGTCCTCAAAGATCAGTGCCAGTTCTAGGTTTGCTTTTTCTTCATTGAGGTTGGTCAGCATCAGTGCTTCATGTCCTTCAAATTCAGGGTTGTCGCCGTGAGGCGGCAGATAGCCGTCACAGAAGACCCAGTTTTTCTTTCCTTTTTCCATGGTGTGTCCTCCTTTTATAAACCGAAGATTTGGGGAATTGCTTTGTCGTTGTAGGTAGTCATGCGCTGTGCGCCCTTATCTGTGATAAGGTAGCAGTCTTCAATACGGAAGGATCCCCATTCCATGCCTTTGAAGTATGCATCGATACAGATGGCCATATTTTCTTCAATCACGCGTTTGTTGGTGGTGGAGAAAACGGGAGCTTCGCATTCCAACATACCGGTGCTGTGGAGGCTGCCGTAAGGGCAATAATCAATATAGCCGTATTTGGTCAGGTAATCGGTGTAGGCATTTAAAACCACGTCGCAGGGTGTGCCGGGGAGCATTTTGGCGGAGGCATAATTCAGGGCCTCATAAGCACATTGAACGGCATCCTTGATCTTCTGGGGAATCTGGCCCAGTACCAGGGGGCTGCAGATGATGCCATTGTAGCCTTCGTAGCATACGCCGGCGCCCATGTTGATGATCTCGCTTTCTTTGATCTGGCGCAGAGTGTTTCTGCACATACTGATGTAAGAGTTCTGAGGGCCGGTAGCAACCATGGGTGCAAAAGCCTGTACGTAGCTTTCTGCGCCGAGGCTCATCATTTCAGCTTCGAACATGCCCTCAATATGTCGCTCAGTCATACCTACTGCGATCTTGGGAACCACACGCTCAAACATGGTGGAAACCATTTCCCAGTTGGTTTTCAGGATTTCAATTTCTGCGGGACTCTTGCGGATTCTCTGCTCATAATGGATATCATCACAGTCAACAATCTCTGCGTCCGCAAATACTTTCTGCAGTTTTTTCATGATGATGGACGGGAAGATCAGTCTGCCGATAAATCCGATCTTCTTGATGCCGGGATGGCTTGCCTTAACCTGTTGGAACAGTTCTTCAAAATCCAGCTGTCCCTCTGTATCGTATTCAAATCCGCTGACTTCGCCGATTTCCGGAAGGATGGCGATGCGGCTTTGGGGCAGTGCATTCTGCACCTGGCAATAGTCATAGGATGCCTGGCCGCTGCAGACAATCACTTCACCGTCTGCCGGAATGATAATGGCGGAGCTTTCATTCACAGGGGCAAATCCACAGTAATAACGGACAATAGCGATCTCCAGCAGATTGGAAAATCCAACCACAAGATCTACATCTGCTTCTTGCATTTTGGCGCGAAGTGCGTTAACTCTTGAAAGATACTCGTTTCCTTCGATTTTTGAATAGTTCATAATCATATCCTCCATTGAATTTCCGGTGGTATCAAAAACCACCTATTTTAGGTTCTTTGCCCCGGATTCCCGGTAGGCCAGAGGAGTCATGCCTACCTGTTTTTTAAACAGAGCATCAAAATACTTTACCTCACGAAAGCCCAGGGAACAGGCAATGGTTGTGACAGAATGAGACGTTTCTGTCAGCATCCGTTTGGCTTCTTCCAGCTTCAAACGGTTAAAGCAGGTGATCAGGGTTTCTCCGGTTTGATCTTTGAAGGTCTTGCACAGAAAGGATCTGGAGTAGCCGAATTTGCTGCAGATTTCATGGAGAGACAGCTTCTTGTGGACGTTTTTCCGCAAAAACCGAAGCATCACATTGACCAGATCCGCATGAAAATTTTCGTCACTGAAAAAGACAATATCCGAATTTTTCTCCACAGACATTCTCCGGATCAGATTGATTAGGAGATATTCCAGCTGGAGCAAAAGCGCCTGCTGCCCCCCAAAGCGCGGGGCAGAAAGAACCTCCAGATGGTCGCTTTCATTCATGTGAAAAGTGGCTGCACATTCATCGATAATCTTTTCCATACAATCCGGCTGCACCTTGTCTGGTAAAAAAAGCGTGTCACTAATAGGTGCAAGTGCCTGGGAAAAACTATCAAAACACACCACAAAAGCCCGGCTTTGATTCCCGTTTTCAGAAAAATAGGAATGCCGCTTATTGGGGGAGATCAGAACAAGCTGGTGCTTGGACAGCTCCATTTTACGATCCTCTAAAGAAAGAGTGACATGTCCGTCCATTATGTAGCACAGCTCCCAAAAGTCATGAGCTTCTACATAGTTCTTGTACTTTCCTTCAAAGTCTAAAAATTCCAGCGCAATCAGTTCTTTGATATCAATTGCATTGCTGATCCTGTGCCGAAGATAAGTCTTCATATAATCCTCCGATTCACCTATAATTTTATTATAAAAATTGCGAGTTTGGGTGTAAATCCCATATTGTCCTTAGAGATACCAAAATATTCTTTAATAATTATTTTATGGTAAATATTTGGTTTTGCCAAGAGGAAATTGAACATAATCATTTATAGATGATCACAGAGAGAGGCTCTATGGTGTGGATGAGCCCCAATATGCAGATGGAGACCAGCGGAGGCGGTCTTGGTCGCATGTTCGCCAAGGCGTTTTCCGGTGAGAGCATCTTTCAGAATATTTACACAGCAAGGGGGAATGGGCTGATTGCTTTTGGTTCCAGTTTTCCCGGTCAGATCAAACCGGTAATGATCGGTAGAGGTCAGGAAATGATCGTACAGAAGAGTGCGTTTCTGGCTGCTCAGGCAGGACAGCAGATTGTAGTGGACACCGGTAATGTGGCTGGTTTTACCCCCGGTGTGCAGATGGATATCAGACAGGTGCCCGGCATGAAAAATATGCTTCTGGGTGGTGAAGGGATCTTCAATACTGTGCTGACCGGTCCGGGTAAAGTATGGTTGCAGACCATGCCAATTTCCAATGTAGCCATGTCCATCCGGCCCTATATTCCCACAGGTAATGGTTGAGCCCATAATGGCGCAACAGTCCATGGGGTGTCTGTGATGGCGCGGCTATTGCCTTTTCATCTGCCTAAGAAAGAGCAGTACTGCCGCGATCAGTGTCACAGTCCCATATCCTAGCACCCACCATAAATGTGGGAAGATCTCTTGAAAGTTATCGTCAAGCACTGCACGCTCCAGTTCTACAGCATGGACAAAAGGAAGTGCGTAGGCGATTCTTTTGAAAGCTCCGCCCACCAGTTCCAGATCAAACCAGGTGCCGGACAACCATGCGGAGAGGTTGGTCAGCAGTGCTCCGCAGATGCCGCCGACTTGTTTGTCGGTGAGTATGCTTCCGAAGAGAAGTCCCAGTGCAATAAATAGGATGGATACCGGAATGATAAATAAAATGGCATACAAGATAGACGCTGTTACTTCCAGACCAAGGAAGATGGCTATCACATAACAAATCATGCACTGCGCCACTGCAATGGGAAGGATGGGAAGGGTGTATCCCAGGATAAAGTCCATGGCAGTCAGTGGCGAGGTGTACAATCGCTGAAGCAGGGAGCTTGTTCTGTCCTTTGCGATAATGGTGGCAGAGAAAAGTGTCATAAAGGAAAGGCCGAACACGGTAATGCCGGGAGTAAGGTGCTGTATTTCAAAAAGGCCCACAGGCACGTTGGCCTGGATGGCGCTGAGAAGCAGGATCAACACAATGGGAAAACCAAGGCCGAAAGCCAGATTCAGTGGATCGCGCAGGATCTCTTTAGTATTGCGGTTGGCAAATGTGAGCATTCTCATAGGATGGCCTCCTTTACGATGCGGATAAAGGCTTGTTCAAAATTGTCTGTATCCGCTTTTTCTTTGATCTCGTCAGCTGTGGCACAGAACAATAACCTTCCATCTTTCATGATGGCAATGCGGTCGGAAAGTGCTTCGGCTTCTTCCATGTAGTGTGTGGTCAGAATAATCGTTACTTTCCCCTTCAGAGAGCGAATCACGTCCCACAGATCGCTTCGGGCAATGACATCCAGCCCCAGAGTGGGTTCATCCAGAAAAAGAATCTGAGGTTCACTGATCAGTGCCATGGCAATGCTGAGCCTGCGCTGCCAGCCGCCGGAGAGCTTACCGGCTTTCTTCGAAAGAATAGACTGCAGATTCAAAGTAGCGGTAAGCGTTCTAATCTTTTCTTCCCATTTTGTGCGAGGAAAGCCGTGGACACCACACATCAATTCCAAATTTTCCTTTGCGGTAAGACCGGGGGCCACTGCTGTCTCCTGGGGGGACACGGCGATAAGGGATTTGACCGCGGCGGTGTCAGAGAGGATACTCTTACCGTATAAAAGTGCATCGCCGCTTGTGGGAGCGGTTAGGCAGGAGAGCATCTTGATCGTGGTGGTCTTGCCGGCGCCGTTGACGCCAAGGAGCGAGAAAAGTTCGCCCTTTGTTACGGTAAGACAGAGATTGTCTACTGCAGTCACATCTTTATATTTCTTTGTAAGTGATTCTATTCTGATGGCATCCATATTCATTACTCCTTGTTATATTGCTTTTTTAACCCTTGATAAGAATCCGTCAGCATTCGGCTGATCAGATCCCAATCCAATTCCAGAAATCCGGTGGCGATCATGGTGGCAATGCCGTGGACATATGCCCACATTTCCAGGTGGAACAGCTTGGCAGTTGGTCCGTTCAACCCGGTATTGCTCTGTACCATGGATTCTATTTGTGCGTTGCTTTCTGTTTCCTCTTGAATCGTCTCGGTAGTGCGGTCACGCATATATAGCAGTTTAAAAAGTTCTTTTTCTTCCTTGGCAAAACGGATATAAGCCATACCGCTTGCCTTATACGCAGGGTATTCCCCATTTTCCATTTCACGCTGTATATACTCCTGACACAGGCCATCAGCAGCTTCTACCACTGCAAGGCGTAGCTCGTCCATGGTTGCAAAATTAGAGAATATTGGCTGCGTGGAACAATTCAGCGCCCCGGCAATATTTCTTGCATTCAATGCAAGAACCCCCTCTTTTCGGACGATGTTAACAGCTGTGTTGATAATATCTTTTTTTGTAATTCTTATCTTCGGCGGCATAATACACCTCTTTATATAACTTATGATATATAACAATAACTATATTAACAAAATAAGGACGAAAAGTCAATAGATGAATGTGGATTTTAATAGGTTGGAATGTAATAAATTTGGTATACTATGCGTACAGGGCAGAGCCAAGTGACTTGCCCCAAAATAAAAGTGTAACACGAGGAGGAATTTAAAATGCCACAAAGAAAGATAAACAACACCCTATTAGAATCTTTCCGTCATCATCTGATCACAGAAGAAAAAAGCCCCGCAACCACAGAAAAATATATCCGTGATGTCCGCGTCTTCGCCGCCTATGCAGCTGCCGCCGACGTAACCAAGGAGTTAGTGTTGTCCTACAAAGAGCATCTGTTAGAGAAGGATTATGCCGTCCGTTCCATCAATTCCATGCTTGCAAGCTTAAACAGTCTATTGGAGTATGCCGGCTGGTCGGACTGTAAAGTGAAGTCCATACGCCGGCAAAGGGAAGTATTCTGTTCGGAAGAGAAGGAACTGTCCAAAGAAGAGTATCAGCATTTGTTATCTGCAGCAAAAAACAATTCGCAGCTTCACTTGGTAATGCAGACCATCTGTGGCACAGGAATCCGGGTTTCAGAGTTACAGTTTTTTACAGTAGAGGATGTGAGGCAGGGGCAGGTTGTTGTAAATTGTAAGGGAAAGACCAGAAACATTTTGATTCCGGGTAAGCTTAAGAAGCTACTCTTAGCTTATGCCCACAAGGAAAAGATTGCTTCCGGGATGATATTTGTGACAAAGAAGGGAAAGCCATTGAATCGAAGCAGCATCTGGGCTCAGATGAAATCACTGTGTGTGGAAGCCGGTGTCACAGCTTCTAAGGTATTTCCACATAATCTGCGTAAGCTGTTTGCCCGCACCTTTTATGGGATAGAGAAGGATATTGCCAGGTTGGCAGATATTTTAGGGCATAGCAGTATCGACACCACGAGAATCTATATTATGACCACCGGTACAGAGCATCGTAGAAGTATAGAACGGCTTGGATTGGTATAATGGGCAATAAAAAAGCCTGACATAATTCACATTATGTCAGGAATCTAATCTTGTACACGCACGAATCCGCTTTGTAAACGTCATAAGCATAGCATACATAAATAAAAAAATCAAGTGTAAAATGGGAAAATGTGTAATTTGTCGGGGAGAAGCCAGGATAGTCTTTGTAAAAGTGCGCGCGAAATCACCCTCTTGAATGTTTTTGAGAAAAAACTTTGGGAGGGTGTACTTTTGTGTACCCTAAAATGACACCGGAGTACTTCTTGAAAAAAAAGTTTTCTTTCTGCGTGCCTTATTATGCGGTTTTAAGTAAAACATAGCACCGTGCACGACATAATGTGAATTATGTAAGATAATACCCGTTACAAGGCCAAAACGTCACGCACTTTGTCTGAGACGAAGGGGATGAGAGATGAGTAGTACGAAAGATAAGAAGATTACAGAAGAAAAAGTATGGATGAAATATTACTCTGAAGAGGCGCGTAAGGCCCAGCTTCCTAGATGTAAGGCTTATGATTATATCATTGAACGGAATCAGGATCGCTTGGATCAGCCGGCCTTGCATTATTATGGAACAAATATTTCCTTTCATGAGCTGATGGCACGAGTGGACAGATGTGCCTGTGGGTTTACGGCGCTGGGTGTCGAGCCGGGGGAGATAGTGTCTTTTCTGACTGTTGCTACCCCTGAGACCATTGCCTCAGTGTATGGACTGAACAAGATCGGTGCGGCGGCCAACACCATAGACCCCCGTATGGATGTGGCCAGTATCCGGCGAATGGTGCAGGAATCCGGATCCCGGATTTTGGTGGTGTTGGACATTGCGTTTCCAAAGGTGCTGCCGATCATGGATGACATCCACCAGGAGTGGATCATCGTACAGTCAGCGGCCACGTCCCTGCCCTTTTTAAAGAAGACTGTGAAACGGCTGACCACCAAGACGGAGGTTTCATACAGCAATCATGTGATCAAATGGAGCAGCTTTCTAAAGATGGGCAGAAATGTGGTGGTGAAAGAAGCTCCCTATGTGGGAGCTGCTTTGGTGGCGATCACGTATACCGGAGGGACCACAGGACGACCCAAAGGAGTCATGATGACCAATGATTCCATGAACTCTGTGGGACTGAATTTTATTCATTCAGCAGTGTTCCATGAAGACGGAGATCGGTTCCTGGGGATCATACCCATTTTTGCAGCATATGGTATGGTCTGTGGGTTACATATGCCTTTGTGTATGCGTATGACGCTGGTGCCCATTCCCAGATTTATTCCCAATGAGATTGGAAAACTGGTGAGGATGTTTCGGCCACAGCATGTGATTAGTACGCCGGTATTTATTGAACTGCTCATTGGCAGCAGAGAAGTGCAGAAGATGGATTTGTCTTTCCTGTACACGCTGGCATCAGGCGGTGACAGTATGAATGAGGGCCTGGAGCATAAGCTGGATGAATTTCGGCGAAAGCATAATATGAGATATCCTTTGGCCCAGGGGTACGGTATGTCTGAATTGTCGGCGGCTGCGTCTTTTTGTGTAAATGATGTTTACAAGTCCGGCAGTGTGGGGATTCCGTCACTGACAGTCAATGTGGGTATCTTTGACCCGGAGACAGGGGAGGAGCTTGGCTACAACCGCAATGGGGAAGTCTGCGTCACCGGTCCATCTATGATGAAAGGATATTTCAATCAGCCTGAAGAAACAGCCCATGTAATGCGCAAACATGCAGACGGGCAGGTCTGGATTCATTCCGGCGATCTGGGATATATGGATGAGGATGGTTTCCTTTATATCAAGGGGCGCATTAAGCGCATGATCACACGCTTTGACGGCCATAAGGTATTTCCCATCAATCTGGAGAGCCTGATTGCAGATCGGGCGGATGTACATAACTGCGCGGTCATCGGCGTAAACGATGCCGTTCACAGTCAGGGACAGTACCCGTTGGCACTGGTGGAGCTGATGCCGGGAGTGGATGCTGTGGCTGCCTGCCGGGAAATTTTTGCATACTGCGACCGGAATGTGGAAGAGCGTGGTAAACCTGTGGCAGTGCTGAGTGTGGATAAGCTGCCGCTTACCGGGATGGGTAAGATTGATTATAGAGCCCTTGAGAAGGTGTACCAAAAGTATGACTACACCGGTTGAAAGGTTCTGAGAAAATCAGGCATTATCGTTGTCGAGGGGCAGCGTGATGTAATAGATTGAGAGATGCCGGATGCAAGAGTTCGACATACTCCCCAAAATAATAATATGATACAGGAGGTAATCATGAAAAAAATGCTTACTAGAATGTGGCAGTCCGGAACGGCTCTTCTGATGGTGCTGTGCCTGGTGGTTGGGTTGTGTCCGACGGTTGCATTCGCACAAGAAAATGCGCCCAAGAAAACAATAAAATATGTTTCTATTGGCGACTCTATGTCTAACGGTTATGGCTTTACCGGATATGCTCAGGATAGCAATAATCGAAATGAATATGACTTCATGACTGGTAAGGGAATGTATGGTGATGGTGCATATCCGTTACAGTTTGAAAACTATCTGAAAGGACTCGGATATGACGTAAACCATACGAAGTTGGCTGCGTCTGCTATGTTGGCAGAAGATTTACTGTATTTATTAGGTGGTCGGGACTATTTCGATGATGGTTGGAATGGATATCGCGATTACGTTGGAATGTATTCCGATGATGAGCTAATGCCCCATATTCAGAATGCTGTAACAGAGGCTGATATCATCACCATGGGTATTGGCAACGCATCTTTCGGTGCATTTATGCTGGACAGAATAACTTCTGCTCTCGGCGTATTTGGTGCATCTTTGGATGAGGACGAACAGATCTGTTTTGAGGATGCTATTGCAGTTCTTGAGATGGATAGCGAGCAGTATAAGATAGTTATGGAAGTATACAATTATCTGGAGACTGAACTCATCAATAAGGTTCCTGCGGAATTGGTTGAGGAGTACAATTTGGATCAGGTCATTGACGTTCTGGCATACACTACTGCCAGTTATATTGTTAACTACAAATTGTTGGTTGAGCAGATTCTGGAAATGAACTCCGATGTGGAGATGGTTTTGGTTGGTCTGCTGAATACCACCTATGGCATGAATGTGACCGATGAAAACGGTAATGTGCTTCTGCCGTTTGGTGATGTGATGGATCGACTTTTCAATATGTTGAATGCTTACATGGCAGGTCTGCCTACAGTTCTTCAAATGCAGGGGATTGCTCCTAATGCAAAGTTGTATTATGCTGAACAGCCCGCGCCTAAGTTTATCAGTCAGGAATTTGACGAACTGCAGGTTGCCGGATGGGGCAAAATTCAGGATGGCCGCTTGTCTGGAGAGACTGTACGTAAAAGAAATATAGATGCTTACAGTGAAACTTTGGCACCCATGATCGGCTTGGCGATCACGGGAAAGCCTCTGCCCGGCATTAATCTGTCCGCTGTAAATACCTATGAGCAGATTGAGTGGACAAACCTTGTTAATCCTTGGTTTGGATTTGGATATGAGGAAGAGGATATTAACAAGCTTTTGTCCGTTGCCATCTATCTAGGCTTGGAGGAAGCTGTTGCTTCCAGCTGTGACACAATGGATATCCCTTTAACTGGTTTAATGAAGATTGCCGGTGATTTATCTTCCGTGTTTGATAATCTGGGTGCATATCCTACGGATGCACCGGAAAGCACTCGTGAGTGGTTGGCAACCGGCTTGACTTCTACAAATGAAATAAAGGGTATGTGCAAAATATACGCACTGTTCAAAGTGGGCAACGGAATGAGTGTACATCCTACTCCTGAGGGTCACGACGAAATTGCTGAAGCTGTAATCGCTACTTATGAGAATAAACATACGGCGAAGGATGAGACCATTGAAAATGTACAGATTGTTCTGGAAGAGCTGTATCAGTTGCTGGAGCAGTACGGTCCCGAGGCTGCCGCACAGGTTTGGGCACAGTGGGAAGAGTATGGCTACGTAGAAGCTGTTGAAAACAGCATTATTGACCTGAACAATATGTTGACTCAGCGCTATGCTTATTACACCGAAACAGCTCTGCCTGCTATTGAAGCAGCTGTTGGCGAGTTGGCAGCTCAGAAGGATCAGCTGACAGCAGAGCTGGCTGATTTGAAGGCAGAACTGGAAGCTAAACAGGCTGAGTTGGCTGATGTAATCAACAATGTTGAAATCGGCTCCATCCACACCCCAGACATCAATATCGATGTGCAGTTGGGTGGCAATGAGCAGACCGAGGTAACCGGAAATGACTGTGTTGTGGACGGTGAAGGCATTGAGGCCGAGTTGGAAGCTGCTGTCAAGGATCTGGAGCATGCCATTGCTGTTATCGAGGCTCTGATCGCCGATGTTGAAGCGGACATCACTGACATGGTTGCCCTGGCTGAGCAGATCACTGCTGCAGTTGAAGAACTGGAAAAGACCATGGCTGACGTAGTTGCCGCTGCTGAGGATCTGGAAAAGGCAGTAAATGAAGTTATCAATGTAATAAAGAACTTCGACGGTGTTGTGAACCAGGTGGTTAATTCCTTCGAAGCTGCCCGTGCTACTGCTAAGGCTGCTGTGGAGGTTCTGAACCTGACCATCGGCACTGCCGAAGAAATGATGGCTGACGTGGATGTCATGATCGAAAAGATCGCTGCCGATGCCGATGCACTTTACAATAAATTCATGACAGAACTGCCCGGCTGCATTGAGCAGATTCCTGAGGAAGCCCTGATGCTGGTGGGCGGTACCATTATGGCCGCACAGCAGGCATACGAAGCAAACAAGGAAGAAATCAACGCAAACTTGCAGGCAGAGCTGGCTAAGTTGGCAGCAGAGTACGGTATCTCAGAGGAAAACATCCGTACCAAACTGGCAGAACTGGCCGCTGAATACAATATCTCTGAAGAAAATATCCGTGCAGAACTGGCTGAAATTGAAGCCAAGATCACGGAGGAAGTAAACTCTAAATACGCTGAGATCGAAGCGGAGATCAGTGTACAGATTGAGAATAAGAAGGCAGAAGTAGCTAAGAAGCTGGTTGCCCTGGAAGAAGAGCTGAAGGGCTATCAGGCAGAATTGGAAGGCCTGGCTGCTGATGCGACTGAAGAAGTACGTAAACAGCTGCAGACACAGATCGACAGAGTCAACGGTGATATCGCTGTCGTTAATCAGGATCTGGCTTGCGCTATAGAGCATCTGGAGAATGTTGCACAGGAAGCTTACGAGCAGATCGTTGCAGAAGTTACCAAGGTGTATGAAGAGGCCATTGCTACGCTGGAGAAGCAACTGGAAGAGCTGAAAGCAGCTTATGATGAGGCTGTTGCTGAACTGGAGAAGCAGCTGGCTGAACTGAAGGCAGCTTATGACAAGGCTGTGGAAGAACTGATTGCCGCTGCTGACAAGGCCATTGCCGAGCTGACTGAAGCGCTGAACAAGCAGCTGGAAGAGTTGGGCAAGATTGGTGAGGCTCTGGCCGATGAGGTCAACGGCATCCTAAACGCTATCCGTGAGGAACTGGCTGCTGCACAGAAGGCTGTTGAAGAAATCCTGAAGGGCAACCTGGAAGCCATCAAGGAGCTGAAGAATGCCCTGATCGAAATGGGTGGCGAAGCCATCGTGGATGCTGTGGAATCCCTGATCGATGCTGTCAAGGCTCTGATCGAGGAAGCTACCACCGCTGACCTGGTCATCGATGATGACTTTAAGTATGTAGCCATCGGTGACGGCTCTGCCGAGGCTGAGGGTTACGCAGAGAAGTTGGCTGCCGCACTGAATGCTGAGGCTGCTGCAAATGGTGTCGATGAGATCGAGCTGGTCAACTATGCAAAGGTGGGCAACACTGTTGAGGCTGAGCGCGCAAATCTGTCCGATGTTACCGGCGCTGACCTGATTACTATCGGCTTCTCCAACGTGGAATTTATGGCCAAGGCTGTTAATACTGCACTCTACGGCGGTGAAATGGATTGGACAGCAGTAGTTGGTGCTGAGAATGTTCATTATGTGGATGAGCTGCTGGCTGAAGTTGCTGCAAAGATTGCAGAGGCTGGCATTGAAGGTGAAAGTGCAGATCGAGTGAATAGTGCCATCGAGGCTTATGCTTACGCTGCCATGGTGTATGCTACCGAACTGCCCGGATTGGTCAGCGATATTCATGCTGTCAATTCCGATGCACTGGTAATTATCGTTGGTATGTATAACCCCATGGAGGGTGTGATCATTGATCTGGGCGGAAATGTCACTCTGGATATGGGTGAGTACATTGATTATTTGGTTAAGGGTGTTGGGGTCCATGGAGTGGCTTACTCCATCCTGTCCGGAAAATCCATCTATGTTGATGCTCCTTCTGTGGACACTATCAATACAAAAAAGGTACTGAGCGTTTGGGATTTGCTTGCTATCATGAACAGTGAGTTCTCGGTTCTGTATCCCAGCACTTTGGGCGATGATTACATTGCTGCTGAAATCGCTGACGCTTTGAATATTACCTATGTCAAGACAGATAGCGGTCTGTTGGGTGATGCTGATAGCAATGGTATTGTCAACATCCGTGACGCAATGTTGGTTGCACAGTATGCTAATAAGCAGATCGGTGCGGATAAGCTGAACTTGAATGTCTGTGATGTTGATGGTGAAGGTGCAGTCAATATTCGTGATGCAATGCAGATTGCACAGTATGCCAACGATCAAATCGCACAATTCCCCATCCAGTAGTTTGTGCGTTATTCGAAAAGGAGTATAATAGATATGAAAAAAATAATAATTTCGCTGTTGGTAGTCCTTCTGCTGGTTTCCGGCATGGCTACAACTGCTATCGCAGCTACGGTCGGTGAAACTGTTGAAGTTGAAGTTACAGTTTCGGGCAACCCCGGTTTTGGCTGCTATACTGTAGATCTTTCTTATGATACAACAGCCCTGAAGCTGGTTGGAATGTCTGATGCCGGTTGTCTGAGTGCAGGCAAGGGTTATTTCCTGAGCAATGTTGACGGTGCCTGCGCAAGTTTCTTTGTCGCAGACTTAAACAATGTCACCGGAGATGGCAAGCTGTTCATTGCAACATTTGAAGTTCTGGATGGTGCTGAGGCTGGTAAAACCTATGATGTAACTGCGTCCTTTGAACCCGGTTCTCTGGCAAATGCAAACAACGAAGATATTTCTATGAATATTGCCGGCGGTTCCGTAACCATCGACAAGCCTGTTCATGAGCATGTGTATGGTGAGTGGGTTGTGGAGAAAGCAGCCACATGTACCGTAAACGGCAGCAGATATCGTACCTGTACCGTAGCAGGCTGTGTAGATAAGCAGACAGAAGTTATCACAGCCCTCGGCCATTCTCTGGGTCAGTGGACTGTGGCTACGGATTCTACCTGTGCAGCAGAAGGCACCCAGATACGCAAGTGTGCAAAATGTGACTATAGCGAGTCCAAAGCAATTGCGAAGAAAGATCATGTCATGGGCGAATGGACAGTGACCAAAGCAGCTACCTGTACTGCAGAAGGAACGGAGGTTCGTAAATGTAACGGTTGTGATCTGACTGAGACCAGAGCGATTGCAAAGAAAGACCATGCGATCGGTAATTGGACAGTAACCAAAGCAGCCACCTGTACGGAAGAAGGAACTGAGACCCGTAAGTGTGCAACCTGTGATCTTGCTGAGACCAGAGCAATCGCAGCAAAGGGACATAGCTTCGGCGATTGGAAGGTAGATCAGGATGCAACCTGTGCTCAGGATGGCTCCCGCAGCCGCGTATGTGTAGACTGTGGCACTGCTGAGACAGAGACTATCCCGGCACTGAACCATGTATTTGTCCATGTACATTATGATGATGTAGATCACTGGTACAGCTGTAATTGTGGCACAACCACTTCACCTGAGGCACATGTCTTTGAGAATAGCGGTGTGTGTGCATGTGGATATCAGAAACCTGTAAGTAATAATCCTGCGCTTGATAATATACCCAAGACAGGAGACATTACTCGCATCGTTGCAACAGTACCGTTGACGATTCTTGCAGTAACAGCCTGCGCTATTATAGTGATGATACTTGCTGAAAAGCGTAGGAACACCAAATAAAAATTTCCCCAAAATAAGCGGTGGGTGGCATCATCCGCCGCTTATTCCATGTACTTATTTCTCTGACAGGAGGATAAATGTTTATGAAAAAGCAACATAGCAGACATCTTATAAGCAAAAAAATGTGGGTAACGATAATGGCATGGAGTGCAGTTGTGGGAGCACTGCTTCTGGTCGTGCTGCTCACCGTGCTGTTTCTTGGAGGAATCGGAGAAAAGGGGGATGGGTTAGAAGATAAAGGTACCGCAACCAATATACAAGAAGAAAACCATCAGTCAACTGCGGATGCTACAGGAAATGGTACAGAATCTGAGACAGCAGGTCTGTCCGTGGAGAATGTAGAAGTGACCTCGCCCACAGATGAGGCGCAGATTTTACCACATTTGGCAGAAATGTATGCACAAAATCCGGATTTGGCCGGTTGGATCAAAATTGAAGATACAGTAGTAGATTATCCGGTGATGTATACTTCGGAGAATGGTGAAAAATATATTTATGCGGATTTTCAAGGCAAATTTAACGTGGCGGGACTTCCTTTTATAGAAGATGACTGTTGTATGGATCCGGAAAGTGACAATCTGATCATTTACGGTCACAACATGAAGAATGGTTCCATGTTTGCCTCACTGATGAAATATCAGAAGGAGACCTATTGGGAAGAACATCCCACGATCCTTTTTTCTACCCTTCATGAAGAGCGAGAGTACGAGATTGTATCAGCCTTCTATGACAAGGTGTATTATCAGCATGAGAAATGCTTTAAATTTTATCAGTTTATTGATGCACGGGATGAAGCCCACTTTAATGAAGCTACGGATTATTATTATGAACATGCCCTTTATGATACCGGAGTGACTGCGGAATATGGGGACAGACTGATTACATTGGTTACCTGCGCATATCATATTGAGAACGGTAGATTTGTGGTGGTGGCAAGAGAAAAGAAGACATCTCCGTGAAGCAAACGGCTGACTTTATCTTCGTTCGCAGCGAGATGTCTATTACACGTACAACTGTATTACGTGTATTGTAGCAGATAACGGAAGCTATCTGGTGGTACTTGACCGATCCCCCAATGACATGCGTGCAAGGTGGGGAAGCGGAAAGATGTTTGATAATCTGGAAACCGGGGATAGAATTTTTATCATCCATGATGGAATCGCAGAAAGTTACCCCGGGAATATGGGGTATATGTCTGCATAAAACTGGGAGAAGGATACGAGGCAGATATTCCTACGGACATGATAGAGCAGCTGAAGGAACTGGGGTGGATCAATCATAAATGAAGACGGCATTATACAAGTATACTCGAAATATTACAGTTATTGCACTCATCTTATGTATCACTATAATGATATCGACAAGCCAAAATATACACATTATTCTCATCAATCCTGTATATCAGCCTGTCCTTATCATTAATACGTCTGCTCCAGAACTCGGTCAAGTTACCCCTTAGTGGTTCTGGTTTTCCGACACCTTCATTTCCATTTCGGCAGATATCTTCGATCAGGTTGTTTATTTTTTTCAGAGTCTTGCGGTCTTCAGTCTGCCAATAAACATAGTCCTGCCAGCCATTTTGTGTAAATATTTTATTCATCCGCAGGTACCTCTACAAGATTTTGCACAGCAAAGTTTCCGCTTTCCAATTGTGCTTTGGACTCCATTAACCAATCATAATTGGCCTTATTACCCATGATATAGACATTCTCTATCAGATTATTATAGGCCTCTTCTGATAACATAACAACATTCTTATTGTCTTTCCTTGTTACGATCATAGTCTCATAATCATCTGTAACTTTATCCATATAGGCTTTCATATTCTCTCTAAGATTTGTATAGTTTACAGCTAACATAAGATTTGTCTCCTATTTATTAATGTACAGTTTTCTGTACTTTTATTATAACGTACAATTTCTTGTACGTCAAGTGCTTAAGATATTTTTCTGTGTGGGAGTACGAGAGTTTTCTTTAAGTAATATTATATGCAGCATTCGATAAAAAAATAATGAAGCCAGTATCTTAAGATTTAATAATATTGTAGTTATATGGTCTAAAAAATGATATAATTTAGGTGGTAAATGGCAGTGCAATAGCCACGTTAGCAGTTACAAAGGAAGGAGAAGCCATCATGAAACAGTTAAAAAAAATTCCAATCATGACATTTTTACTTTGTGTATTGATAACCGTAAATCTGTTTCCCCTAACAGCAAGGGCAGACATAGGCCCGAAGCCTTCGGTGTCTGTAACTATAGAAGGCGCAGTAGGTAAGGAATACTACGCAACGCTTCTTTCCCAAAACAAGTCAACCGGTCCTGCGTCAGCCTATGATGGAAGTTACGCTCGGTATACAGCCGATGACGAGGGGTATGAGATCTGGAAGAAGTTTGTGGAGTATGAGGATAGTGACGGCTTTTACTTCCTGCAGGAATTCTGGGACTGCAGTGAAAAGAATGCATTCCGCTGGGGCTATTATCCTCCCCGGGTCTTTAAGATTGTGCTGTATTTCTCGGAGGAAGACCGGTTTGTGTCCAGTGAGATCTACGAAAGATATGCGTTCGATAGTTATTTTACCTTTACACTGGAGGACCAGAGTAAGGTTGTGGTGGACAAAGATTATGATTACAGTCTGGAACTTTTCAATCTGGCGGTGCGGATCGTGCTGACTATTTTGGTGGAGCTGATAGCTACATTGCTGTTTCGTCTGCGCAGTAAAAGCCAGATTCTGCTATTTGCGGGTACCAATGTGATCACTCAGGTGGGATTGAATGTGTTGTTGAATGTGATCAATTACAATAAAGGGCAGTATGCGTTTGTATTTTACTATATGTTGTTGGAAATCCTGGTGCTTGCCGGAGAGGCAGTGATTTATGGGGCATTTCTTGGCAGGGAGAAATATGGCTCTGTATCCAAGGGGCGGGCAGTTGGTTATGCATGTGTGGCCAATGTGGTCTCCTTTATCGTGGGACTGTGGATAGCCAGACAGTTGCCTGGGATTTTTTAACTGCCACTATACAAATCCCCAGTTTTTTGATACAATTTGAATGAAACCAATTTTTATTACCACTGTAAAAATGATATAGGAGCCAAAAATGAAAAACGGTGGAAAAATGGTTATCTGGCAGGCGTTGACGTGCTGGTTGACGGTGGCAGCGTTGTCGGTAAGAAGTATGTGAAATAGAAAGCCGGAGGTGCAGGTATTATGGCGAATCCGAAAAAGGAAGTTATCAGAACAGTAAAATTTGTGTTATTTTCAGCAAGTGCGGGAATCATTCAAGTGTTAAGTTTTACACTGATGGAAGAAATATGGCATCTTGAGCATTGGCTTTCTTATCTGGTATCCCTCATATTGTCAGTACTATGGAATTTTACGCTGAACCGTAAGTTTACCTTTTGTTCTGCCAATAATGTTCCGGTTGCTATGATGAAGGTGGCTGTGTTTTATCTGATATTTACCCCGCTTTCTACATGGTGGACAGCTATTCTTACTGGTGAAGCTGTGGGATGGAATGAATATCTGGTTTTAATCGGCACAATGCTGATTAATTTTGCAACAGAGTATTTGTATGACAGATTTATTGTTTTCGGAAAGAGTATCGATACTGCTGTGAAAGGGAAAGCATAGAAGCGTGTGAAAAGCTGCAAAAGGCGGAGGTTACATGATAAAGGCTATTGTATTTGATTTTGACTATACTTTGGGTGATTCCACACAGGGCATCGCATTGAGTATTAATTACGCATTGGGCCAGTTGGGATATGAGCCAAGAGACATTGCGGATATTAAGAGGACAGTGGGATTGTCCTTAAGGGAAACCTATTGTGCTTTGACAGCAAGTGATAATGAGGAGGAGATTCAGCAGTTTATCAGGCTGTTTAAGGAAAAAGCAGATCAGGTAATGGTGGATCATACGCAAGTGTATGAAGGTGTCAAAGATGTTTTACAAAAATTAAAGGCTTGTGGGTACAAAACAGCCATTGTAACTTCAAAATATCATTATAGGATCCGGCAGATTTTGGACAAGTTTGATGCCAATGAGTTGATAGACATGATCGTGGGGGCAGAAGATGTGAAGGTGGAGAAGCCTGATCCGGAAGGATTGTTGTGGACGGTGAAGCATCTGCAAGTAGAGAAAGAAGAAGTTTTGTATGTGGGAGACAGTCTTGTGGATGCCAAGACTGCTGAAAACGCGGATGTTGCATTTGCAGCAGTTTTGACCGGTATTACCACAAAAGAAGAATTTCAAAAGCATAATCATGTGTATATAGGGCAAGGGATAAAGGAGGTATGCGCATCCTATCTTTTGGTGCATTGATTCCGATATTGTCTGGGGGAGATGCCATACTCCTGTTTAAAAGCACGGTAAAAGTTGGAATAATCTGGGAACCCGCTCTGTAAAGCTACGGTCTCTAAAAGCATACCTGTTTCGATGAGACTCTTGGCAGCGATCAGTCGTCGTTGGGTTACAAAACGGTAAAAGCTGATGCCCAGTTTTTGCTGAAACAGATGGCTGATGGTGCTGCTGCTGACATAAAATTTTTTTGCCAGATCGCCAATGGTAATGGTTTTGGCATAGTTTTTCTCCACGAAGGCCATAATACGGTCCAAAAGTTCTGATTTCACTGCTTTCAGGGTATGGGCAGTACGATCATCTGTGACGCGCTTGATCGCAGTCAACAAGGTTATGGTATTGCCCACAACGGCAGCTTCCCAACCATCTTCTTGTCTTTCCGCTTCCTGTATACCTTTGCGGAAAAGTTGCCCTAATTGTTCCCACTTGGTATCGTCTATGCGCAGCATATTAGCACAGTTTTGATTTTCCGTGAAAGGGTAGGGGTACAACTTTGCATACCATTCCATAAACTTCTGGCTGAGCCATAAAACATAACGGTGATAGGGTTCTGCGAGCTGTTCCGGCAGAAGGGGGCGATGACTGACTCCCGGAGGAACAAAGATCAGATCCCCCTGCTTAAGGCGATACCGGTGAGAGCCTACCAGGTATTCCGCATCGCAGCTGTTGCAGCAATAGAGCAATTCGTAGAAGGCGTGACTGTGCAGATGCATGTGGGCATTGGAATAGCTGGTATCCCGGTGGGTGTCCACCAAATGTGAGGTCATTTCCAGCTCCTGGTAAAAGGAGTTGGGATCCAGACCCATGCTTCGAATGTGGTCGTACATCTGCTTTTGGGCACTTTCGTCCTCGGTTGTGGCAACAATCTTTGACAATAACTGTAATTCTGCTAATTTCACAATAAAACCCTCCACATTTTGGCGCGGTGCTTCCGGCATGTGCCCTCCGCTTTGCTCCGGCACGTTTCCCTACTTACAAAAAATATTCTATCATAAAATTGCAGGATTTACAATGTTTATTGCAATCTTAGCAATTTACATTGTATGCACTTTGGTGTAGGATAAAATAAAGAAGTGTATTATCATTTTTTCTGGAACTTATTTACATAACACACATAGCGCATAGGAGGAAATACTTATGACCAAATCAACTAAAACCGGCCTGACCAAGAAGCATTGGTTTGGCTATATGTTCGGCGACTGGGGCGGTTGCATGACATTTACACTCATGAGCTCCATCTTTACCATTTATTGCACAGACTGTCTGGGCGTGGATACGGGTATTCTGGGAACCCTTGTTATCATTTGGACCATTTGGGATGCGATCAATGACCCTATGATGGGTGCTCTTATGGACAAGGCGTTTGCGAGAAATCAGAATCCCAAGGGTAAGTTCCGTCCCTGGCTTCTTCGTGCCACTCCACTGCTTGCGGTGACCGGTATCGCACTTTGGATCGTACCTACCTTCTTTGAAGGGGTTACACTTTTGGTAGTTCTCTTTATGTGCAAGATACTTTATGAAGCTGCTTATACCATGTTCAACATTCCTATGGGCTCCCTTCTGTCTGCAATGTCTAAAAATGATACAGAGAGAGCATCCCTTTCCTCTGCACGTGGTGTGGGTTCCATGTTTGGTAATATGATTCCTGCTATGCTGGCGCCTGTGATCTTAAACATGTACGACCAGAGAGAAAGTACACCTTATGCGATTACAGCGGTGGTTTGTGCAAGTATAGGTTTTGTGATCTGTCTGTTGCATTACTACCTGACTGAAGAGCGCACAACAGTTGGTGAAAATGTGAAAGCAGACGATATCAAAATTTCTGACATACTTGTTGTAGTAAAGAAGAATCGTCCTTTTATAGCTCTTTGTATTCATGGTGTATGTATCTGTACCATGCAGTATGTAGCACAGACGCTGAGTATTTATATGTATTCCGCTGTGTTCCACAATACAGCTTACCAGTCCATCGGTACAGCTCTTTCCAGTCCCATTATGATCGGTTCCATGATTGCGGTTCCTTTCATGTGTAAGAAGCTGGGACTGATGAAAGTAATCCGTTATTCACTCCTGATTGGCGGTGGCATTTATGCGATCCTTTTTGGTATGCACATGGTAATGGATGTACATCCCCTGGTGCATTCTGTGATCTCCGGTCTCGGCATGGGTATGGGTATGGTTTCTATCCAGATGCAGTGGGGTCTGGTAGGTGAGGCTGTTGATTATAATGAACTGGTTACAGGTAAGAGAACAGAAGGTTCCATTTACGGTACCTTTAACCTTGCCCGTCGTATCGGTCAGACCATCGGTCAGGGCTTTGCTATCTATGCACTGGGCTGGATCGGTTACAACGGCAAGGCAGAATTCCAGACAGCATCTACCGTTGTGGGTCTGAAAGTTCTTTGCGTACTGATCCCTGCGTTGTTTGTTCTGGGTTCCTGGGCTGCATTTAAGTTCATCTGGAATATCACGCCTGAGAAGCGTGCGCAAATGGCTGCTATGAAGGAAGCTTCCGGACAATAAGCATAGAACATGCGAAATATCATTATGTGAAAGGATAACGCAGGCAGCTCCATCAGTTGCCTGCGTTTTGAGGAAAAATATGAACCATTTGATCCATACTCCCTGCGGACAGATTCAGGGAACAAAGTGCAGAATAGAAAATGTGGTTGCCTTTAAGGGCATTCGCTATGCCACGGCAGGTCGCTGGGAATATCCTACACAGGTGACAAGTTGGGATGGTGTGTACAATGCCACAAATTACGGGGCCTGTTCCTATCAGCCCAGAGCATTCTATAACGAAGAGGAGAATCTCAAGAAGATTTTCTATTATCATGAATTTCGTAAGGGAGAGACATACACCTACAGCGAGGATTGCTTATTCCTGAATATTTTTACTCCGGATACGGCGAAGGAGGGGGATAAGCTGCCGGTATTGATCTATATCCACGGAGGTGGATTTACCGGAGGCTGCGGTCATGAAAAGCATTTTGACACTCCTGTATGGCCCACAAAAGGGGTGATCGGTGTGACACTGAACTATCGCCTTGGGCCCATGGGCTTTGTATGTCTGCCCCAGCTGAAAGATGAGGCCGGCGTGACCGGCAATTATGGTCTGTATGACCAGTTGACTGCTATAAAATGGGTGAAGGAAAACATCAGTGCTTTCGGCGGTGATCCGGATAATATGACCATTATGGGCCAGAGTGCCGGCGCTATGAGCGTGCAGCAGCATTGCCTCAGTCCCATGAGCGAAGGCTTGTTCCACAGGGCAGTCATGTCCAGCGGAGGTGGTGTCAGCAAGATGATGGCGGCCTCACCGGCAGAAAAGAATTATGCTTTCTGGGAAAAGACCATGGAATATGCAGGATGTAAGAATCTGGAGCAGTTTTGCGCCATTTCTCCTGAAAAGCTCTTCGAGGCCTGGGATCAGACCAAGAAGGAGCTGCATTCTCCCGGCACATTCCCTTGCATCGATGGACAGTTAGTGGTGGGTACAGGAGCAGAGCTATTGGCAGCAGGAAAACAGCACCGGATTCCCTATATGGCAGGCTCCACCAGTGAGGATATGATGCCCCCCATCCTGCATAGCATGGCAAGAAAGTGGTGTGCTGCACAGGAAAAAAATAGTTACGTATGGTATTTTGACCGCCAGCTTCCCGGGGATGAAAACGGTGCATGGCATTCGTCCGATCTGTGGTACTGGTTTGGAACACTGCCCAATTGCTGGCGTCCCATGGAGCAAAAGGATTATGATTTGAGTGCCCAGATGGTGGATTATCTGTGTAACTTTGTCCGCAGCGGTGATCCCAATGGTGGAGAAGATTTGCCCATGTGGAGTGCTTCTGATGATAAGCAGAAACAAGTGCTTGTTCTGGGAGAAGATTCCACAGCCATGAGAAAACCCAATATGCTGAAAATGATTTATACCATGTTGACAAATAAGGCAGTTGGAGAATAAAGGTTGGCTGACTGTTACGAGAATAAAACTTTCATCGGGAATTGAAATTTTCAGGAAAATGTGCTACAATGAAAGTCACAAAAGATATTTTCGAAAGGAAAATTAAGTTATGCTGCCTGAATATGAAATAAGAAAAGCAATATGTGAAATCGGTAAGAGGCTTTATGCTAAGGGATATGTGGCTGCAAAGCATGGTAATATCTCTTATAAATACAGTGAAAATGAGTATTTCTGCACACCCAGCGGTGTATCAAAGGTATTCCTGACACCCGAGAAAATCGTAAAGGTGGATGCGAACGGTAAGAAGATCGGCAACTGTATGTACAACCCCACCTCCGAGGTGACCCTCCACATCCGTATGTACAAGGAGAACCCGGAGGTTCGTGCCCTGATTCACGCACAGCCGCCTTTCTCAACGGCTTATGCCATCAAGAACCAGCCCATCAACAACTGTGTTCTTCCTGAGAACTATGTTTATCTGGGAGTGGTTCCCAAAGGTGCTTACAACAAGGCAACGGGTGAGATCTCTGCTCAGCTGATCGATTGTATGAAGACTAAGAAGGGATTTTTATTTGAAGGCACAAGTGTATTCTCTACAGGTGATACCCTTGAAAATGCATTTGACAATGTGGATTCTCTAGAGTTTTATTCAAAGATGAATTTCATCGGCAGCCACATTCCTTGTGGGGAAAGTGTTGCTGAAGTGGTTTCCGATCAGTCGGGAAACGAAGCTGTGGTGAAGGCTGTGACTGAGAAGATCATGCGCCAGCTGGGAATGTAAGCTTTTGTGCGAGGCTGCAAGAGAGAATAGTAAATGAAGTATATAGGGAGGGGCGTTTTGTGCCCCCTCCCTATCTTGTATTTAAGACTGTTTTTTGGGGAAATCAATAGGCTCATAATCCTGTAACGGTGCCAGAAAGCCTCGCTCTTTCAGAGCATCGTGAATATAATCCAGTATCTCTTCACTCTCCGCAGTAACGGTATGGTAATGATAACCGGAAGTAACGTTCTTTAGCAGGCTGGATTTACCGGAAGCCAGATTGTCCATAAAGCGCCGGATATCCAGTCGGGAGCGGATATTCATAGGTGCTTTGATCACATTGTAAATCTTGTGTGACACAAACACATCTTCTATGCGGCCGCCGCAATCCACGATCAGAGATAATTCCTCCTCCACTTCCTCATCACTGTGGATGACTTTAAACACACGGCTGGTAGCCAGTGTTTCGGTTAAAACATATCCACGATTGGTGGAAACGATATTGTCTACAGTTGTTCGAAGCAGTGCAATGTCCTGCACGATCACCTGGCGACTGACACCCAATTGTTTGGCAAGGTCTGTGCCGGACAGGGGGGTATCACTGTATCTTAATAAATCTATGAGTTTTTTTCTGCGTTCCTCGCCGTTCATGGTATTCTTCCTTTCCTGTTATGCGATGGGGTGAAGGTTTTTCAAAGAGACATCCAAAATAGGAGCCGAGTGGGTAAGGGCACCGGATGAAATATAGTTTACATTGAGATCTTTGATCTTTTCAATGTTTTCCTTGGTGACATTACCGGAGATCTCTACTTCGGCGCGACCATCGATGATCTGTAGTGCCTCCTGCATCTGGTCATGGGACATATTGTCCAGCATGATGATATGGGCGCCTGCTTCCACTGCTTCCCGAACCATGTCCAGATTTTCTACTTCTACTTCGATCTTGCGGACGAAGGGGGCATAGGCCTTGGCCATTTGGATCGCCTGGCGCACACCGCCGGCAGCACCGATGTGGTTGTCTTTCAGAAGGACACCGTCTGACAGGTTGTAACGATGGTTGTTACCCCCGCCCACACGGACTGCGTATTTTTCAAATAAGCGGTTATTAGGTGTGGTCTTGCGAGTATCCAGAAGCTTGATGGAGGTGCCCTCAAGGAGAGCGGCTACCTTTCCGGTATAAGTGGCTACACCGCTCATGCGCTGGAGATAATTCAGTGCAGTGCGTTCACCGCTTAAGATGGTGCGGATATCGCCGGTTACTTTGGCCAGAAGCTGACCTTTGGTTACGTTGTCCCCGTCTTTTGCAAAGAATGTTACACGGGTGGTGGGGTCTAAGAGGGTAAATACTCTTGCGAAGATTTCAAGACCGCAGATAATGCCGTCTTCTTTGCAGATTAGGTCGGCTTCTCCCGGCTGTTTTTCCACAGTGACGCTGTTGGTGGACACGTCCTCGCTTGTGATGTCCTCTCGCAGTGCGCTAAGGATCAAGGGATCTGCATTTAATGTTAAGGTAATCGGGTTGTTCATAATAGTAGTCCTTTCCGGTTTTATTTTTCTTTGGAAATAGCAGTAAGTATCAGTTGGCGGTATTCCTTCTCCAATGCAGTCTGGTCTGTGTCATCGGTGATGGCAGAAGGTAGGGCGCTGCCTTTATCCTGCGCACTTTGGTAGTCGCCTGCAAGATGCTTAGCTGCCCGTTTGGCAAAAACAAGACTCTCTAAAAGGGAATTGCTGGCAAGGCGATTCCGGCCATGGACGCCGTTGCATGCAGTTTCGCCGATGGCATAGAGGCGTTCCATAGAGGTCTTGGAGTTGTGGTCCACCCGGATGCCTCCCATGAAATAGTGCTGGGCAGGAACCACAGGAATACACTCTTTGGTCACATCATAACCCATTTCTCGGCAATGTGCAACTATATTGGGAAAATGATGTTCCAATTCCTCTTTAGGAATAGGGCGCAGATCTTCCCAGACGTAGTCGGTGCCATCTTTCTCCATCTGCACATAGATGGCTTCTGTCAGCAAATCCCTAGGTAACAGCTCATTTACAAAACGCTGCATATGCTTATCATAGAGCAAAGCACCTTCCCCCCGCACGGACTCGGATATCAGGAAGCTGCGGTCAGTCTCTTGTTTGGAATAAAGAGTGGTGGGGTGAATCTGAATGTAATCCAGATCCTTAACTTCCACCCGGTGTTTCAAGGCAATGGCAATGGCATCTCCCGTCAAGTGGCGGAAATTGGTGGAATGGCGGTACAGACCGCCTATGCCGCCTGTGGCCAGCAAAGTGTAATCCGCACAGATCTTGGAAATGGACTGATCCGCCATCTTTACCACAGCGCCGTAACAGGTATTGTCTTCGCAGAGCAGGTCTAAAAGGCAGGTGTTTGGCAAGATGGTCACATTGGGCCTTTTCAAAACCTCCTCTAATAAATGGGAAGTGATCTCTTTGCCGGTGATGTCCTCATGGAAAAGAATGCGTTTGGTGGAGTGGGCACCTTCCTTGGTAAAAGAGAAGGAACCGTCTGCTTCTCTATGGAAATCTACACCATAGCTCACCAGATCCTTTACCACATCCGGTGAGGATTTGATCATGATCTCAACGGATGTTTTGTCGTTTTCATAGTGACCGGCTTTCATGGTGTCTTCAAAATAAGAATCGTAGTCTGCAGGATCCTTTAACATACACATGCCGCCTTGGGCCAGAAAGGAATCACTGCTTTCTAAGTCTGTTTTGGTAATGATGGTGATTTGTTTGTCGGCAGGAAGATGCAGAGCCGCATAAAGCCCGGCACAGCCGCTTCCTACGATCAGGATATCTGTTGTCATATGACCAGCTTTCTCGTGGGTATACACGTTGGATTTGGTAGGTCCGGTAATGTCGGACCATTGCAACCCAAAGTATACCACAAGAATTTACATCTGACAAGACACCTGTGAAGAAAATGTCTTGACAGGGCAAGGTTTTTTTCTTATAATTGAGCAGTGGAGTGATTTGGAAGAAAATTTAACGAGGAGATTACATATGAATACAACAAAAGAGCTGCAGGATGCGATTTTGAAAATGAAGAAAGAAAAGGATATCTGCATTCTGGCACATGCTTATCAAAGTCATGATATATTGGAGGTTGCAGACTATATCGGTGATTCTTACGGGCTCAGTGAGAAGGCAGCAGCAGCTTCCCAGCAGACCATATTGATGTGCGGGGTACGTTTTATGGCAGAGACTGTCAAGGTGCTATCCCCGGATAAGAAGGTGATCCTATCCCACCCGGGAGCAGACTGCCCCATGGCCAGACAGTTTGACGTGGAGGCCATTAAAGCGCTGAAGAACCAATATCCCGGTTATGCAGTGGTAGCTTATATCAATACCACCACAGAATTAAAGACGGTCTGCGATGTCTGTGTGACATCTGCCTCAGCGGTAAAGATCGTGCGTAATATGAAAGAGAAGGATATTTTATTTATTCCGGATTGTAATCTGGGTGCATGGGTGGCCGCACAGGTGCCGGAGAAGAACTTGCAACTTGTAAAAGGCGGTTGTCCCATTCATGCCGGCATTACTAACAAAGAGGCGTTGGAGGCCAAAGAACAGCACCCTCGGGCACAGCTTCTGGTTCATCCGGAATGCGTGGTGGCTGTCAGCGAGATGGCAGACTATGTGGGAAGTACCACAGGCATCATGGATTATGTGAGAAAGAGCGATCATGATGAATTTATCATCGGAACGGAGAACAGTATTGTGCAGCATTTGCAGTATGAGTGCCCGGACAAACGTTTCTATCCACTGTCCAAGCGGCTGATCTGTCATGATATGAAATTGACCACGCTGGCAGATGTGTATCATTGTGTCAAGGGCGATGCCGGTGAGGAGATCGTGCTGCCACAAGACCTGCGCCTGGCAGCAAAAAGGAGCCTGGATGCCATGCTGGTACTGGGCTGATGGGACAGACGTCATATACCAGTCCATGATAAACGCAAAAAATTTAGTATTTTGTGAGCAAAGTACTTGACGTTTGCGTATAATGGTGATATGATACAACTAATTCAACAGAGCAAACCGTTGAAGCGGAGATAACGGCGATGATGCCTTTACAGAGAGCCTGTGTGGCTGAGAGCAGGTGAGAAACAAGTCGTCAAATGGACCGCTGAGGGTGCAGTCAAAGGTGTGGTGATTCACGATCCGGCCCCACTGAGTATTCTGCAACGTGTTGGCATACGTCAGTTGCCGAGGATATGTAGGTATCCTGCTAAGTGCATGGGATTTTCCATGAATCAAGGTGGCACCGCGGATAACAAGAAACGCTTTGAGCATTGTGTTTATTCGTCCTTGACAGAAGGTATCTTTCTGTCGAGGATTTTTTATATTTTTTGGCAAAGAGATTCATGGTAACCATTAAGCTTTCAGGGAGGTATTACAATATGTTAAAAACAAAACGATGGCAAAGCTTAAAGTAAAACCAGTAACTGTAATGATGCTTAAAACAATACATATATCAAATCGGAGGATATGAAAATGAAATTCAACAATGTAGATTTTGACACATACTTTAAAAATTATCCGGATGCAAATGGTTATTTTGGTAAATATGGCGGCGCATATATTTCAGAAGAATTAAAGATCGCCATGCAGGATATCACAGAGGCTTATCAGACCATTTGTAAATCCAGAAAGTTTATCAGCGAGCTTCGCAGAATCCGCAAAGAGTTCCAGGGCAGACCTACCCCCATCTCTTATCTGGAAAGGTTATCAGGCAAGCTGGGCAATGTGCAGCTTTATGCTAAGCGTGAGGACCTGAATCATACAGGTGCCCATAAGCTCAACCATTGTATGGGTGAAGCCCTTCTGGCTAAATATATGGGCAAGAAAAAGGTGATCGCAGAGACCGGAGCGGGACAGCACGGCGTGGCATTGGCAACGGCAGCTGCATACTTTGGTCTAGAATGTGATATTTATATGGGTTCTGTGGATATCAAGAAACAGGCGCCCAATGTGGCCAGGATGAAAATTCTGGGTGCAAGAGTGGTAGAAGTCACAGAAGGTCTGCAGACACTGAAGGAAGCAGTAGACGCAGCTTTTGCAGCATATTGCAGAGAGTATAAAGATGCCATTTACTGTATCGGTTCTGTGCTGGGCCCTCATCCTTTCCCTATGATGGTACGTGATTTCCAGAGTGTGGTTGGTATCGAGGCCAGAGAGCAGTTTCTGGAGATGACAGGAGAATTGCCGGATGCAGTGGTTGCCTGTGTGGGCGGAGGTTCTAATGCTGCAGGAATGTTTGCAGGATTCTTAAATGACCCTGTTGATATCTATGGTGTTGAGCCTCTGGGAAGAGGACCGGCTCTGGGTGATCATGCAGCAAGCCTGAAATATGGTACAGAAGGTATCATGCATGGATTTAACAGTATCATGCTGAAAGATGAAAATGGTGAGCCTGCACCGGTTTACTCTGTGGCAAGTGGTCTGGATTATCCTTCATCCGGTCCCGAGCATGCATTCTTACATGATCTGGGCAGAGTAAAATATGATGTGGTGGATGACGAAGAAACCATCAATGCATTCTTTGAGCTGTCAAGAATGGAAGGTATCATCCCGGCAATTGAAAGTGCTCATGCTGTGGCTTACGGTATGAAACTGGCAAAACAGATGGGCAAGGGGTCTGTACTGATCAACCTCTCCGGAAGAGGCGACAAGGATATGGATTATATCATTGAAAACTATGGAATTCGTGAATAAAATAGGATCAGCTGGTTAAGACAGCTGTAAAGAAAGGTGGCGCCGCTTGATTGATAGCGGCGCCTTTCATGTTTATAAATGGCATCTTTTAGAACAATCCCGGGTTGACTACCAGACCCGCACCCCATCAATATGCAAAAAGCGCGCCTGGTCATACACGTAGGAAGACAATGGTCTGTCCAGTGCATCGTCTGTATGAGCTGCTACCAGAATCTCAGGTGTGACGGCAGTGATCACCGGTGAATGATAAAAGCGGCCATCATTGGTTCCAAGCTGCACGATGTCGCCGGGCTGGGCTTCTCGCTGTGAGACCACACGTGCGTAGGGCCCTACGGACTTATTGTTTATGAGAAAATTGTAAAAATAACCAACACCTGTCCAGGATGGACTTCGATCGTAGGAGGAACGATAATACCAACCCATGACCGGCGTATAGTTCATGATCTTTGCTCCTGCGTGGATACTTTGGGAGGCAAAGTTTGTGCAGTCACCTCCGATTTGGTCAAAATTGTAAAAAGCAGGGTTGCGGTCTAAAGCCCACCTGCGGGCGTAAGATACCGCTGCCTGTCTGTCGTAAGCCACTTCTTTCATAGAAAACTCCAATTTAATACTTATTATTATATTATGACAAAATGAGTATGAGGTACCTTTAAATTTTGCATACTAATGGTGTTTCGCAAAATGCATGACAGAGGAGACCCCCTATGAAAGATTCTTTTTGTGGCTGGTATTTTAAATGTCAGAATGCTGCTCAGACCTTGGCGGTGATTCCGGCATATCATATTACAGATGGGCAGAGAACCTGCTCCATACAGGTAATAACAGATGATCATTCCTGGAATATCACGTTTCCCTATAGTGCGTATCGACAGAGAAAAAAGGGTGTGGAGATTGGGGAAAATTATTTTGGGAAGGATGGAATCCGTCTTAATCTTCATGAGCCGGTGAGTGTGGTGGGCACCCTTTCTTTCGGGCCTTTTACGCCTCTTTCGTATGATATTATGGGTCCTTTTAAGTATGTGCCTTTTATGGAGTGTAGGCATAGTGTATTTAGTATGCACCACAGGGTAAACGGAAGTCTGGAGGTTGATGGTGTCCCTTATCAATTTTATAAAGGTGTTGGATACATGGAGGGAGATCGGGGAACTTCCTTTCCGAAGCAGTATGTGTGGACGCAATGTACCCTTCCGGAGGGGGCGCTGATGCTTTCCGTGGCAGATATTCCATTTGGAGGGGTGCACTTTACCGGAGTGATCTGCGCCATCCACTGGCAGGGAAGAGAGTATCGCCTGGCTACCTATCTGGGTGCAAGGGCAGTGCGCATTCATGATGGGGAGGTGGTGATACGACAGGGACGCCGGCAATTGACTGTCAGACGGCTGGAAAAGAAGGGGCACCCCCTTGCGGCACCTTCCCGGGGCAATATGTCCCGTACCATACATGAAACGGCATCCTGCAGAGCCTATTATCAGCTGGTGGATAGTGGGAGGACTATCTTTGCGTGTGAAGTGGGGAACGCAGCGTTTGAGTATGAATACTCGGTGTAAACACTAGGTATTTAGCATATCCTGCAAAGACACCAGTATCACATCGTCCTCCTGTCTGGCAGCCTCCATAATAGCACTGCTAAACCCTGACTTTGAAAATAATACAAACCAGGTATGTTCTCTATTGTGGTTCATAATATCAGCTTTTCTGCGAAGGGAAGAAAGTACCGAATACTCTAAGGGTTCATTTCGCCATTTGCACTCGCAGATCAGGTAATCCCTTCCATCCCTGGCTACAAGGTCGATCTCCACCTGCTCATGATCCTTGGACTGAGAATTACTTCCCCACCATCTTCCGGATTCTGTAAACAAGATTGGCAGATTTCCCAGACTGTTCTGATAAAGTAAATAATCACGGCAGGCACGCTCAAACACCAGTCCCATGTAATGACTGTAATCGCTCTCTATTTTACGCTTCCACACAATTTCTCCGGCATTCATCTCCAACAGGGAACGGTTCCCGGACACATACCTGTACCAGAACCGGAACATAAAGTCAGAAAGGGCATAAAGGGTACGTCTGGAGGAGTCCTTCTCCCCGAAAGGAGTCTCTTTCTCTACAATACCAAGTTCCTGCAGTGTCTTAATATATTTTAAACACTTGGCAGCCTCCTCCCCTGTCTTGGTAGCGATTTCATTGGACTTGGATGCACCGCCTGCAATTGCCTCAATGATGGCACAGTATACACCGGGCTCTTGTACTTCCTGTCTAAGCAGCAGCAAAGGCTCCTCATATAGATACCCCATAGGATTCAGGAAGTTGTGCAGTATATTTTCCTTCAGGCTCTTTGAGGACTGTATCTGCTTAAGATACATGGCAGTACCACCAAATGCGCCATAAAGCATCAGCTTCTCTTCATCAGAAAAACCATCCACAAATTGAATGCTTGTACGGTAATCAAAAGGTTTCATGTGTAATTGCGCTGTTCTGCGGCCAAACAGCGGACTCTTAGATCCCAGAACCTCCTTCTCCATAAAGCCCATATAACTGCCACATAATATCAGAAAGAGCTTACCGAACTGTAGCTTGTGGTCGATCAAATGCTGCAGCACAGAAAGAATGGTAGGATTAATATTGGCCAGATAAGGAAATTCATCAAAAACCAACACCAGAGGCTCCTCCAACTGCCTGTTGTCAATATACAGCAGAGCATTCTCCCAAGAGGTAAAAGGCTCTAATGTGCTTTCATTATAATATTGAAAAACAAGGGTGGAGAACTTCTCTAGGTTCAACTTCTCATTACTCTGCTCGGCAGCAAAAAAAATGGACTTTTTATCCTTGCAAAATTCTCTTAGCAAAGAGGTCTTGCCAACACGCCTGCGACCATACAGTACAAAAAGCTGAAAACAATTCTGGTCATAAAGACTTTTTAGTTCCTTTAGTTCTTTCTCTCTTCCTAAAAACATGGGGTATCTCCTCTCTTGGGAATAGCTAACTTATAAGTAATTAACTTTCAAGTAAATTACTTTCATGTTAATTATATCAATATTATATTCAAATAGCAAGTAAAATATTACATTTTTAAAAAAGTTGACGAATATAAAAAAGTATGCAATAATGTAGAAACCTAAAATGTGGATAAAAAGATTGGTAGGAGAAGAATATGCAAAAGAATTGCTTCCGCAAAGGATTTTATTCTGTGAAAATATTGATCAAATGGCTTGTGATTGGTACGATGGTAGGTCTGATTGTAGGAACGGTCTGTTCTCTGTTTGGACATGCCTTGATCTTTGCGAAAAATTTCCGGGCTCAGAATTCACTGATTGTGTTGGGGCTGCCGGTGGCAGGTCTGGTAATTGTGTTCCTATACAGATTCTTCAAGGATGAAGACGACAAGGGAACGAATATGGTGATCACGTCCATCCAGTCGTCCACGGACATTCCTTTTCGTATGATGCCTCTGATCTTTGTGTCCACAGTGCTTACTCACTTGTGTGGAGGCTCAGCCGGCCGGGAAGGGGCAGCGCTCCAGATTGGCGGAAGTATAGCCAACAGGTTGGGCAAGGTGATGAAGCTGAACGAAGATGACCGGCATGTGATCATTATGTGTGGTATGAGTGCCGGATTCTCAGCGCTTTTCGGCACGCCTATGGCGGCAGCAGTCTTTTCCATGGAGGTAGTGCGTGTAGGCGTCATGCACTATGCTGCGCTGGTACCCTGCGTGACCGGGGCCTTGATCGGTCATTTTGTAGCCCAATATTTTAGGGTGCCACCGGAGGTGTTTCCAGTGACAGGGGTGCAGGCTATGGATCCCTGGGAATTTATTAAGGTGGCAGCTTTTGCCGCAATGGTGGCCGTGGTCAGTATCATATTCTGTGTAATTCTGCACACGGCAGAGCATCTGTATGAAAAATATTTTCGCAATCCTTACCTGCGTATCGCTGTGGCAGGATGTATGGTTGTATTGCTGTCAATTGTCCTGCGGACAGACTTTTATCTGGGCTCCGGAATGGGGATCATTGAACATATTTTTCATGAGGGCAATACAGAGTGGTATACCTTTTTGCTGAAGATGATTTTTACGGCTTTGACCCTTGGGGCGGGATTTAAGGGAGGAGAAATCGTGCCTTCCTTCTGCATCGGCGCAGCCTTTGGATGTGCCGTGGCGCCTTTGTTTGGATTGCCGGTGAGCCTGGTGGCAGCCTGCGGCATGGTGGGCTTGTTCTGCGGTGTGACCAACAGCCCTTTGACTTCGCTGTTGATCGCTTTTGAATTGTTTGGGTTTGAGGGAATGCCTTACTTCCTGGTTACTATTGCAGTCAGCTACATGCTTTCCGGTTATTTTGGATTGTATCGGTCTCAAAGGATCATGTACTCCAAGACAGAGGACCAAGTGGTGGATACATCTGCTCATTAGTGTTGAAAGGGTATCATTGTTAAGTAAAAGAAATGGGTCCTGACAGCACTTCTCTGGACACGTACAGTCGCATATCAGGTCCTGTAGCCAGTGCCCACTTTACAAGGCTGATATGAGTATTCTCAATCTCCAGGCAGGTGATACTGTAAGGATGGATGCTGCTTCCGCTGTTACAATAGAACAGGTCCGTTTCGGAAAGAAGAGGGCGGTGGGTATGCCCGGCAATCAGTATAATTCCCTCTTTTTCGGCAAAACGATGGAGATGCTTCTCCGTTTTCTCCTTGGAACTATAATTTTTGGCGGCGCTGGTAGGGTCAGAAAAACCCAGACGTTCCAATGGTTTCCACACATATCTGACCAGAAAACGTGACAGCCGCCAGAAGGTGGAGTTGAACAGGCTTGCCTGATGCCCATGGGTGAGACAAATTCGGGTGGTAGAGGTCTCCAGGATCAATCCTTCATGCACCTGAATATCTGAAAGCAGCGGCTTGTTTGCCAGTTGGGTGTGATTGCCACAGCTACAAGGATACTTCTCGAAGCATTTCATAAGAAAGTGACTGTCCTTTTTAACCATATCATGATTGCCATATAGCAGATACAATTGCTTCTGCCGATAAAAATGAGAAAGAAGTTCAAATACAGGAGTGTGTGCCTCTATGATCTGCTCCATACTGCGATTTTCCCACAATTCATCCCCATCACCCAATTCAATATAGGTAAAGCCTGTGCGCAGATAATGCTGTAGGGCCGCCACATATAAGGTTTGATTTTTCAGAAAATTATCATTAGCGTTTCCGGTGCCGCGGTGGCAGTCGCTAAAGACCACATACTTGGTGCATGGATTAAGTGGGAGCCTTATGGCTCCCTCAAATGCTTTGTGTAGTCTGGAAACGTAACTCATGAGACACCACCTTTTCTCGCCTTACGCTTCTTAAACCTTCGTATACGCAAGGTCCGCCGGAAGGCAAACGGCAAGTAATAATAGAGGTACAGTATGCGGTCTGCCGACAACCGAAACGGTCTGGTGATAAACAAATACACTCTGCACCAAAACCAATTAGACCACATGGCAAACCGAATTCTCAGATTGCGCAGCAGTCCTTTCTTTCTTCCGCAGAAGGTCACAAAGGAGAAAGTAACCGTATTGCACTGTCGGCAGATATCACTGTGGGAATACCCTGCCCGTGCAAGCCCCCTGACAAAGTTTTCCGCCATTTGTCCATCGGGAAATGTCACTGAAGCACGCAGGGACAAATCCTGAGGTTTGGAGAAGCACCCCACATGAAACACCGTAAGCCACCAGTGTCTGCCGGTCAGATATGAAATCTTCTCATCATTTTTAAAAAGGGAGAAGGACATTTTCGCCATATCCTTATCTTCCACCGCCTGAAACAACGTCTTCCCCAGCTCGTCATTCTCCAAAATCCGGTCAGCATAATACAATCCGATCTCAGCACCGGTATTGATCCCATACTGCCCCTTCCAGAATTCCATCAGCCAGGTCCGCCCCCGATAATCGAAATACACCGGCAGACTGTCAAAGATCATATGCAGATGATAAGCGGCATCATCATAAAGCTTACAGTACCCCATCTCCCGCTGCCAGGCATCAAGCCGCGTGGAGAAGATATCCTCCGAGGGGACATAACAGTAACCAAAAGGCTCCATCAGTTCATCCAATAGTTTACATTTGTCACTCATACCCAGGGCACAGACCTTTTGGATAATCCTCTTTTTACGAAAGTGAGTTAAGAGTATCAGCAGTAGGAAGAATGGTATAGCAATCGTTAAAAATAAATACATGGTAATACCTTATAGGGCTTTTGGTTTATTGTATGCAATTTGTCGAAAAATGTGAATGGGGCAGAAATACCATATCTGAAGGTACTGCATGGAAAAGGTAAATAGAGTATTGCCATTTTTTGACTAAGAGTGTATAATAAAAGGAGAAGGCGGTGCATATTGCACCGTTTCGCACTGAGAAAGGAAAACACGTTTATGAAGAAGATTAGATGGGGAATCGTGGGTCCCGGAAATATTGCAAATAAATTCGCAGTGGCAATAAAGAATGTAGAGGGAGCCGAGCTTACAGCAGTAGCGGCCAGATCATTGGAAAAAGGCAGTGAGTTTGCCGCTAAATACGGTATTCCCAAGGTTTTTAGCGGATATGCCGGCATGGCTGCATCCGATGAGGTGGATGCAGTGTATATCGCCACCCCCCATCCTTTTCACATGCCCTGCGCGGAGCTATTTCTGAAAGCAGGGAAGCATGTGTTGTGTGAGAAGCCTCTGTGCATCAATGAGGCGCAGGCGCATGTATTGCAGAAGTGTGCCCGGGAGAATGGTGTATTCCTGATGGAAGCCATGTGGACCAGGTTTCTGCCGGCCATAAAGGAGACCTGTGCAATTGTGGCAAGTGGAGCCATCGGAGAGGTTATGGGACTGACGGCGGATTTTTGTTATGCATGTACACCTGAGGAAGAACCTAAGATTTTTCAAAATGATATGGCGGGTGGGTCTCTTTTGGATGTCGGAGTGTATGGTCTGCATCTTGCGGCATTATTTTTAGGGGCGGAGCCTGAAAGGATTCACGCCAATGCCTGGATCCAATATGATGTGGATTGTCATACCAAGATTTTGCTGCAGTATGCAAATGGTGCCATTGCTGAGGTCTCTTCGGCCATCAGTCTGGAAAAACCGGAATCGGCTTACATATACGGAACCAAAGGGCGCATATACCTGCCCCGTTTTTATGGTGCAAAGGAGTTATTTGTTACCATAGACGGAAAAGAGGAGCATTTGGTCAGACCCGGTATGGGTGAAGGCTTTGAAGAAGAGATCATGGAAGCCTGCAATTGTATCAGGGCAGGTAAGTTGGAAAGTGATGTGCTTCCATTATGTGAGAGTATCTCTATCATCAGACTGATGGACCGTGTCAGGAGGCAGATTGGTGTAAAGTATCCTTTTGAAGGGGAAAATGTATGATTTATGTGAATTGTCTGAACATATCGGAAGTAGACGAATCGTGTTATAAGAAGGTTTATGCAAGGGCCTCTGAGGAAAGAAAGTTAAGAGCGGAGAGGTATCATAGTCCGGAGGATGCCAAAAGGTGCATTCTGGCAGAAGCATTGCTGCGCTTTAGTCTGAAGGAAGCCTGCGGTTACACAGAGCAAATCGTGACCCAATATCATGAGCATGGGAAGCCGTTTATAAAGGATTTGGAGAATTTTGCGTATAATATATCCCATTCCGGTGAGTGGGTGGTGGTTGCCTACAGTTATGATGAGACAGGCACTGTGAAAGATGCCAAGGTTGGAGTTGATGTAGAGAAAATACGGGAATTTACCAACTGCGAGAAGCTTACCATAAGATTTTTCGCAAAAGAAGAGCAGGAATATATTTTTTCTGCCAAAAGTGATGCAGAAAGAGCCGGACGGTTTACTGAAGTCTGGACGTTAAAAGAAAGTTATCTGAAGTATCTGGGCTGTGGGTTGTCCCAAAGCCTGGAGTCATTTGCGGTGGATGCCACCACAGGACAAATACAGGATGCATCCGGTAAAAGGATTGCTGATGTAAGTGCCAAGAGCTTTGTCCTGGGGCAAGAATATTATGTTTCTGTATGTAGTAATGATGAAGATATTGCCACGAAGGAGATTTGTGGGCAGGCACTTTGGGAAGCATTAATGTAAAAAAGGCTGTTGCACAAGCAAAATTTCCATATTTTAGATCTAAATATTACTTGCACAAATGCACAGAACAGATTATACTACAAGTAGCAAGTAAAACGAGGAGGACGAAAACATGGTGGTAAAAGTAAATTTATTCCAGCAACAGTTTTCTGAAGCAAAAAAGACGATTATTGAAAACGCAACTCTTTCTGCTACGACTTTCAAATATTCCACAGGAATCGAAGCGGTGACATTGAAAAACAGCAAAGGTTATGTGACCCTGCTTCCTTTCATGGGCCAGATGATTTGGGACATGGAGTTTCTGGGGCATAATATGGTGATGAAATCTATCTATGACGAGCCTTTAAAGTGTACTTACAGCTACGGAGAGAGCTATGGCTGTTTCCTGATGCACTGTGGTCTCACAGCTATGGGCAACCCTACGGCAGAAGACACCCATATCCCTCACGGCGAGCTTCCCATTGCAGAATATGCCGAGGCCTACGTTCTGACCGGAGAGGATGAGAAGGGCAAATACATATCCGTGAGTGGTGTCTACAGACACAAACGTGCTTTTGAGCACAACTATGAATTTATGCCTGAGTGCAGATTGTATGAGGATGCCTCAACCATCGACATGATCATTACTTTTAAAAATAATAAGGATCTGCCTTTGGAGTACTTCTATCTGTGCCACATCAATTATCGTCCTGTGGAGCAGGCAAGACTTCTCTACACGGCAAAGCACGAGAATATCAAAGCCCATCACGAGGTGCCGGAAGGATATCCTGAAGAGCTGGCCAAGAAAACCAATGATTACCTTGACAGATTGGACAAGGATGCTTCCATCATGGACGTGATTGACAAAGAGACCCAGTCCTATGCCCCTGAGATCGTATTTACGTGTAAATACGATGCAGATGAGAATGGGGATGCTCATACCATGCAACTACTTCCGGACGGCTATTCCTGCTATGTAAAACATCGCCCTGAAGAGCTTCCTTTTGGTGTCAGATGGATCTCCAGAACACAGGATGAGGACGCGCTGGGTATGGTACTGCCTGCCACTGCTGAGCATATGGGATACCTGTATTGTAAGGAAAAAGGGTATGAGAAGTACCTGGCAACGGGTGAATCTGTGACTTACCATATTACTACGGGAATTCTGTCGCCGGAGGAGACGAAGGGGATGGAGGAGAAGATCCGTTAGGTTTATGTAAAATTGCTCCTGAGATGGTTAACATTTCAGGAGCGTTTTAATTGATTTAAATAAAATAATAATGCTAGTGCTATAACATATTATAGTTAATTTTTAGCAGATTTTCAACATATTGAGAATGTGTTTTATAACTTTCATGGTTGTTCTGTGATTTCATCTGTACACAATTCCCATTTTCTGTTACAATACTCTTATACATCACCCTAAGGAGGGACATTCATGATTGAGAAGTTAAGAAGCAGGGTGGAAGGGAAGGAGCTGAAGGTATTCAGTATCTTTTCAGCAGTCCTGTTATATGTGGTGGCGTTTGTGTCGGGAACGCCTGCAGAAATCGGGCGTGGAATGGTGGCTATCGTGCTTTCCCGGGATGCGTTGATCACAGACTATTTTGAGTTGGGAGGATATGGTGCAGGGTTCTTGAATGCGGCATTGATCCTGACGATAGCCACCCTGTTGGTGGCGGTGCTTAAGATTCCGTTTACGGGGCTTACTATGGCGGCGCTGTTTATTGATGCGGGATATGGGCTGTGGGGGAAGAATCCGGTGAATATTCTGCCGGTTTTGTTTGGTACGTGGCTGTATGCCAAGCTGCACAGGTCGCATATGAGCAGGTATATTTATACAGCCCTGTTTGGTACCTGCCTGGCGCCTTTTGTGACAGAGATGGTGTATCTGCTGCCTTTTCATAGAGGGGTAAATCTGGTGTGTGCGGTGCTTCTGGGGGTATTTGTGGGTTTCATACTGCCGCCGTTGTCTATGCATACAGCATCCATGCATATGGGTTATAATTTATTTAATGTGGGCTTCTCTGGCGGGATTTTGGCTTTTGTTGTAGTGTGTGTGCTGAAGTCCTTTGGTTTGGTATGTGAGTCAGTATTTATCTGGAAAACCGGAAGACCGGTGGCGCTTGCAGTAGGTATGTATGTGTATTTCTTGTTGGCCATTGTGCTGGGGTTGATCAGCTGTAAAGGAGATTTGAAGCAGTATCGCAAGATTTTGCGTCATCCCGGACGTGCGGTGGCGGATTTTGCCATCATGAACGGTGACGGGGCGACGCTGATCAATATGGGAAGTATGGGAATGGCGGCGCTTACCTATGTACTTTTGGTAAAGGGTGATCTGTCCGGACCGGTGTTGGGTGCCATTCTGACGGTAGTGGGATTCTCTGCATTCGGTGCTCATTTGAAGAATTATCTTCCGGTGCTTTTGGGTGTGTTTTTGTCTACATATCTGACACAATATACGCCTTCTACTCCGGGGATATTGCTGGCGGCTATGTTTGCGGTGGGATTATCTCCTATAGCGGGTCAGTTCGGTGTGGTGGCAGGAGTCTTTGCAGGCATTCTGCATTCGGCCATTGTAATGTGTACAGCTTCCATGTACGGAGGACTGAATCTTTATAATAATGGGTTCAGTGCCGGTTGGGTAGCCATTATAATGATCCCTGTGCTGGAGAGCTTTATGAGACATTTCGAAGACAGAAAGAAGAGAAAGAGGAAATAAAGATGACACATGAAGAGAAGAAAGTTGCAAAAATTGTAGAAGAATTAACCGTGTTCTTCTTTGCCATCGGAGCAGATGATATGGAATCCGGCATCAAGCGTGACGGCAATCAGGTAACCATTACCTTTGAGGCCAATTATCTGCCGGAGTATGAACATAAGATTCATTCTTTGGAAAAGTATCTGAATGAGCCCAAGAATGAAGGGATAGAAGATATTTACTGGGAGTTGGCAGGAAGCGGTGATCCGGGTGAGACCAGTCAGCTGCTCTTGATCGGTATGATGATCGATAAGGCACAAATACTTCACGGAGAAAATCGGGTAAAGGTTATTTTGACAAAAGAGCTGCTGGATTAAAGCAGCAGCCGCCAGATGCCAAGCATGATCAAGAGAAGTCCGCAGAAGAGATCAGCAGTGGTGTCTTTTTTGTCGGTAGAGGGCATTTTATCATCCAAGAAGGCTGTAAACAGTGCTTTGATCACGTAGTAAAGCCCGATACCTAAAAGAATGCCACATCCTACGGAAGTGATGAATCCGGGTGCAAACAAGGATGCTTCGGTAATCAAAGGGATCAGATTGCCCAGCCGGATCGCCAGAAAGCTTCCCAAAAGGGTAATGAAGCTGATGCATAGATTTTGTATAAGAGAAATATGAATCCTTCGAATGCCTAACACAAGGCCCAAAAGCAGGGCATCCAGGCTGGCAGATATTGCAAAAAGAGCGGATGAAATCAGGGACATAGGAGACTCCTGTGTCAATGTTTCTTACTTTTACTATATTCGGGTCCGTCTTTGTCAGTGCATGTGTCACTGAAATTCGACAAAAGGAAAAAGGAGATTTTTTTGAGATACCATGAGAAGAAAGTGTATGGAATGGATAAAAAAAGAAGCGGTGCTTAGCATAGCTGTGATACTTGCGTTGGTATCCTGTTTTGTGGTACGGCCTGATAGGGAATATTTGGATTATATTGATTTTAGGACGTTGGGCATTCTTTTTTGCCTTATGGCCGTGATGGCCGGTTTCCAGAAAATTGGGGTCTTTGGGCAGATTGCCAAAGCGCTTTTGAAACGGGTGAAAACTGTGCGGATGTTGGTGTTGATTCTGGTTTTGCTCTGTTTCTTTTTCAGTATGTTGATCACCAATGATGTGGCGCTGATCACGTTTGTGCCTTTGACGTTTATTGTTCTGGGCATGACAGGAGAGGAAATAAAAAAGAAGCTGACAGTTCCTGTGGTGGTAATGCAGACCATCGCAGCCAACCTGGGGAGCATGCTGACACCCATTGGAAATCCCCAGAATCTGTATCTGTATGGAAAATCCGGCATGGCACTGGGAAGCTTCATGCTTTTGATGCTGCCATATACGGTGGTATCCCTGGTACTTTTGGTCTTGTGGTGCCTGTGCCGCAAGGGGGAAAGATTAGAGAATTCGGTGATGGATTTTGCAAAAGATGATACCACAGGCACTGCGTGTGGAGCGAAAATAAATAAAAATAAAACTCTGGTAGCTTATCTTTGTTTGTTCTTTCTTTGTATCCTGACAGTGGCTCGCATAGTGCCTTATGGTGTGACTATGGTCATTGTTGCATTGGCCGTATTTGTGTTGGATCGGAAGGTGCTTGGGAAAGTAGATTATTGTTTGCTCATGACGTTTGTAGGTTTCTTCGTATTTATCGGCAATATGGGGCGGATTCCGGCGTTTCGCGATGTTTTGGAGAGGATGATCGAAGGAAATGAAGTGTTGACAGCGGTATTATCCAGTCAGGTGATCAGTAATGTTCCTGCGGCGCTTCTTTTGTCCGGATTTACGAAGAAATATGAAGCACTGATCGTGGGAACAAATCTGGGTGGATTGGGTACGCTGATAGCATCCATGGCAAGTCTTATTTCTTTTAAGTATCTGGGGAAAGAGGATAAAGGTGCGAAGAAAAAGTATTTGCTTTATTTTACATTGGCAAATCTGGCGTTTTTGGCGGTGTTGTTGGCCCAGAGCTTCCTAATATTTGTATTATAAGCTGTAGAAGCAGCCAATTATTTGGCTGCTTCATTAATTAACTGCAATATGCTTTGGATGGAATCCATCTGTCCGCTCTTTGCCATAGTATCCCGGAAGGTCTGTCTGGAATCATACAATTCCTGCACTTTATTTACCAGAAGTTCTTTCGTCAGGTCGTCTTCATCTATCACTATGGAGAATCCCTGTGCTTCAAATGATTTTGCATTCAATATCTGGTCGCCTCTGCTGCTGGAAGCGGGCAGGGGGATCAGTATGTTGGGTTTTTTTAGTGCCAGTAATTCGCAGATGGCGTTGGCGCCGGCTCTGGAGATTACTACATCGGTCATTGCAAACAGGTCCTTTAACTCAGATTTGATATATTCAAACTGCTTGTAGCCGGGGGTGTTGAGCAGCAAGTTATCTACTTTATCCTTGCCACATAAGTGAACCACTTGAAAGTTTTCCAATAATTTGGGCAATGCCTCTCTCACGGCTTTGTTCACATTGGCAGCGCCAAGGCTGCCACCCATGACCAGGATCACGGGTTTGTTGGCCGTGAATCCGCATAGGTCCAGACCAGCCAATTTATTGCCCTTGGCCAGTTCTTCACGGATGGGAGAGCCGGTGAGCACTGCTTTGCCTGTAGGGAGCATCTTAAGGGTCTCCGGGAAATTGCAGCATACTTTCGTGGCAACAGGAATACAGAGCTTGTTGGCAAGCCCCGGTGTCATGTCGGATTCGTGGATAATGCAGGGAATCTCCAGAGAGGCAGCAGCCCTGACGACTGGTACACTGACAAAGCCGCCCTTGGAAAATACCACGTCCGGCTTGTATTGTTTTAGAAATTTTCTGGCTTCACCAAAACCCTTGATCACGCGGAAAGGGTCGGTTAGGTTCTTGACATCCAGGTATCTGCGGAATTTGCCGGTGGAGATTCCGGTATATGGGATGGTAAAATCACTGATCAGTTTCTTCTCTATTCCATCGTATGAGCCTATGTAGGCGATTTCATAGCCTTCTTTAAGGAGACTGGGGATCAGGGCGATATTGGGCGTCACATGCCCGGCGGTGCCGCCGCCTGTCAATACGATTTTCTTCATGACGGCGTTCCTTTCTCAAATCATACTTTCCAGAGCCCGAGCCAGCTGGTCGGGGCAAGATGTGGATTTAAAACCACAGCGGATGCCTTTCAGACGGCTGATGGCTTCTTCCACAGCCATGCCTTTTACCAGGGCGGCAATGCCTTGCAGGTTGCCGTTACAGCCTCCGGTAAATTTTACAGATTCAATGACGCCTTCTTTTATTTCAATGTCAATAGCAGTAGAACAAGTTCCTTTGGTCTGATATCTCATAGTGCTTTCCTCCAAATGGTGTGAGCAGCATAAGGCTGCTGCCACGCATATTTATTTAATTTATAGTATAGCAGATTTCGTCAAGAGGTGCAATCAAAAAGTGCGGCTTTGTGAATAAGTGCGGGCTGAATGCCTCTTGCCCGCTGAAATATGTCGATGAAAGTAAATTCAAGTTGAAATGTAGGGTTTTAAGTCAATGATTTGTCGTTAAATAATATTGCTAATTTAAATCTATCCGTTTATAATAAAGTATAGCAAAAAAATAGAGGCATATGCATAAGATGTAGGTTGTGCATGTGCTTTTTTGAAATGGAGGATTGGTATGTTTGCGATATTTCAGGAGGAGAGGATAATTTCAGTTTTCATGGGGTTATTTCTGGTACTCAGTGTTCTGACCAGGTTGGGACTGGGGATGCTTTATCAGCGGCTGATTAAGGAAACGGACAATATGGCAGCTACGGAGAATAAGATGTTGAAGCAGTGTAAGCTTAAGTTTGCCAATTGTTTTCAGTTAAATCATGGTGTGGCCAATATTCCTGTTTTTGTGGACAAGTTTTTGAACAGGCTGACTATCGGGCATCTCAGTTTTGATGGAATTTTTCATTTATCAGGCCAGCTGATGCTTCTGTCAGTGGTCTGTTCCGGTATCGGTGTGTGTAAAAGCATCATTCAGGGGCGGATGGTGGGAGAGATTTTGCCCTTTTATATTGTTAGTTTCCTGGGGCTTTATGTGTATTTTTCGGTGTCAACCATTGTGGATGTGAAGGGGAAAAGAAGGGTGCTGAAGGTGAATCTGGTGGATTATCTGGAGAATCATCTGTCGGCAAGGATAGATGTGACGGATCAGGATATTCAGATGCTGTATGGGGAGGATTGGGCGACTAAGAATCGACGGCAATATGAACCCCAGCGGGAGAAAATTGGGTTGGCTGGCGTTTGTGGCAGGCAAAGCCGGGGTGTGGAGAAAACCGGCTTTACGAAAGAGCAGGAGAAGGAGCTGGAGGAGTTGTTATTGGAATTCTTGATGTCATAGTAACAGGTCGAGTCCTTAGATTTGTTAAAAATTTGACTTGAATTTACGCCTTATCTCTGTTACACTATACATAAGTGAGAACAATGCCTCGAAGTGTTGGTTTGGACATTGAAATTACCTGATATTCAGGGAAAAGGAGCGATATTATGAGCAAACATGTTACATTTGATTACGCAAAAGCAAATTCATTTATTTCCACAGAAGAAGT
>JAZQGM010000154.1:0-9671 GCA_045540075.1 Acetatifactor sp. | reverse complement strand
CCAATGGCAAACCTGCTCTGGAAAAAGGCGGCGTGATCTACACCGACAGAGAGACTGTAGATAAAGTAGAGAAGATGAAGGTATGTACCTGTCTGAATCCTCTGCACACTACTCTGGCTGTATACGGCTGTCTGCTGGGTTATGAATTGATCTCCGAGGAAATGAAGAACCCTGTATTAAAGAAACTGGTTCAGACCATCGGTTATGTAGAAGGACTTCCTGTAGTAGTCAACCCCGGCATTCTGGATCCTAAGGAATTCATTGACACTGTAGTAAATGTGCGTATTCCCAATCCTTTCATGCCGGATACCCCTCAGCGTATTGCTGTGGATACTTCCCAGAAGCTGGCTATCCGCTTCGGTGAGACCATCAAAGCTTACCAAAAGCGCGAAGATCTGAATGTGGCTGATCTGAAGCTGATTCCTCTGGTATTTGCAGGCTGGCTGCGTTACCTCATGGCAATTGATGACAACGGCAAAGCATTTACCTTAAGCCCTGATCCTCTTTTGGATGCTGCCTGCGCTTATGTGGCAGGTTACAGCCTGTCCAATGAGCCCAAGGATTTGTCAGGATTAGACCCGCTTCTCTCCAACGAGAAGATTTTCGGTGTGAACCTGATTAAGATCGGCATGGCAGATCTGGTAAAAACATACTTTACCGAACTGTCTTCCGGCATTGGAGCTGTGGATGCTACACTTAAAAAGTACGTAATGTAACAGTTCAGCCGGACTTTGCCAATGGGACGTGGCCATACACCACTGACCGACATTTAAAGAGCCCGGGACGCTTTTACGCAATGTGCGCAATTGCCGTTCCGGGCTTTTATATTATAGTTTCCTATTCCATTAATTAAGCCTGATGATATCCATCCAGGAATTCTCCCATTCTTCTCATGGCATCTCTAAGCTCTTCCACTTCAGGAAGCATTACGATACGGAAATGATCCGGCTCCTTCCAGTCAAATCCACTACCCGGCACCATAAGAATATGAGTGGCATGAAGCAAATCTCTGGCAAATACTTTATCATTTGTAATACCAAATTTCTTCACATCCAGCTTCGGGAACAGATAAAATGCACCGCTATTCTTTACAAAAGAGATACCATCGATCTTCTCAAGCTCAGACACAGTAGCTTCCCTTTGCTCATAAATTCTTCCTCCCGGTCTTACCATAGATGCCGGTGTCTCCATATCCTTCAGCGCTGCCGGAATCACCAGCTGTGCCAGGGTATTGGCGCACAGACGTAAGGATGTTAGCTGAATAATGCCCTTTCTATATTCCTCTGTCAGCGCTCTGGGACCACTGATCACCATCCAACCACAACGATAACCACACAGGCAGTGAGATTTGGACAAACCATTCATGGTCACTACCGGCATATCCGGTGCCAGTGTTGCAACAGATACATGCTTAAGTCCGTCCATCACCAGGCGATCATAAATCTCATCTGCAAAGATCAGAAGGTCATGCTCTCTTGCAATCTGGATTGCCTCTTTCAGCACTTCTTCCGGATATAATACACCTGTAGGGTTGTTAGGATTGATCAGCACGATGGCTCTGGTCTTTTCGGTGATCTTAGAACGGATATCTGCCATATCAGGGTACCAGTTTGCCTTTTCATCACACAGATAAAAAACAGGCTTACCGCTTGCCAGATATACAGAATTACCCCAAAGAGAATAACTGGGGGAAGGTACCAGCACTTCATCCCCGGGATTCAACAAGGGCATCAATGCAAAGGAAACTACTTCGCTGACACCGTTACCGATAAATACATCGTCCGGTGTAATTCCTTGAATTCCTTTGGATTTATGATATGTACAAATGGCTTCTCTGGCTGCAGGCATTCCCTTAAAATCACAATATCCAACACCCTTCTCTTCATGACCTGCAAGTGCTTCTTCAATACTCTTGGGTAAACCGAAACCAAAGGTTGCTGGATTACCTGTGTTCAACTTTAATACATTGATGCCGTTTTTCTGCATCTCCATGGCTTCCACAAATAAGGGACCTCTGATGTCTGAGTGTACATGCAGCATTCTATCTGCTGTCCTTAACTGTTCCATTCTTCCTCCATCCGAAGCACTTCAGTTACAGCCATCCTCTGCCACATGTGATAACAGTCATTGCTCACCTAGTGTTCAAGAATCTTTAGCTAAACTTTAAGCTTCAATATTTTAGTATCTTTACAAAATTATATAACAGAAGTATAATTTTGTAAATACTTATTTATTTAAAATAAGTCTATTTACGCATTACATGAATAAATTGACCATGCAGGAGGTTGCCATGTTTACTTGGAAGAAGTACGTTTATGAGATTTACAAAGAAAAAAGTTTTTCAAAGGCCGCTCAGAACTTATACATCAGTCAGCCCTCCCTAAGCGCCCGGATCAAGAAGATCGAGTCTGAACTTGGTGCACCGATTTTTGACCGCAGTACATCTCCCCTTCGTCTCACGGAATTTGGTGAAGCATATATAAAAGCTGCAGAGAATATTTTTCAGATTGAACAGCAGATTGAAAACTATGTCAACGACCTAAACACCCTAAAATCGGGACATCTTTCCATCGGTGGGAGCAACTTGTTTGCAGCCTATGTTCTCCCTCCCATTATTCTGCATTTTAAGCAACGCTATCCCGATATTACCATCCGATTGACAGAAGGCAATACTAACCAATTGGAAGATATGCTGGGAAACAATAACCTTGATCTGGTCATTGACAATCACCACTACGACAGTGCCCTGTACAACAGAATGCTTTACTGCAAGGAGACAATTCTTTTGGCTGTACCAAAGCGCTTTCCCATCCATGAGAAACTGACTCATTGTCAGGTTTCTTATGAGCATATCAAAACCCAGAGTTATCGGCTTCCTGATCACCCGGCGGCTCCTCTGGAAGCCTTTGGTGATCTTCCTTTTATTATGCTGACACCGGGCAATGACACCAGGACAAGAGGAGACAAACTTTGCAGAACCGCAGGATTTCGCCCCAATATTATACTGGAGCTGAATCAGCAGTCCACCTGTTATATGGCAGCTTCCACACAGCTGGGAGCCACCTTTATCAGCGATATCCTGGTGACACAGCTGCCTTCTTTTGAGAATCTGGTTTATTATAAGCTAGATGGAGAAGCTGCTGAAAGAAAGGTTTACTTTTATTACAAGAAAAATAACTATAAGACCAGAGCCATGACAGAATTCATGGAAACCATGCATATTGTCAACAACTAGTTAGACACCTTGTCGGAAGTTAGTGGTGCCGGAAGCTAGGGTTGACCAATTTCCTAACCTGTGCTATATTTTATTTATACATAATTATTTGAAAATATCCGCTTATCGGTATGTAAAAAAGGAGACACCAATATGAAAGAAGCAAACATTATTCGTAAAACAGGTGCCATCGATTGGACCCAAATTCCCACAATCGCTATCGACTACCTGCACAATACACTCACAACAGAGGTTGAAGCTTTTGCACAAATTTGTTACGATGAGCAGGCTTTGTATATACGCCTGTCCGCTCACGAAACTGAAATACGCGCAGAAGAGAAAGGCCTCTTAGGTATGCCTTGTACAGACAGCTGCCTGGAATTTTTCTTCTCTCCCATGGAGAACGACCTGCGTTATTTTAACCTGGAATTCAATCCAAACAAATGCCTTTTCTTGGGATTCGGTTCGGGAATTGATGACTTGGTAAGACTAGTGATCAGTGAAGAAGAACAGGCTCAGCTTTTTAATCCTCAGGTTGCTTTCCTTGCCGATGGCTGGGAGATCACCTATCAGATTCCTTACAGCTTCATACGTCGCTTCTTCCCTGATTTTACCGTAACTTGCGGCAAGACCATACGGGCAAACTTTTATAAATGTGCTGAAAAGACAACTGCCAAGCACTTCCTGGCATGGAGCCCGGTTACCCCCAAAAAGCGAAGTTCCTTCCATGCACCGGAGGAATATGGAGTACTTATTTTTATATAATCATCCATATATCATATATTGAGAAAAGCTCATTCAGCGTATTACTACGGCTGAATGAGCTTTTTAATTAATCCACCATCAAAACAGCAATCTTACTTCGCAAGCAACATCATAATATCATTACTGCGTGTAATGAATCTGGTCATTGCTTCAGGTGCCAGAGGTGCCTGCTGGAGCTTTGCCAGATCATAGAGTTGTTCACAGATCATCTCTACATTCTCACCATCCTGGTGCTCTGTCACATATTGTACCAGAGGATGGTTGACATTGAGGATAAGCGTTTCACCGTCTCCACCGAAAGCTCCCATATCCATGCCCGGCATAGAGTACATCTTCATCATATCCTGCATGCGACGGCTCTCCTCAGACAGTGTCAGAACAGAAGAAATCTTCTTGTTCTTAAGCTTCTGAACTTTAACATTCAACTTATCATTCTTCAAAGCCTTCTTCATAATAGCTGCGATTGCTTCTGCCTGCTCTTCCATTACCTTTTCAGCCTTCTTAGAAGTCTTGGCCTTCATGGAATCCGTTACGTCTGCATCAATTCTCATGAACTTAATGCCTTCGTTCTTAGACTCTAATTGAGAGATGAAGGGCTGATCGATATTGTGGGTCAGGATCACAGCATCCATCTTGGCAGCCTTGAACATATTGATATACTGGCTCTGCTGCAATTCATCAGTTACGTAGTAGATAACCTTTTCCTTCTTTTCCTCTTCACCATCTACATCGGCAATGCCTTCTTCCTCTGCAGCGGCAGCACTTCCATCAGAAACAATTTCTGCTTCCACCTTCTCACCGTTCTCATCGGTAGCAGCACCAGCCTCCTCGGCGTCAACAGGCTTTACTTCCAGACATTCGGGCAGGGTCAGATACTTACCATCCAAATTTTTAAACAGGATGTAGTCTGTCATCTTCTCACAGAACTTGTCATCTTTCAGGCAGCCATACTTGATGAACGGGCTGATATCATCCCAGTATTTATCGTATTCATCCTTCTCAGTCTTGCACATTCCGGCCAACTTATCAGCTACCTTCTTAGAGATATACTCGGAAATCTTCTTTACAAATCCATCATTCTGCAGAGCACTTCTGGATACATTAAGAGGCAGATCAGGACAATCGATCACACCCTTTAACAGAAGCAAGAACTCCGGAATGACTTCCTTGATGTTATCTGCAATAAACACCTGATTATTATACAGCTTAATGGTTCCCTCAATAGACTCATACTCCATATTGATCTTAGGGAAGTACAGGATACCCTTTAAGTTGAAAGGATAATCCATATTCAGGTGAATCCAGAACAGAGGCTCCTTATAGTCATGGAAAACCTTACGATAAAAATCCAGGTACTCTTCCTTGGTACACTCATTAGGATGCTTGCTCCAAAGAGGCTTGGTCTCATTCAAAAGCTCCGGACGCTTTCTAATCTTCAGCTTCTTAGGCTCCGGCATCTTCTCAGCTTCTCCTGACTCAACATCTGCTGTTGCAGCAGCCTCTGCCGCCTTGGTCTCATCCTTTTTAGGCTCGATCACTTCCAAAACCACATCGTCATCCAGCTTCTCATCCTCTTTGATCGTCTGGGTCTCAGTGGTATTCGCCTTGGACAGATAAACCTCAGTGGGCATGAAGGAACAATACTTCTTCAACACCTCACGGGCTTTGTACTCGTTACAGAATTCCAGACAGTCTTCGTTCAGAAATAGAGTAATGGTAGTACCTACCTCTGCCTTATCACCATCTTCCATGGTAAACTCAGTACCGCCGTCACACTCCCAATGTACTGCTTTGGCACCTTCTTTGTAAGAAAGTGTATCAATATGCACTTCATCAGCAACCATAAACGCAGAATAGAATCCCAGGCCGAAATGACCAATGATCTGGTCTGCATTACTCTTGTCCTTATATTTCTCAATAAAGTCTGTAGCACCGGAGAATGCAATCTGATTGATGTACTCTTCCACTTCATCAGCAGTCATACCAAGACCATTGTCAATAAAGGTCAGGGTCTTCTTCTCAGGATCCACTACAACATCCATTCTGGGCTTGTAACCATTGGGAAGGGTATACTCTCCCATCATGTCCAGCTTCTTCAGCTTAGTAACTGCGTCACATCCGTTAGACACCAGTTCTCTGTAGAAAATATCATGGTCGGAATATAACCATTTCTTAATGATGGGAAAAATGTTTTCACTGTTGATTGACAGACTACCGCTTCTTGCTGCCATAAAATCACTTCCTTTTCTTCTTTCTCTTTTCGAAATCCATATCGGATTTCTCACTAATCACAAGTTTATAACCCTCTTAAACAAATGTCAAGACAAAATTAGCACTCGTCAAGCCCGAGTGCTAATACTTTTTTAGAAACCTCTATTTTATAGGGCTTTAAACGCCCTTCCACAAATTATTAAATCTTTGTAAACTACCAATAATTCTTAAAAATCCTTCATACATTCCTCATAAACCTCGAAGAAATTTTTAGTATCCACACCGGCAGTCTGATTCAATTCTACCTTTTGCCACAGCTTCTCATTCAGCTTTCTGGCTTTATTCTCCACAAAGGCATCGTATTCCTTGCGGAACGCCTCATTCTTACGCTTTTCGATTAATACCAGCTTATTGGCATCCGTTTCCGCCCTGTCGAAAGTACTGATACACTTTAAAAGATAATACCCATCCTCTGCTTCAAATACCGGACTGATTTCCTCTGTTTGCAGGCCGAACGCTACTTTTTCCAAGGCCACATCCATTTCACCCTTTTTGAAGGATATGCGTATGGCCTCTTTTTCGCTATATTTTCCTGCCAGCTCCGAAAAACCGCTTGCACCGTCAACTGCCTGTTGTCGCACTTCCTCCATCTGCTCCAAAACTGCCTGTTTCATATCTGCAGAATAAGAAGTTTTATTACCGTCCTTGTCTTCACTAACCGTCTTTCTGTATATCTGCTCCACGGTGATGGTTCTGGCTTCATCATCACTGATTTCCGGATTCACCTGCGCTATAATCTGCTGATATACCTTGTCCGCCAAAGCATTCTCTTTATAAAGCTGTAACACCAGCTCTTCCGTTACTCCCAGCACTTCCACTTCTGTTTCTGACAGAGAACTTACATAGGTTTTAGCCGCCTGTGCCAAAAGGGTTTCTTCCCTTTCTGTCAGGGTCACTTCCTTTTCTAAGGCCAAAAGGTATACGGATTTCATACGGGCTATCCGGGCAAGTACATTGTCCTTTACATTGTCCCCCAGAGTCATCCCCTGATAATCCACCTGCCAAATCTGTGCACCAAAAGCATCCTCATAACGATTTTGTACATTGGTCAGATACAACATATATTCCGGCAAGGAGCAGGATACCTTGTCAATACGAAACAACTCATCCTTAGCCAGTGCGGTAGTAAATACCACCTTTCCCCTTTCACTGTCCCCGCAGGCACTTAAGCACCCTATTAATAACAGGCAGCAAAGCAATAACTGCCCCTTCTTTCTCAAACTCTTTCTCATCATCCCTCCACTATCTTCAAAGAACTTCCGCTGATGATTCCCATTTTAAAAGGTGTTACATGCAACTACTTGCATTATAACACCTTTCCTTATCATTGGTCTATATACATACTATGAGAAAACTCTTAACTTTTTATTACTTGATTACGTGAATCCAGCCTTCAGGAGCTCCGATACGGCCCATCTGGATACCGGTCAGGGTATCATACAGCTTCTTGGTGACAGGTCCCATCTCGCTCATACCTGCAGGCAGGCAGATTTCCTTGCCATGGTCTACGATCTTTCCTACAGGAGAAATAACTGCTGCAGTACCGCAAAGACCACATTCTGCAAAATCCTTCAGCTCGTCCACATAGATTTCTCTTTCCTCTACTTCCAGTCCCAAGTATTCCTTTGCTACAATCATCAAAGAACGACGGGTAATGGAAGGCAATATACTGTTAGACTTAGGGGTTACCACCTTGCCATCCTTGGTTACAAATAAGAAGTTTGCACCACCGGTTTCCTCTACCTTGGTTCTGGTAGCGGGGTCTAAGTACATATTCTCATCAAAGCCCTGTTTGTGAGCATCTACGATAGCATGTAAGCTCATAGCGTAGTTCAAACCGGCCTTGATATGACCGGTACCGTTCGGTGCCGCACGGTCAAAATCACTGATACGGATGGTCAGCGGCTTTACGCCGCCCTTGAAATAAGGACCTACCGGTGTGGTTAAAATACGGAACTGATACTCGTCCGCAGGCTTAACACCGATAACAGGGTTGGAACCAAACATATAAGGTCTGATGTATAAAGTAGCACCGCTTCCGTAAGGAGGCACAAATGCTTCGTTTACAGTAACTACCTGGTTTACAGCATCGATAAATCTGTCCTTAGGGAATACGGGCATTTCCAACCTTTCTGCAGAAGCCATCATACGCTCTGCATTTAAGTCAGGACGGAAGGTTACAATATGTCCATCCTCTGTGGTATATGCCTTTAAGCCCTCAAATATAGTCTGTGCATACTGAAGCACGCCTGCACACTCATTCAATGTAATAGTAGGGTCAGTGGTAATGGTTCCTTCATCCCACTCTCCGTTCTTATAATTGGATACATATCTGTAGTCAGTCTGTACGTATCCGAATCCTAAATTTCCCCAGTCAATATTTTTCTTTTCCATCGGTATTCCTTCTTTCTTTATAAGACTCTGAATAGCTTTATTATTAAACTTTTTGCGTCAAAAGTCAATACTGCGTTTATTTAATTCCTCTCATAACGCAGGAATTCATACGCAACGTCAAAATAGGTATACTCATCGCTGTCTGCTGTCAGCTTCCATTCCTCATCCTTGTCTAAATCCGGGAAGAATTTATTAGCCGCATAAGAGTGGTCCAGCTTCACCACATGAGCCACCTTGCAATAGGGCAAAAGCTGTTTGTATATGCTTTCTCCGCCTACCACGTAAACATCCTCGTCCGGGTATTGTTTCAGTTCCTCAAAGAGCTCTTCCGGAGAATGTACCACCGTAGCTCCCTTCACCTGCAGTTTAGGATTGGTGGATAATACGATGTTAGTGCGACCTGCCAGAGGCATCCCTTGAGGCATAGTGGCTAAGGTTTTGCGTCCCATCACCAGCACCTTGCCCTTAGTTTCCTCCAAAAACATTTTCTGGCTTCGGGGAATCTGTATCAGTAAATTGTCGTTATGTCCGATGCCCCAGTTGGCGTCGGCGGTAACGTATAGGTTCATAAAATTCCTTCCTCCCTTTTCCCACATATTTCTTCTTAGGTGCCACGGATATATCTTTGAGGGGCGCAAGTCCTCGGACGCATGAAATACTAAGCGTTTACATTTCTGCTAACAGCAATACAAAAAATCTCAAACTCACTTCGTTCAAACAGGTGAGATTTTTTGTATTAACGCAGAACTGTAAAAGCTAAGGATTTCTATGCATCCTGCGGGAGCTAGCCCCTCAAAGATATATCCGTGGCACCTACCAAGTACTAGATGGCTATCGGAATATTTAATATCTGCTCATGGGTTTCGTAGCCGTCCACGCGCACATCATTTCTGGTAAACTGATAGAAGTCCTTAATGTCCGGATTCAGCCAGAACTTAGGTGCTTCCAAGGGTTCCCTGCTAATTAATTCCTTGATGATGGGAATGTGTCTGTCGTAAATATGGGCATCTGCGATTACGTGAACCAG
>JAZQGM010000153.1:0-7772 GCA_045540075.1 Acetatifactor sp. | reverse complement strand
GGACTTGTCTTCCTAAGACCGCTTGGCCCTCCGACTTGTATAAAATAGGTGTTTGCACACTCCCTGCTGCAAATTTCGTACAGTTTTCTCGTGTTGGAGCTGTGCTTACCTCCTATTACGATCATAACATCCGCTTCCTTCGCAAGTTCCTGCGACTGCGTCTGTCGTTCCTCTGTAGCGTTACAGATCGTGTTCACAACACTACCATTGTAACCTTTTTTCTCGAAAATTTCAACTATATCTTGAAATTTCTTGTAATTATATGTCGTCTGAGCGACGATACAGAGGCTTGTACCCTCCTTCGGGGTATAATCTTTGGCTTGTTGTGGCGTTTCCAGTACGGTAACAGGCCCCCGGCACCATCCTACGATGCCTTCCACCTCGGGATGATCGGGATTACCCACCACAATAATGTGTTTTCCGGCCAGACTTTCTTTTTCCACCACATTGTGAATCCGCTTCACAAAAGGACATGTAGCATCAATGCATTCCAGACCCTGACGTTCCAGATGATCGTATATTTCCTTGGCCACGCCATGGGAACGGATCACTACAGTTCCTTCTGTCAGACTGTTCAGTTCTTCCTTAGTCTCTATGACCCTGACACCCTTATCAGCCAAGTCTTTCACCACTTCCTCATTATGGATGATAGGACCATAGGTATATATAGTTTTCCCAGTTTCTATCTGTTCATACACTTTATCTATCGCACGTTTTACTCCAAAGCAAAAACCTGCGCTTCCAGCCAGCCTGATCTCCATGAATCGCTATGCCTCCGCGTATGCTTTCTTTTCTTCGCAGATGCGGTTCATCTCTTCCACTACCTGCTCTATGGTCATATCAGAAGTATCTAAAAGGATCGCATCGTCAGCCTGTTTCAAAGGAGAATGTTCTCTGTGCATATCACGGTAATCCCGCTCTTCTATATCAGCTTGGATCTTTTCCAGATCACAACTCTCCCCTTTTGCCGTAAGCTCATCATATCTCCTCTTGGCACGTACCAGGCTGCTGGCAGTCATATAAATCTTCACATCAGCCTCGGGCAATACCACGGTTCCGATGTCACGGCCATCCATAACACAGTCTGTGCCTGATGCCAACTTCTGCTGAAGCTGTACAAGCTTCTTACGAACTGCAGGCTGTGTACTTGTCTTGGAAGCCATGTTTCCCACTTCTTCCGTTCTCAGATATCCATTGACATTCTCATCATTTAAGTATACTACCTGTACTCCGGCTTCATATCGGATGGTGATATCCGCTTCCTTACACTTCTTACTGACTGACTCTGCATCCTCAGGATCTATCTTCTCACGAAGCAGATACAATGCCATAGCACGATACATAGCACCTGTATCTACGTAAATCAAATTCATTTTCTTCGCCAGTGCCTTGGCAATGGTACTTTTACCGGCTCCGGCCGGTCCATCAATCGCTATATTAAAACTCATCTTGCTCTCCTTTCGCTGCACTTATCCCTGCCAAATGACCTGTAGACCAGGCGATCTGCAGATTAAATCCTCCTGTCAGAGCATCCAGATCAAGCACCTCTCCGGCAAAATATAAGCCATCCACTATTTTGGATTCCATGGTGGAAGGATTTACATCCTTCACAGATACACCACCTCTTGTGATGATAGCTTCATTATAATCCCTGACCCCTGTAACAGTCAACGGGATCTTCTTGATCAGCTCTGCAAATCTCCTGCGCTCTTCTCTGGTGATCTCATTGACCTGCTTCTGGGGAGAGATTCCTGAGAGATTTATCATGATAGGTATCAGTTTCACAGGAAACAGTCCATTCAGTGCATTGCGGAATTGTTTATTCTTATTCTCTTCAAAATCCCGTAAGATCCGCTTATCCAACTGTTCTAAGGTAAGCGCAGGCTTCAGATCAATGTAAACAAAGGTCTTCTCGTTCTTCTTTTTTAACAAATTCTTGACATAGAAGCTGCTGGCACTTAATATCAAAGGTCCACTTACCCCAAAGTGGGTGAACAGCATCTCTCCAAACCCTTCATAAAGCTGTTTATTGCCTTGTACCAACCTTACTGACACATTTTTCAGAGCAAGTCCCATCACTTCGCGGCACCAGCCTTCCTCTGTGTTGAAAGGAACCAGGGATGGCATGGTCTCTACAAATTTATGACCGGTTTCTTTGGCAAATTCATAACCATCTCCTGTAGAACCGGTAGTGGGATAAGAGATGCCTCCTGTAGCGATGATGACTTTGTCAGCCGTCAAATTACGCCCGTTTGAAAGAACCACGCCTGAGACAGACTTCTCGTTCTCTTCTCCACACTCTTTTATCAAAAGCTCTTTTACCAGACTATTTAACAGTATCTCCACATTCCTCTTCTTTAACTCTCTCGTCAATGCTGCAATGACATCAGAGGAATGGTCGGACACCGGAAACACTCTGTCTCCACGTTCCACTTTCAGCGGACAACCCGCTTTTTCCAAAAATTCCATAAAAGCTTTATTATCATATCCATAAAATGCGCTGTAGAGGAACTTTGCATTGCTGACACAATTGGCAAAAAGTGTCTCTATATCTCCTGCATTGGTCACATTACAGCGTCCCTTGCCGGTAATATATATTTTCTTACCAAGCTTTTCATTCTTCTCCACCAGGCAGACCTTTCCACCTGCATCGGCACATGCGATAGCCGCCATCATTCCGGCTGCACCGCCACCGATCACGATCACTTTATTCATAAATCAGCCTTCCCATCAAGCTTTTCTAAGGGCCACACCACCCAATATGGCATCCTCGTCGATATAATCGATCTCATCATTGATATAAACCTGATAATTGTTCCATGTATTCTCTAAAAGCTTGATATGATTCTTCACATCCTGCGGACGCTTCATGCACAGCGCTACTATCAGGGCATTGATCACACTCAAAGGCGCCACCAAAGAATCCACGATGGACATCATATCACTGCTCGCTAACAGATTACAGGAAGAATACAGGTTCATGGGTGAATGCACACTATCTGTAATGGCGATGACATGGGCATTGCGATCATTGGCAAATTCCATGGCCTTCAGAGTCCGCATAGAGTACCTGGGAAAACTGATTCCCACAAAACAATCCTCTTCATGAATGCGTATCATCTGCTCAAATGTCTCACTGATACTGGTACTTCGAAGAAGAACCACATTCCCCCGGATCATACTTAGATAAAAATATAGAAAATCTGCCAAAGGCTCATTGCTTCGAAGCCCCATTATGTACACCGTATCTGCTTTCAAGATAGTATCCACAGCTGCATCAAAGGCTTGGGGATCAAGAGTTTCAAGGGTATTTTTGATCCTCTCCATGTCTGAGATTAGTACGGAAGAAAACAGCTCTGAGTGGGTTTTCCTGTTATATTGAATATTCGTCCTCTGTACATCAGTTAATTTCCCCCGGACACATTCTTCCAAAGCCTTCTGAAACCCGGGATATCCATCATAGCCAAGCCCTGCCGCAAAACGGACTACCGTGGACTCACTGATTGATAAGGCTTCTCCCATCTTGGCTGCTGTCATAAAAACTGCCTGATCGATGTTCTCTTGAATATACTCAGCAATTTTCTTATGGTTCTTGCTCATCTTCTGATAACGCTCGTCTATTCTGGTCAAAACATCATTTTCCGGTTTCATATCACAGCTACTCCTTGCATTCTTTACAGCTACATCGATGTCCAAAAGACATTTTTCCACATTCTTTTATATATTATCACAAAACCACTGTGTAATTCAACCAAAATCAATCATTTTCTTAAATATACCCAAAAATAATACTGTTTTACCAAAAACATCAGAGGATAATAATATCCTCTGATGCTTTTATACTCTATATGCTTTTATAAGCAATAATCCAACTACCTACTATACAGGATAAGCCCCGTTCTTGGTATCGGCCTGGGTCATATCAACCTTTTCCTGCTGTGCCTGACGATATTTAAAGAAATCTGTTGCAACCTGAGGGAACAGAGCGTAGCTTAATACGTCCTCATCCTGCTGCTTCCATTCTTTCATCTCGTTCTCCAGTTTATCCAGCTCGTTGTCAATCAAGTCTGCGTAACGACATGTAATTCTCTCTACGCCGGGAATAACCTTATCAATTACTTCCTGATTCATAGGCTTAATGGTCTGACCATATTCACCACGAAGAACTGCCTTGGTCTCCTTGGTAGCCATCTTATAACGCTCACCCATCAACACGTTGAACACTGCCTGTGTACCAACGATCTGAGAAGAAGGAGTAACGAGAGGCGGCTCACCCAGATCCTTACGTACACGAGGGATCTCCTGAAGCACATCGTAATACTTATCTTCAGCGTTCTGCTCCTTCAGCTGGCTTACCATGTTGGAAAGCATACCACCGGGAACCTGATAAAGTAAAGTCTTGATATCAACGCCCATTACCTTGGGATTCAGAAGACCGCTTGCAAGGCACTCATCTCTGAAAGGTCTGAAGTAATCAGCGATCTCAGCCAACAGATTCTGATCAAAACCGGTATCATAAGGGGTATCTCTAAAGGTCTCCACCATAACCTCAGTAGCAGGCTGGCTTGTTCCCAGAGCAAAAGGGCTCATAGCGGTATCGATCACATCAACACCGGCCTCTACTGCCTTCAGATAGGTCATGCTGGCCACACCGGAGGTGTAGTGGGTATGTAACTGGATGGGCAGCTTGGTTGCACTCTTCATTGCAGTGATCAGCTCAGTTGCCTTATAAGGAACCAAGAGACCTGCCATATCCTTGATACAGATAGAGTCTGCTCCCATCTCTTCGATTCTTTTTGCAGTATCCATCCAATATTCCAAGGTATAAGCATCACCCAGTGTATAGGAAAGGGCGATCTGTGCATGCCCCCTTCCTTCCTGTACCTTGAACTTATTGGTAGCATTTACAGCTGCCTGCAGATTACGAAGATCATTCAAGCAGTCAAAAATACGAATCACATCGATACCGTTGGAGATAGACTTCTGTACAAAGTACTCTACAACGTCATCTGCATAAGGTCTGTAACCTAAAATATTCTGTCCGCGGAACAGCATCTGCAGCTGAGTATTCTTAAATCCGTCACGGATCTTCCTCAGTCTGTCCCAGGGATCTTCCTTCAGGAAACGTAGGGATGCATCAAAAGTAGCACCACCCCAGCACTCTACGGAATGATATCCAACCTGATCCATCTTCTCTAAGATAGGCAGCATAAGACTGGTAGGCATTCTGGTCGCGATCAGAGACTGGTGTGCGTCACGTAATATAGTTTCCGTTATTTTAATCGGCTTTTTTACTTGTTCTGACATAGAAACCTCCTATTAATCAATCATTTAGAATACACCGAAGATAGCCATAAAGGTACCTGCGGCTACAGCAGTACCGATAACACCGGCCACGTTCGGTCCCATAGCATGCATGAGAAGGAAGTTGGTAGGATCGGCTTCTGCTCCGACTTTTTGGGATACACGGGCTGCCATAGGCACCGCGGATACACCAGCGGAACCGATGAGCGGGTTAACCTTGCCCTTGGTAGCGATACACATAAGCTTACCAAAGAGAACACCGGCAGCTGTACCGAACATAAAGGCAACCAGACCCAGGATAACGATTTTGATGGTGTCCCAGTTTAAGAATGCTTCTGCACTGGTGGTAGCACCCACGCTTGTTCCAAGCAAGATTACTACGATGTACATCAGTGCATTGGACGCAGTGTCTGTCAGCTGTCTTACCACACCGGACTCTCTAAAGAGGTTACCCAGCATCAGCATACCTACAAGGGGTGCTGTAGTAGGAAGAATCAGACATACTACGATAGTTACAATGATAGGGAACAGGATCTTCTCCAGTTTGGATACCGGACGAAGCTGACCCATTTTAATCTTACGCTCTTCTTCTGTGGTAAGAAGCTTCATAATAGGCGGCTGGATAATAGGCACCAGTGACATATAAGAGTACGCTGCCACTGCAATAGGACCTAAGATCGCAGTCTGTCCCAGCTTACCGGCAAGGAAAATGGAGGTAGGACCGTCAGCACCACCGATGATGGAAATTGCTGCGGCTGCCTTGTCGTTAAAGCCCAGCCAGATCGCACCAAAGTATGCAGCAAAGATACCGAACTGCGCAGCTGCACCCAGTAAAAAGCTCTTAGGATTGGCGATCAAGGGACCAAAGTCGGTCATGGCACCTACACCCATAAAGATCAGGGAAGGTAAGATCGCCCATTCGTCTAATAAGTAAAAGTAATACAGTAAGCCGCCGACTCCGTTGGCAGAGTCTTCTACGCTCAGCATGATGTCAGGGTAAATATTAACCAACAGCATACCAAATGCGATCGGGGTCAAAAGAAGCGGCTCAAACCCCTTGGCAATCGCCAGATAAAGAAAAACACATGCAACCAGGATCATCACGTAGTTACCTACGGTCAGGTTAAAAAACGCTGTCTGATGGATCAGGTTGTCAAGCGTTGTAGCTATATATTCCATTTGTTGACCTCCTGTGATTTGTTGTACCGGTCCGGAAAGAATACCGGATTAGTTCAAGGTTGCAAGTAATGCACCAGCCTCAACAGGATCACCAACAGCTACATCGATACTTGCCACGGTTCCGTCCTGAGGAGCAACAACAGGGATCTCCATCTTCATTGCTTCCAGGATCACTACAGCATCACCGGCCTTCACTGCCTGACCTACTTTGGCTTCTACCTTGAATACTTTACCGGCTGCACCGGCTTCGATTCTCACACTGCCTGCTGCGCCGGTAGCTGCAGGTGCTGCTGCAGGAGCAGGAGCTGCAACGGGTGCTGCAGGTGCTGCCTTAGGTGCTGCAGGAGCCTTGGGTGCTACGGGAGCTGCCGGACGTGCTACGCCTGCGGCTGCCTCTTCAACTACTACATCATATACGTTGCCATTTACGGTAATGGTATAATTCTTCATGATTTATTCCTCCAATATATATTGCGTCTTTTATTAACGTCTGCTTCTATTTACTTTGCGGATACTTCTCACTACGAAACCATCCGTAGATGCAGCACCCTCATATGCAGCGATCGCTGCTGCGATGACTGCCACAAGCTCCGTGTCATCTGCAAGATTTGTCTCCGGTGTAGCCACTGTAGGAGTTGCTGCCGGTGCAGGTGCAGATGTCGTTGCCTTCTTCTCCACTTTATCCTTCACTTCTTTGTTATTGAACTTAGCCTGGATCTTAGGAATGATACTGAAAGCGGAAATGATCGCACTGATCAGGATCAATACCACGAATACTGTACCCATACCGATCAGAGTATTCAGTGCTGCTTTCACCATCAGTTCTCCCATGGAAGAAACCGGATTCAGGGCAACTGACTGAAGCTCCATGAACATATCATTGCTCAGAATAACCTCTGCCTCCGCACTCTTCTTCTCTCCCGTCACCTCCACGATAACGACAATCTGATCATCATCGATCTTAGCACTAGCCTCACCGATGGATTCTATCTGACCGATCTCGTCTACTGCAGAGTGAAAGGAAGTAATACCTGTCTTAACTGCATAACCGTCAACCAGCATAGAGTAGCTGTCAGAAAAAATGGCTTCCACTTCTTCTGCAGTTCTCTCATCGAAAATACCTACATTGGCATCATCCATGAAATTCTGCATAAAAGGTACGATCTGACCGGCAGCGTACTGCTTTGCATAATCTACCTTCTGCTGCTCAAATTCCGTGTACTGCACTTCACCACAGGCTGTCAATCCAAAGATACAGGTAATCATGCTTATCAAAGCTATTAATTTCT
>JAZQGM010000152.1:0-19052 GCA_045540075.1 Acetatifactor sp. | reverse complement strand
TATTGTAATACTCCTCTCCCACATTGTCAACCCCTCTTCGAAACTTTTCGAAAGTAATTTTGAAACTTTTCAAAATATCAAAATAATGTATTGACAATATTTCGAAATAGATATATAATCTATTCGAAACTTACCGAAACTAAAGCAAAGTTTTTCAAAAGAAAACGATAATATTTTAAAAGGTGGTGCTTATTAAATGAAAAATGAAGCCTTTAACCGTGCCAAAGAGTCAATTCGTCTGGAAGCAGAATCCATATCGCGCATGCTTACCTGTGTAGAAAGCGAAGCTTTTGCCAAGGCTGTGGACCTTCTGGCTCATACAGACCGGGTCATGACCTGTGCCAGTGGCACTTCCGGAATCGCCGCTAAGAAATTTGCCCATTCTTTATGCTGCATCGACATCGGTGCCATGTTCATGCCTCCCTGCGAAGCAGTCCATGGGGGCTTAGGTGCGCTAAAGAAAAATAATGTCCTGATCATGATCTCCCGAGGAGGCAAGACCAGCGAGCTTTTGCCCATCATGGCTGCCTGCGCCCAAAGACAGGCTCAGTTGATCGTGATCACTGAGAATATGAATTCTCCTTTGGCACAAGCTGCCGATGTGGTTCTTCCGCTCTACATAGATCGCGAAAGCGACAAGTACAATATGATGGCCACTTCCAGTTTTATGGCTACTGTAGGACTCTGCGATGCGCTTTTGGTGGCGTTGATGGAAGAGATGGATTATCAGAAAGAGCAGTTTGCCCCCATCCATCCCGGTGGTGCCGTAGGCAAAATGCTCAATCATTAGAATACCGTTACAATGGAAAGGTAAAAAAGGAAAGGTTATAAAATATGTACAAGGATTTTAAGATTAAACCACCCTTTTTCGAAATTGGGCCTAAAGCTTACCTTTACGGCGAAGAAATGCTGAAGCTGGCCAAGGTCATCGATAAAGTGGCCATGAAATATGATGTAGACATCATCGTTACCCCTCAATATACAGACATCCGCCTGCTGGCCGACAACACGGAGCGTATTCTGGTATTCGCCCAGCACATGGATCCTCTCCCTGCCGGCAAAGGACTGGGCTCTGTACTGCCTGAAGCGGTAAAAGCCGCCGGAGCGGTGGGTGTGATGCTCAATCACGCCGAGAAGAAACTGACCCCGGATGAGGTAGAAAAGACCATCCGCCGAGCCGATGAAATCGGACTTGCCACCATCGTGTGCGCTGATACGGTGGAAGAACTGATCACAATGGCGAAGCTCTCCCCCAATCTTCTGGTAGCAGAACCCACCGAATTAATCGGTACAGGACAGACCAGCGATGAAAGCTATGTGCGCGAAACCATCCGCAGGGTTCATGAGATCAATCCTGACATTATGGTCCTACAAGGTGCCGGCATCGCAAATGGACAGGATGTGTACAACACCATCAAGCTGGGGGCTCAGGCTACCGGCAGCACCAGTGGCATCTTAAAGGCAGCCGATCCTTATGCCATGGTAGAAGAAATGATCTATTCCCTGCGTAAGGCTTGGGATGAGATACATAATTAGTTCAGTCAATGAGTATGGCCAAACATCACTAAAAATCAATTTTCAGGAGGACAAACAAAATGGAATTTAAAGTATATCAGAAAGAATTAGAATTAAAATCAAGAGGTTGGATCCCCACCTTCCACGATGTATCAAAGGAAGTCATCGAAATTGTCCAGGCTTCCGGTATCAAAAATGGTACTGTGACCCTGGCTTCCCATCACACCACCTGCTGTGTGATGATCCAGGAGTGCTCTCACGACATCGACTCCTTCGACTTAGAGTATCTGCAGCACGATCTGCTTGACATCATGCGTAAGATGATCCCGGATTTTGCTGAGGAAGGACAGTATCGTCATCCCGGCCCTATTCATGCCAAATTCGGACGCTACGTTGATGAACCCGGCGATTATACCAGCATGAACACCGACGGCCACCTTCGCAGTGTATTTTTCGGCAGAAGCGAATGCATGACCATCAAAGACGGCGTTCTGGATGGCGGCGAGTTTGCCCATATCTATTTTGTAGACTGGGATCATGTCCGCGCCCGCCGCAGACAATTGAACATAACCGTTATGGGTACTACTGATGACATAGAAGACAGAAAGTGGAACAATGGTGAAGTCATTAACACCCTGCGCAAATATACTGACGAAGAAAAGTCTTACGACGTGCGTTATACGCTCCAGCAACAAAGATAATCATTCAAAAGGGGGGGGGCAAAAAAGCCTCCCCTGATCTCTTTTCTCTAAAAAACATAAAACAACACTAGTTTTTAATAAATAGGTGTGGTATAATCTGGGTATGTATTTTTTAGAGAGGTTTCAGTTATGGATATTTTTGAAAGGAAACAAAAGATTCTGGAGATTTTGAATCGGGATGGTAAAGTCCGGGTCAATGAGTTAAGTGCTCTGTTTGAGATCTCGGATGTGACGATTCGTATGGATCTGGCAGATCTGGAGGCTAAGGGGCTATTGTCGCGAGTACATGGTGGTGCTGTCAGCTCGTATAAGACGTATTACAATATGGACATGCAGCAACGCCTTACTGCCAATCAGGATCAGAAGCAGGCCATCGCTAAGCATATTGTAGAGATGATCGATGAGAATGATACCATCATGCTCAATGCAGGGACCACTACACTGACTGTTTTTCGTATGATTCCCCAGAAGATCAATTTGAGCATTGTGACCAATTCTGTGGCCATCGCTTTGGAAGCGGGAGCCAATCCCAATTTCAACGTGGTACTTTTAGGTGGTGTGATCAATGCAAAGCACCAGTTTGTATATGGTGATGATGCCATTGCACAGTTAGAGAAGTATCATGCGGATAAGCTGATTTTATCAGTAGACGGTGTGACACTGGATAATGGCCTGACCACTTTCTACAGTCAGGAAGTGGAGTTGGATCGTATGATGTTGTCACGATCTGCCACCAAGATCATCGCTGCAGACTCTACCAAGCTGGGACGAACAGCCTTTGCCAGAATCGCCGATATCGGTGCCGCAGATTATATTGTTACCAACAATGATGCTTCTGCGGTTGATGAGATCCAAGAATTACGGCAGAATGTCCAGAACTTTATAACCATATAGTGGCCTTACAGCCGTATTCTAAACCCTTTGGATGCCGGCAAGTTTAATCAATAAGACAAAGAAATGAGGACAACATATGAAATATTTAATAGGGGCTGACGTGGGAACCACTTCTCTGAAAGCCGTGCTTTTTGATGAAGAGATGAATGCCCTGAAAACAGTGGTAAAAGATTATACTTTAAATACCGCAGGTGACTATGTGGAGTTTCCTGCGGGTGAATACTGGAGACTCTTCTTAGAAGCATATGAGGAGCTCTCTGCCGAACACGAAATTGCAGCTTTGAGCATTGATACCCAATGCGAGACTCTGATTGTTACCGATGAAGAGGGCAACGCTCTGACAGATGCCATTGTATGGCTGGATAATCGTGCTGTGGCACAGGCTGATGCTATCAAGGCACACTTCGGAGAGCAGAAAGTGTATGAGGTAACCGGCCAGCCTGAGATCACTGCCACCTGGCCTGCCTGCAAGCTTCTGTGGTTAAAAGAGAACAGAGCTGACATCTGGCCTAAGATCAAGAAGATCTTCCTGTTGGAGGATTACTTACTGTACCGCCTCACCGGTGAATTTGTGACTGAGAGAACACTCCAGTCTTCTACCATCTATTATGATATACATAAGGGTGAGTGGTGGAAGGAAATGTTAGAATTCCTGGGTGTTACTCCCGAGCAACTGCCCAGACTCTGTAACAGTGCTGAAGCGGTAGGCGAATATAATGGTGTCAAGATAGCCACCAGTGCCATCGACCAGATTGCCGGAGCCATCGGCGCAGGCATCGTACGCAAGGGCGTACTCAGTGAAATGACAGGCACCACCATGGTCATCTTCGTTCCTACCGACACAATTCCTGCATACAGCCCTGACAGCAAGATTCCCTGTCATGTGAACTATGACGGTAAATATTGCCTGCTTTCCTGGACTCCTACAGCCGGAATTGCTCTGAAATGGTTTAAGAATAACTTCTGTGAAGGATATGATTTTGACGGTCTGAATGTACTGGCTGACAAGGTGGATCCCGGCAGCAACGGTCTCACCTTCCTGCCCTACCTGTGCGGCTCCACCATGCCTAAGTACAATCCCGATGCCAAGGGTGCTTTCTACGGCCTTACCATGGAGCACACCAGAGGCCACGCAGTAAGAAGCATCATGGAATCTGTGGCCTGCATGCTTAGGAGCAATCTGGATTATCTGGGAATCGAATGTGACGAGATCCGCTCCATGGGTGGCGGTGCCAAGAGCAAACTGTGGCTGCAGATCAAGTCCGACCTGTGTAACAAGAAAATCGTCACCTTAAATAATGAGGAGACTGCCTGCCTGGGTTCCGCTATCCTGGCAGCTGTCAGCATTGGAGTGTTCGACAGCGTTGAGGCTGCCTGTGACAAAGTAGTGTCCCTGAAAGATACCTACGAACCTACGGGAACAGATTACTCCGATTGCTATCGCAGATTTTGTGAGTTAGAGGCTCAAAACGTTTAGTTCTAAAAAGTAAATTGTGCATAAAAATTGGGGAGAAGATGGAAATCTTCTCTCTTTCATTTTACCGTTATTAATATTCGAACAAATCTTCCTCTGCACGTTTCAAGCGCCCGGCAAACTCCTCATAGAATGTCTCTACACTTTTGTAAGGTCTAACAAAAAACAAATTCAATATATAAAGATTCAAATTATTGCAAAACATTTCATCCTCTGCGGTTACGAGCATTTCTTCACAATCATTCAGGAAATAGTGCCAGGCTGTCACATATTCCCGGTTGCGGTCAAGATCCGGTGTATCCACCCACTTGCTGACTTTCACCTTAGTACGGTTTGCTTTCAGGCATTCATTCTTTTGGAGAAAATAGCGAAAGCTGCCATTCTCGTAGTACCTTCCCAGCGGAAAGAGGCGGCAGATACCAGGCCGGAACGGGTGAATACTACAGCGCCCTTCTTCGTTTAAAAAACTGCACTTTTCCTCTGCCCCCGCCATGTTGAGATGAGGCAATATGATACCGTCTACTACACCAAGTTCTATGTGAGACTCAAGTAATGACTGAAAATCCTTAGCAAGTCCTTGTGTCAGCCGACACACATCCAAGGGATCCAGAACAATAGAATCTCCCATTCCCTGACAACAAGCGAAGCATCCCTGACACTCATTACACCCTGCCTTTACCATGTCATTTTCCATATATAATCTTCCGTCAGATATTTCATCCAGACTTACATTCCTTTTCATAACCGAACCTTCCTCGTCATGCTTTCTTATTGCCAAACTTCCTTAATTTCAATTTTTTACTCTGTAAAATATGCATCTACACCATTAGCAATCCCCAGTACGATCTTTTCCTGATATGTCGGATTCTGCATCAACTCGTCCTCTTGGGGATTACTCATGTAGCCCATCTCCACGATAGTGACCGGAATTGTACACCAGTTAATACCACTCATGGTATCCGTCTCCCAGACACCCCGATTCTTGGACCCCATATGCTCTACCATGTGACTTAGTACCTCTTCTGATAATCGCTTGCTTTCTTCATAGATATCTGCATTGTAGGGGCTGACCGCCGTATTGCAGATTGTCATGGTCCCCTTCACTTCACTGTTGGCAGCTCCGTTGGCATGAATCCGAAGGAGCACCTCCGCGCCGGACGTATTTGCCACCTCGGCACGTTCCTTATTACTGATATCTACATCATGACTATCCCGGATCATCACCACCTGATAGCCTCTGCCTATTAGTTCTTCCTCCAAAGCCTGTGCGATCACCAGATTCAGCTCATACTCATAGACACCTGTGGACACACCTCTGGTGCCTGATGATACCTTGGCTTTCAGTTCCTGACTACCGGGACCAACTGGTTCCTTCTCCTGGTTGCCTTTGCCCTGATGACCGGCATCAATGGCCACGATGTGACCGTTTCCGGTCTGTAGGGCCGACGTATCTACCTCTGACTGTATGGTTTCATCCGACCGCATAACCTCTTCAGACTGCTGGGACGCTTCGGATGATGTTATTGTGGCTACTTCAGTTGATTCAGGCACTTCCTGCTCGATCGGCAACGGTGTCACCAAGCTAACTTCCTCTTGTTGATTCCTTACATCTTTTCCACACCCTGTGGCTGTCATCAATAGTACTATCCACAGCATTAAATTTTGAGAGCATCTTTTTTTCATCCTGATTTCCTCTATCCTTAAGTCCATTTATTCCTTACTCTGCCTGTTTCTTCGCCTGATCCACTCCCGCATTCCTTTCTGCACCAGATGATACACCCCTCTGCCAAATGAAAAGATTGCAAACATCGCCAGAAAACCTACCAATCCAAACATGATATCTGCAAACTCCATAGCACCTGTATTGCTGACCTTCTGTCCAATCTCTATAGCAAAAGTGATCACAACAATTAATGTAAACACATAGATCCAACTGATCACCATTATATGATTGTTCTTGGCAAGCCACTTAAATATGGGATACACCACAAATATCATGGCCATGCCCAATACACCGATCACCAGAAAGTGTAGTTCCTTATCGGTAAAATCATACTCAAATGCATCATTTAAACTCAATAGCTTGTTATGTATCATTGCTATCACTTCTACGATTAAATATAGTACTGTTTTCATCCTATACGCCTTCCTGATCATATCTATACTTTTATGCCTTTAGCACATCCGCATACTCCGCCCGTGCTGCGTTCTTAAGATCATCCGGTTTCAGTTCCAATTGTAGCCCAATCTTCCCCCCACTGACGATGATGGTAGGCAGGCTTGCAGCCGATGCATCAATCCTGGTCACATATTGCTTCTTCATTCCCACAGCAGTGCAACCGCCACGGATGTAGCCGGTGATTTGATTGATCTCCTTTACATGGATCATCTCCACATTTTTCTCTCCTACAGACTTGGCTGCTTTCTTCATATCCAGCTCCTGCGCCACCGGTATCACAAATACATAATAATTCTTGCTGGCACCTACCGTCACCAGCGTCTTGTATACTTTTTCATAGGGCAGAGAAAGCTTGTCTGCAATCTGCAGCCCATCTACAAATTCATCGCACTCATAAGTATAATGAACAAAAGGAATCTTCATGGTTTCCAGAATCCTCATTGCATTGGTTTTTATTTCTTTTTGCTTTGCCATAGCCTAAAGCTCCTTTGTAAATCATAAATTCGGCCAACGTTCCCCACACTTTATCATTATAAACGATAAAAATAATTTTTACAACGCAAAATCGGAAAACACTTTTTTCAGCGCGTCAAACTTTGCAACTGCAAAGCATTCGCTCTGGCCAATCCTCGAATGTGAATTTTATAAGCGTGGTGCTTTCCTGTATTCTCTGGGAGACATTTCAAATTTTTCTTTAAATCTTCTTGCGAAGTAAAATTGGTCGCAAAAGCCGAATTTCTCGCTGATTTCCAGAATCGATGTATTGCCGGAAAGGAGCATCTGCTCTGCCTGGAACATAATGGACTCATCAATGTATTGACTGATGGTCATACCGGTCTCTCTTTTGAAATTGCGTGTCAGCGTGCTGGGGGCTGAATAGGCCATCTCTGCAATCTTTCTAATGCTAAGCTGCAGGGAAAGGTTTTCTTCTATGTACTCAATGGCTCTGCGGACCTGTGGGGAATAATCATTATTTTTAAGAGAAATATGGTACTTTTCCAAAAGAGCCAAAAGGGAAGTGTATACTTCTTTTCGTGCCCATAGGCTGCCTTTGGGATCATTGGAATTGACCATGTCTATATAATCTGCTCCTCCTTGATTCGGAAATTCATAAGAGATGGGACGTATGCAGTTTTTCAGCAGATCAATCTCATCAAAGTCGCACAACTTGATATGAAAGTAAACCTGTTCCATGGTCTCTCTACATCCAAAGGCAAAAGAGTATCCGGCAGGCAGTAAATAACAATTTCCGGCAGTCAGTTTCATCTCTCTGCCATCCTTGGAGACAATATAAAATTCTCCGTTAAGGATGTAATATAAGCGGGAAAAGGTAGGGTTGGTGACCAGTCCCTTCCATTCTTCTTCATGATCCAGGATGGCATAGCCACAGGTAAGGATACGAAGTTGTATGTTATTCATGACCTCACATAGAGTGTGATTTTGTTCGTGTGTAATCATAGCAAAATCTCCATATTATTGATTCATTATTACCTTGTTTTAGTAGTAAGTTTCAGATTATACTTACTATAGAGTGGTTTAAAATTACATATCCACCAGAATAATCATACAACGGGTCAAACAGAAAATCAATACCCAAATAAACTTTTCAGTCAAAGGAGGTCGGCACATGACGATTAACAGCGTACTGGGGGAATTAAAGTGTGAGGACTTAGGCATTGTCTCCCCACATGAGCATATTTTTATTAATTTAAGTGCCTTTTTTGAAGAGCGTCCTCTTAAGGATATTTCCAATCCGGCAGAGGAAACAGTGAAAATGGAGCATCTGGGCCAGCTAAACAGAGATCCCTATGCACTAAAGGATAATCTGGCAATGGATGATTACGAAGTGCAGAAAAAGGAGATCTTGCGTTTCAAAGCAGCCGGCGGCAATACCATGGTGGATGCCACCATGCCCGGCATCGGCCGTGATCCCAAGACTTTAGCCAGAATCTCCAAGGAGACAGGGCTTCATGTGATCATGGGAACCGGATTTTACGTAGATTCCACACATCCTAAGGAGCTTGCTGCTATGAGCGAGGAGGAAATTGCTAACCTGATGTGTCTGGAGCTTACAGAGGGTGTAGACGGTATTAAAGCCGGTGTCATCGGTGAGATCGGAATCAGTGAGTTATGCAGCGAGGCAGAGAAGAAAGTTCTTCGGGCTGCTGCCATTGCCCACCAAAGAACCGGAGCCGGCGTACTGGTACATATCAATCCGTGGACCACTAATGGTTTAGAAGCCACCTCTATTCTTTTGAATCAGGGTGTGGCACCTGAAAGAATCGCTATTTCTCATATCGATGTGGAGAATAATGAGGCTTATGTGCTTAAGATGCTGGAAATGGGAGTTTTCGTAGAGTTTGATAATTTCGGCAAGGAATACTATGTGGAGGCAGAGGCGAGACGTGATGGATATGGATGCTTTGTGACAGACGTACAGCGGGTTGCTTTCTTAAAATCTTTGCTGGATAAAGGATACCTTTCCCAGATTCTTTTAAGCTGCGATGTATGTCTGAAGACGTTGCTTCGCACCTATGGTGGTTGGGGATACGACCACTTGCTGGTCAATGTGATTCCTATGATGAAAGAGGCCGGAATCACGGACGACCAAATTAGAACTATGTTGAAAGAAAATCCGGCCAATTTCTTATTTGGCAAAGAAGTATAATACAGGAGGAAGTATATGATACCCAACAGTGAATTTCAAGAAAGAATCGAACGTTTACAACAATTGATGCAGGACAACGGATATGACTTTGTACTTGCCTACGGCAACGAAGCCGAACCCCAATATGTGCGCTATCTAAGCGACTACTGGCCTTCTTTTGAAACAGCCGGTGTATTGGTTCCCGCCCAAGGAGAAGCCTATTTGCTAATCGGTCCGGAGAGCTACACCTATGCCAAAGATCGTTCCAGATTACCCCAGATCAGACTGTTAAAAGCCTTCCGGGAATCTTCCGAACCGGAATACCCGGGCAAACCTCTGGATACCTTCCAGTCGGTTTTCAATGAAATGAACGGTGGAAAAGCCATAAAGCGTTTCGGCGTGGCAGGCTATCCTTTGATGACCATCGGTGTATACAAGGCACTCTGCGAAAGTCTTAGCCCTTACGGCATTCTGCCCGAGAAAGCAGATGAACTGGTAAACCGCCTGCGCATGATCAAGACCCCAAATGAGCTTGCCTGTATGAGAAAGGCAGCAGAAATCACTCACAAGACCATGGATTATGTGTTGGAGCATGTCAAAGTAGGGATGACCGAAAGTCAGGTAGTCGGTCTGGCACTTGGCAAGATGCACGAACTGGGTGCAGAACGGGAAAGTTATCCTTTGTGGGTGCTCACCGGGGATGGTTCTGACCAGGCCATCAGCCGCGCAAGACATAAAGTGATAGAGAAGGGCGATCTGACCTTCTTGCAGATCGGTGCAAGATACCAAGGCTACGCTTCTTCTATCGGAAGACCTGTGGTATTTGGAAAGGCTACCGACGAACAAAGATCCTTAATTGAAGCCGGATATGTCACCCAGGAGACTGTCATCAGTGCACTTCGGGCAGGCACACCGGCCAAAGAAGTAGCTCTTCTTCACAAAGAAACTCTCAAAAAACTGGGGTATGAAGATTACTTCCTGTATGGACCATTCCACGGTAATGGGTTAATGGAGGGTGAAGCGCCCTGGGTAGAAACCTCTTCTGAATATTTGCTGGAAGAAAATATGACCTTCTGTGCAGACATTTTCCTTGGCAGCCATGAGAAAAAATACGGGCTGAGGATTGAAGACGTGGTTCGGGTGACAAAAGACGGCGCCGAGAACCTGACCAATTATCCCAGAGTACTTTTTGAACTGTAGTGCAAGAGGAATATTGGAGGCCAAAAAGGAACCCCTGAAGCGGTTCAATCCGTTTCAAGGGTTTCTTTTGTTATGTGCTTTATTTTGCAGCCATTTCGCTCTTAAGCTTCTCAGTCAAAGCAGGCAGAATCTTGTTCAAATCGCCTACGATACCGTAATCAGCTACGACAAAGATAGGAGCGGTCTCATCTTTGTTGATAGCGATGATGATATCGGACTCTTCCATACCTGCCAAGTGCTGGATGGCACCGGAGATACCGATAGCAAAGTATACGTTAGGACGAACGGTCTTACCGGTCTGTCCAACCTGAAGGTCTTTTACTTTCCAGCCGGCATCTACAACTGCACGGGAGCAGCTTACGGTTCCGCCGATCACTTCAGCAAGGTCCTCAAGGAGCTTGAAGTTCTCTGCGCTTCCTACGCCACGTCCGCCGGATACCAGGATCTTAGCATCCATGATATCTACGGTATCAGCTACAGCCTTTACTACTTCCAGAATCTCAACATATTTGTTGTCGGGAGTAAAGCCGGGGTTAAATTCTACTACATTTGCCTTAGCGCCTTCGATCTTTTCTCTCTTCTGCATAACGCCGGGACGAACAGTTGCCATCTGAGGACGGAACTCAGGGCAGGCGATGGTTGCGATGGTGTTACCACCAAATGCAGGACGAGTCATGAGAAGCTGATTGTGCTTCTGCTCTCTTCCGGGGATGGGGTTGATCGGGAAATCACCTATCTCTAACTGGGTACAGTCAGCAGTAAGACCTGTGTGGATTCTTGCGGATACGCGAGGACCCAGGTCACGGCCGATTGCAGTTGCACCTACCAGGAAAATCTCAGGCTTGAACTCGTTGATTACGCTAGCCAAAGCGTGTGCGTAGGGCTCGGTTCTATATTCTTTTAATTCAGGATCATCTACTACGATTACTTTATCAGCGCCGTATGCTGCCAGCTCATCAGCCAGGCCCTTTACGTCACTACCTACCAATACAGCAGTTACCTCGGTCTTTAGTGCCTCGGCAAGGTCTTTACCTTTACCGATCAGTTCGAAGGCAATACTGTTGATTTCATTGTCAACCTGCTGGGCGAAGACATAGACGCCCTTGTATGCTTCTAAATTCATTATTTCCTCCATTCTGCCGCTATAAGCGGCATCTTGCACAGATTTATTATCAGAAATTCCTTGCGGTTTGTTTCTTAGATGACATGCTTCTCCTTGAGCTTGCCGATGATGTAGTCTACAGACTCAGCAGGATCTAAGGTAACCTTCTCGCCGGCACCCTTTCTTACCTTGTCGGAAGCCTTAGCGATCTGGGTAGGTGAACCCTTCAGACCTAAGTTGGAATCTTCTACATCTACCAGGTTTGCTCTGCCCCATACGGTGATCTCTGCCTTGCAGGCATCGAAGATTCCGCCGGGTGTCATGTATCTGGGCTCGTTTAACTCAGAAAGAGCAGTGATCAGGCAGGGCATCTGAGCCTTCAGAACGTGATATCTGTCATCAAACTGACGCTCAACGATCACGCTGTCGCCGTCAATCTTGATATTCTGTGCATAAGAGATAACGGGGATATCAAGGTGCTCGGAAATCTGAGGACCTACCTGAGCGGTATCACCGTCGATAGCCTGACGGCCGGTGATAATCAGGTCGTACTCCAGATTGCGGATAGCGCCTGCCAGGGTCTGAGAGGTAGCCCAGGTATCAGCACCGCCCAGTACTCTGTCGGTAACCAGAATGGCTTTGTCAGCGCCCATAGCCAGAGCCTCACGCAGAACATCTTCTGCCTTGGGAAGACCCATGGTGATAACGGTAACTTCAGCGCCGTACTGATCTTTCAGTCTCAGTGCTGCTTCCAGACCTGCTTTATCGTCCGGGTTCATGATGGTAAGCATTGCTGCTCTATCCAGGGTACCATCGGGATTGAATTTCACGCCGCCCTTGGTATCGGGAACCTGTTTAATACAAACAACAATTTTCATTGTATTTTCACTCCTTATATTTTGTTTCTTAATGTCCGTTTTCTTTACAGCCGATTAGAGTGCCGGCAAGTCGTCAACCGAACCTCGAAAATGCTTCGCATTTCTTCGGTCGCGAGATTGCGTTGCAACTCGCGACTACGGATTTTCATCTTACGTTCGGCATTGTGCAAGCACATGCCGAACGCAAGCCGAAAATCCTGTTCGGTTTTACTTAATGATATTCGCGGAGATTACCATGCGTTGTACTTCGCTGGTTCCCTCGTAAATTTCAGTAATCTTAGCATCACGCATCATACGCTCTACATCGTATTCTCTGGTATAACCATAACCGCCGTGGAGCTGAACTGCCTTGGTGGTAACTTCCATAGCAACTTCTGCAGCATACAGCTTAGCCATAGCAGCTTCCAAGGAATATACTTTCTGAGTAGCCTTAGCCATAGCAGCCTTATAAACCAGCATTCTTGCAGCTTCTACCTTGGTAGCCATGTCTGCGATCTGGAACTGGGTGTTCTGGAATGCACCGATGGCACGGCCAAACTGCTTTCTCTCCTGAACATAAGCGATGGTAGACTCCAAAGCGCCTGCTGCAATACCAAGTGCCTGAGCAGCGATACCGATACGTCCGCCATCCAGAGTGTGCATTGCGATACCAAAGCCCTTACCCTGAGCACCAAGCAAGTTCTCCTTAGGGATACGGCAGTCAGTAAAGATCAATTCATATGTGGATGAACCACGGATACCCATCTTCTTTTCCTTGGTACCGAAGCTAAATCCGGGTGTTCCCTTCTCTACGATGAATGCGGAAATCTCTTTTACCTTTTTGCCGCGCTTCTCGATGATACCGGTAACTGCAAAAATAACGTAAATATCTGCTTCCTTACCATTGGTAATGAAAATCTTGGAACCATTCAATACCCACTCATCGCCATCCAAAACAGCCTTGGTCTGCTGACCCTGAGCGTCAGTACCGGCACCGGGCTCGGTCAGACCGAAAGCACCCAGCTTCTCACCCTTTGCAAGGGGAACTAAGTATTTCTGCTTCTGTGCTTCCGTACCATAGGTCTGGATAGGATCGCAGCAAAGGGAAGTGTGTGCAGATACGATAACACCTGTAGTACCACATACCTTAGACAGCTCCTCCACGCACATAGCGTATGTCAAAGGGTCACAACCCTGTCCGCCGTACTCCTTTGGAACAGGAATGCCTAAAAATCCATTCTTAGCCATTTTCTCCACTGTGACTCTGGGAAATTCTTCTGTTTCATCAACCTCCTGAGCAAGAGGCTTTACTTCTTTTTCAGCAAACTCTTTGAAAAGAGCACGTGCCATTTCATGTTCTTTGCGTAACGTAAAATCCATGACTTTATTTCCTCCAAATATATGTTTTGTATAAAACCCTGTCAGGCGGTCATAGGAATGATCCGCCTACACAGGTAACTTGATTACTGAGCATCAACAGGTGTTTTGGTTCTGTCTGCATTGTATACATAGAAGCCCTTGCCGGTCTTAGCACCCAGATTACCGCCGCGAACCATCTTACGGATCAGAGGACATGCACGATACTTGCTGTCACCGGTTTCATTGTACAGAACGTCCATGATAGCCAGGCAGATATCCAGACCGATAAAGTCACCCAGCTCCAAGGGTCCCATGGGATGATTTGCACCAAGTTTCATAGCTGCGTCGATACCTGCGATATCGGAAACACCTTCCATCTTGATGAATGCAGCTTCGTTGATCATAGGGATCAGGATACGGTTAACTACAAAACCAGCTGCTTCATTTACTTGAACAGGAGTCTTGCCGATCTCTTCGGAAATCTTCTTGATAGCTGCTACAGTGCTTTCCGGAGTATTCACACCTGCGATCACTTCAACCAGCTTCATACGATCAGCGGGGTTGAAGAAGTGCATACCGATCATAGGACGGTTCAGACCGTTACCGATCTCAGTAATGGAAAGACTGGAAGTATTAGAAGCAAAAATACACTCAGCCTTTGCAATCTTATCAAGCTCAGCAAAAGTAGTCTTCTTCACTTCCATATTCTCAAATGCAGCCTCTACGATCAGATCGCAATCTGCACACAAATCCTCCTTCAGACCCGGAGTAATCTTAGCAAGAATCGCATCTACAGCTTCCTGAGTCAATTTACCTTTCTCAACCAGCTTAGCATAGCCCTTAGCGATCTTGGCTTTTCCGCCTTCTGCCCACTCCTGCTTAATATCGCAGAGTGCAACCTCATATCCTTCTACCTGAGCAAATGCCTTTGCAATGCCCTGTCCCATAGTACCGGCACCAATAATACCTACTTTCATGAATAAATCCTCCTATTTAGCAATTTTTAAACGGTTCTTTCACTTTTTCTTTGTTCTTGTCCAAGAAGAAAGCCATACCATACTTCTGGTCTTCTGTCTCGAAGCAGTCACCAAACAGCTTCTCTTCGATCACAATTGCCTGATCCATATCTACTTCCAGACCATCGTTGATTGCTTTCTTACAGTTACGAACAGCGATGGGAGCGTTCTTTGCGATGGTAGCTGCCATCTTCTCAGCTGCGGGAAGCAGCTCTTCCTGGGTGTATACTGCATTTACCAGACCGATTCTGTAAGCTTCGTCAGCCTTGATGTTACGTGCAGTGTAGATCATCTGCTTGGCCATGCCTGCACCTACCAGACGAGCCAGTCTCTGGGTTCCGCCGAAACCGGGAGTGATGCCTAAACCTACTTCAGGCTGTCCGAACACGGCATTGTCGGAACAGATTCTGATGTCACAGCTCATAGCGATCTCACAGCCGCCGCCCAGTGCAAAACCATTCACTGCTGCAATCACGGGGATGGGGAAAGTCTCCAGCTTGCGGAAAACATCGTTACCTTTCTTACCGAAAGCTTCGCCTTCTGCCTTAGTTAAGTTGCTCATTTCACCGATATCTGCGCCTGCAACAAAGCTCTTTGCACCTGCACCGGTCAAAACCAAAGCTCTCACGGTTTTAAGATCGATACTGTCAAGAGTCTGGTTAAGCTCTTCCAAAACGGTAGAGTTCAGAGCATTTAATGCTCTTTCACGGCTGATGGTGATCACACCATAGCTGCCTTTTTGTTCATATACTATGTATTCCATCTCTTACTCCTATCTACACAGGGATCGGCCTGTGCTTGTCATAGTTTTATTTTTTATGCAAATTTTCTTTACAAAGTTGCCACCCGACTGCCACTGCACAACACATGGAGAGCGGCCTCTCGGGTACTCTCCATGATAAGTTTTCAATTAGTCTTCAATTTTAACAATGGTAGAGCATCCCATTCCGCCACCGATACACAGAGTAGCCAGACCGGTCTTAGCGCCCTTAGCCTGCATCTCATGAAGCAGGGTTACCAAGATACGGCATCCGGAAGCACCTACAGGATGACCCAGTGCGATCGCACCACCGTTGGGGTTCAGCTGTTTGTCTACATCGATACCCAGATCCTTACCTACTGCGATAGACTGTGCAGCAAATGCCTCATTTGCCTCGATGATATCGAAGTCTTCGATCTTCATACCGGTCTTCTCCATTACCTTCTTGGTAGAAGCAACAGGACCAATACCCATAACTTCAGGACGAACTCCGCCAAGAGCACCTGCCACGAAAGTAGCCATAGGCTTAACACCCAGCTCTTTTGCCTTCTCTTCGCTCATTACAACGATAGCTGCTGCACCGTCGTTGATACCGGAAGCATTACCTGCGGTTACGAAACCATCCTTGTTGATAGGACGAAGCTTAGCCAGACCTTCGATGGTAGAACCTGCTCTGGGGCCTTCATCGGTATCGAAGATAACGGTTTCTTTCTTCTTCTTGATCTCTACGGGAACGATCTCAGCTTTGAAAGCGCCGGCCTTCTGTGCTGCCTCTGCCTTCTGCTGACTCTTTAATGCGAACTCATCCAGCTCTTCTCTGGTCAAGCCCCACTCTTCGCAGATATTGTCGGCGGTCTTAATCATATGATAATCATTGAAAGCATCCCAAAGAGCATCCTTGATCATGGTATCTACCATGGTAGCGTTGCCCATACGATAGCCGTAACGGCCCTGAGGGATCGCATAAGGAGCCATGGACATATTCTCCATACCACCTGCTACTACGATATCAGCATCACCTGCCATGATCATCTGTGCAGCCTGGTTCACACAATTAAGACCGGATCCACATACCACGTTCATGGTAACAGCGGGTACTTCGATGGGAAGTCCTGCCTTGATGGAAGCCTGACGTGCTACGTTCTGTCCCTGACCGGCCTGGATAACACAGCCCATGTATACCTGATCAACAGCTTCGGGAGCCACACCTGCTCTGTTTAATGCTTCTTTGATTACAATTGCGCCCAGCTCTGCTGCGGGTACGGTGCTTAAAGAACCACCCATGGTACCGATGGCAGTACGGCAAGCGCCTGCTAATACTACTTTCTTTGCCATTTTTTCTTCCTCCACTTATGTTATGTTAAGATTGTTATTTTTTTATCATTTTTAACCTCTATTATTGTAACATAGGCGCTTGACTTTTGCAATCTTTTTTGACAAAAAAATAACATACTGTAAAAGTTTTACGATTTGTTCACATTTTCTTTTGATTCCTTTCGATTTTCTTCTTCCCAAGCCTGCTTTTTAGGATCAATGATCTTAAGCGTCCGGACCCATTCTCTGGTTCCCTCTACTTTCTGTACCTGTTGACAATGCTTTGCCAGAAATCTGGTAAGTGGATACACATCGATCCAGATCTCATTGTCACACTCCTTCTGGGACTCATCAAAAATCAACTGAAGTCCCCAGTGCAGATGTGTGACCTCAATGTTATTCACATTTTCCTTAGTACTATAACCTGTATGCCCCATATACCCTATCACATCTCCGGCTGTCACCACATCTCCTTCCTCAAGTCCTTCTGCAAAAGGGTAATTCTGCCTCAGATGTGCATAGTAATAATACCGCTTCCCATCTAGGCTTCGGATGCCGATGCGCCATCCTCCATACTGATTCCAACCCATCACCTCCACATACCCGGACTCAATACTGATGATGGGCGTTCCGGTCTGTCCCATCATATCATGCCCCAGATGCTTTCTCTGATACCCATAACTTCTCCCGGCACCGAAATCATCATAATGTGTATAATCAAAGCCTTTTGCCAACGGAAAAAAAGCCTTCAGCCCATACACTTTGCGAAAACACTTTTCCCCATCTGCATCGATATATTCCTCCTCAAACTCCCCCACCATTCCGTCAAGCACTGCTCCATAAGCTTCCCGGTAATATGTATAATACTTCAAATTCTCCGCAAGCTCCTCCATGGTAGTCTCACCCTCTGCCAGTTCGCCTGCTGCCTTCTTTAATATCTTAAGAGCTTTCGATTCAAACTCCCCTCCGGTCTTGGCTGCTGTGTACGCAAGCAACTCCACAAAACCTACAGGATGTTCCGTATCATGGGTCTTAACCGCCCATTCGAAAGCCACACAGAGTGCCTCATAGCTTACATTAAAGTCCACCCACTTTATAAACCCTTTCTCCGCACTGAGCGTGGACGTATTCACCGTACCTTTGCCAAGGTCATTCCCCTGCCAAATACTACTACGCACCGCGATTCCCAATGCAAGCATTGCCACAAGAATCATTTCCAAAATGATCATCTTCCTAAGCTTGCTCATATACACCCTCCACAACTTGTAATTTTCTCCCCTTTATTATATGAAAAAGGAGCGTGTAAGTTTCCACACGCTCCCAAAACTCTATTCACTTATGCTTTACTTTTAGATTTTCCCTTAATTTTCCGGCTCGATCAATCCGTAGGTATCGCCCTTTCTCTTGTACACTACATTCACCTGATCAGTCTCTGCGTTAATAAATACGAAGAAGTTATGTCCCAAAAGCTCCATCTGAATGCAGGCATCCTCAGGATACATAGGTTTAATATCAAACTTCTTAGTACGCACAATCTTGATCTCTTCTTCATCCATATAGTCATTCTCAATGAAAAGCTGACTGAAAGAATCTGCACTCTGATGCTTGTCTACTATTTTATTCTTATACTTTTTCAGCTGTCTTTCAATGATCTCTTCTACCAGATCAATGGATACATACATGTCGTTGCTGACTTGTTCGGAACGGATGATACTGCCTTTCACCGGTATCGTAACTTCAATTTTCTGTCGATCTTTTTCAACGCTTAAGGTTACATGCACTTCTGTGTCAGGATTGAAGTACTTATCTAACTTACCAATCTTATCCTCCACAGCTGCTCTTAATCCGGGTGTCACTTCAATATTTCTGCCTACAATAATAAATTTCATGCTGCTCATCCCTTTCAGTAATTTATTGTACATTCATTATACCACATCTACTCTGTATTTTGCAACAATTTTATAAATTTTTTATAGATATTTGACATTTGAATTGTCAAGCTAAAAATCGACATTTCTCACCAAAAAACGATTT
>JAZQGM010000151.1:0-2329 GCA_045540075.1 Acetatifactor sp. | reverse complement strand
GTCAGTCCGTCTTCTGTCTCGTTGGCCACGATCTCAGGGGTGAGCGGGTCAAAACGAGTCATACAGCCACGGACATCTTTCAGAAGGGATAGGTGTTGTTGCATCGGATCACTCCTTGTCGTTAGATTTCTATATAACGGTACAGCCCTAAGGCTCCCCGGAAAAAAGGTTGGGGGAGCCAGAGGGCTCCGTATATATAAAAAAAGAACCCACAAAGAAAGATGATCTCTCAATGTGGGTTCTTTCACTTACAACGACATTCCTGCCGATGCTTAGTTGTCAAAGGCCAGAGGGTTGACCCCTCCTGCGATAATACTCTATGTGCATCTACTACAGATGCAGAAGAACGCAAAAATGCCCGAAGACATAATGACTTCGGGCATAGTAATAATCGGACACTTTAGATTGCTTACGCAAAACATCGAAACTTTACTATTGGTATTGTACCATAACTATATGTTTTAGTCAATAGCTCCACACTAAAATTATTGCACAGGGTCGCAATTACATATCCGACAGTTTTGCCAGAATATCCTTTGCGTACTTCTGAGCAAAGGCACTTAGGGAATATGTGCGAATACGTTCCTTTACAATGTTGGGCACCAGAAATCCGGTACTGGTGAGTTTCACGCAGCGGTTGATGATCGTCTTATTGGTGACACCCAGCATGCGGCTCACATCAACCGGAGTGAATTCCAGCATATGCTTTTCCAACAGGAATACCAGCAAAGCCCTCTCCTTAGCATTCAGGTAGGACAGACTTCCGTCCACCTCCTCCTGCCGGGAGGATTGGGAAAGTTCATACACCTTCTTGGAATACAGCTCCATCATCCGCAAGAAGTAGTTGACCCAGATTTCAGGATGCGGTGGGTTTTCTCTTCCGGAATAATACAATGCAGGCAGCCCCATCTGCAAAGATGCGTAGTACTCATCCGGATCGTAGGCAAAATACTCCTCCAGAGAACCAATACCGTTGAAACCATAGCCGCTATAATCCAGAACGTATCCGGACATCAGGCGAGCAGTTCGGCCGTTGCCATCTTCAAAGGGGTGGATTGTAACCAGCTGATAGTGCACGACTGCTGCGATGATCAGCGGATGGTCATCTGTGGTATTCACATAGTTGACCAGCTCATCCAGCAGTTCCGGAATGTCTTTATATTCCGGGGGGATATAATCCGGAGCGCCAGTCTGGGAATCGTAGACTGCGAACAGCACGCCGGGAGGTGTCGGTCCACGCAGACCGATCTTTTCCTTTGATGCACCTTTTTCCACCAGCGCCTGTACTTCCAGGATCAGCTGTTTAGAGAATGGGACCTTTGTCTTCAGCTTTTCCTCCAAGAGATTCAATGCCAGGTAATAATTCCGAACCTCTTGCTCGGGCTTAAGAAAATGCTTATGGTCATCCCGCTCCATGGCTTCATTGGCCTGTGCCTCTGTCAGGGGATTTCCCTCGATTTTATTGGACGCATAAGAGCTCTTTTTCTTGGAATTCTTTCGCAAGCGGTTCATCGTGATCTGAGGCAGCTCGATGGTCTTAACAGAGAACCGGTACTCATCAATGGCAGCGATCCTTTTCAAAATCTCGTTTGTCAGTGTTACCCGGATCATCAAACCAACTCCTTTCCGTGTCTATATTATACCCTATGTCAAATAAAACTTCCACTATTTTTTCACTATTTTTACACTATTTTTCATTAAAGCAATGGAGGCACTATGCTCTTTAGGTATTTAGCTTTATGGATACATCGCCCTTTTCGTCGATCACTAGCCTCATGTTATTGATGTGCTTATCAAAAAACTGCTGCTTCTCTGCAGGCTTCATTTGAATTCTCGAGGCCAGCACTGCTTGGTCAAATATATCAAATACATTGAGCTGAAGTGATTTATTCAAAATCGCATAAATCTCATCAAACAGAGCATTTTTCTTGATTCCCTCACAGTTGCCGTCATAGAAGCTATCAATATAGCAATAAAAGATGCCATGCTTACTTAAGGTTGCCTTCATCTCCGGCCCACACTTCTCTTTTTCTATCATCATTAAGAACCGAGCCTCAGGCAGAGTGGAGATCAGCCCCCAATAGTCAGAGTCACTGGAGACGATCACAAAAGAGTCCACCTGATTCCGGTAATGCTCCCGGCAAGTCATTGCGGTCATTTCTATATCCACCAGTGACTTATCTTCCTTGACTCGTTTTGTCATAATGTGCTCCACCGGCACGGTAGTGTACCGCTCCAGGATTCGCCATGCCTTAACCGTATGAACATCATCAAACAGCATAACCTTTTGGATTTTTGCCAACGCCTCCGGCTCCAATCCGTTTAATGC
>JAZQGM010000150.1:0-1663 GCA_045540075.1 Acetatifactor sp. | reverse complement strand
CTCCCCAAAACCCCTGATCCCGTACTCGCCGCCCCGGACGCCATCCCCTGCAAAGAGGTACATCATAAGACTGCTTCCCCTATCGACGGAGTTGATCCTGTAGGTTGTTTTTCCCACAGTCATCACCAGCAAATTGACCACAAAGATTACTGCCGCCAGAATCAATGGTTTCAAGAGGTTGCCGGGCATTCCCTTCACAAACGCCAGCCACCAGGTCTTAAAGCCTGTCAGCAAAAGGGCCATGCGGGATTTGGGCAGATTGCCTCCCCGCAGTTCCTCATAGGTAACTCCTCCTCTGTATTGCCGGGCCTGTCCCCGGTCTGCCTGCTGTGGGCTTGTCTGCTCCTGCTTTACCTGTCCTTGTCCTGTTAATACCTGTGTTCCACACTCACCGCAAAACACAGCCTGTTCCGATAAGGGTGCCCCACAATTTCCACAAAACTGATTACTCATTTGTTCCACTTCCTTTTTGTCAATCTTTGTATAAAGATCCATTTCCTGTTTCTTAAGATCGGTATGCTCATTCATAGACCTTATTATCAGACCACAACCTCAACTACCGGCATTTCATTCTGCACCAAAAGTGTTGTCGATATAAGTCTGATAAGCTTCCTGCGAAGTATTCCCAGCAAACATATAATGATTCCAGTCTGCTTCACCGATCTTGATCCGGATCTTGCCATCCTGCTCAAGACCGGAATAATCGATCACTACCGATATGGTTGTTTCCTCCACAGCATCCCTAAGCTCCGTTGCTTCCTGTGCTGCATAGTATACCAAAGCAGTCAGCTCCTGTTCTCCGCTGGCCTGTAGTTCTGTCACCATACCCTCTCCGCTGTCTGCTTCCGTATCCCAGATACCATATCGAAAAACAGCGGTATGGCTGTCCATCATATCAGGCACTGCATATCGTCCTTCAGCGGCATTCCAGTATCCGACCACCTTGCTCCAGCATTCATACAACTGCATCATATCCATGGTGACCGCTGTATCTGTTTCCGCTTCGCCGTCTGTCATTTCGGTGGATTGAGAAGACTGGTCGGCTTCCGGTTCTCCTGTATCTTCAGTCTGCTCTGTTGCTGAATCTACAGTCTCCATTTCCTGTTCCGGCACACGCTCCTGATTCTCTTCCATTGCTTTGGAAATTGCCTTACTCAAAATGTCTACCAGTGCATCCTCTGCACTGCAGGCTGTCAGGCTCATACTCAATATGAAAATGCACATCAATTCAACCAGTTTTCTCACTATGCTTCCACCACCTATCTTAATTCTGCAATAAGCCCCTTTATTCTTCCATCACTTCTGCTTCAGGGGCATTTTTCTTCACACTGTCAATCCCGTTTTCACAGCCGGCCATACTGGTATATCCTTCACTAACTGCGATGATTTCACCATTGGTTGCTTTCAGGCGGAAACGATATTCTCCTGCTTTGTCAAGATACAATTCAAATTTAGGATGTTTCTCCACTTCATAACCTTCTACGGTCTGATTCTCAACGGCTGCAATCGGTGCATTCTTCTTTACACTTTCAATGCCCTTTCTGCAGGCTTGTTCTGAGGAATACACCTCAGAGGTTGCAATCACTTCGCCATTGCCGGCCTTCAGATCGAATTTTACTCCTGTGTTTGTTGTTTTGATTACAAATTTACCCATGATGATAAC
>JAZQGM010000149.1:0-45074 GCA_045540075.1 Acetatifactor sp. | reverse complement strand
ATTCCCCTGTTATTCTTGGTGTATCCGAGGGCGCAGGTAAGTATATGGGCGGTTATGATACAGTAGTAGGTATGGTGAAAGGTTTGATCAAAGGTCTGAACATCACTGTTCCTGTGGCGATTCACTTGGATCACGGTTCTTTTGACGCTTGTTATAAGTGCATGGAAGCCGGCTTCACTTCTGTAATGTTTGACGGTTCTCACTATGCTATCGAGGAGAACGTAGAAAAGACCACGCAGCTGGTAAAGGATGCACATGCTCAGGGCATCTCTATCGAGGCTGAAGTAGGTTCTATTGGTGGTGAAGAAGATGGTGTGGTAGGTATGGGTGAGTGTGCTGATCCTAAGGAATGTAAGGCTATCGCTGATCTGGGTGTAGACTTCCTGGCAGCAGGTATCGGTAACATCCATGGCAAATATCCTGCAAACTGGCAGGGACTTAGCTTTGAGACTCTGGATGCAGTACAGCAGCTGACCGGTGATCTTCCTCTGGTTCTCCACGGCGGTACCGGCATCCCGGCTGATATGATCAAGAAAGCGATTAACCTGGGCGTGGCTAAGATCAATGTAAACACTGAGTGTCAGCTGTCCTTTGCAGCAGCTACCCGTGAGTACATCGAGGCCGGCAAGGATCTGCAGGGCAAGGGCTTTGACCCTCGTAAACTGCTGGCTCCCGGCGCTGAAGCCATCAAGAAGACCGTAAAAGAGAAGATGGAACTGTTTGGTTCTGTTGACAAAGCATAAAGTAAAGCCCCGATTCCTACAAACCTTGCAAATGGTTAACGGAATCGGGGCTTTTTTGTAAAAGAAAGGGAGGATGTCAGAACGCGACTCCCAAAATATTCTTAATATTTCTCCGGTTCCGGATACTCTACGCCAAAGGTCTCCACTTCCATGGACTTGATCACCTGCTTCTCAAGAGGACGATCACTGTAATCCGTTCTGGTCTCTGCGATCTTGTTTACCACATCCATACCTTCGATCACCTTACCGAAAGCTGCATAGCTGCCATCCAGGTGAGGAGAGGTCTGGTGCATGATAAAGAACTGTGAACCGGCAGAGTTGGGGTTCATAGCGCGGGCCATGGACAGAACGCCTTCTGTATGCTTTAAGTCATTCTTCACACCATTCTGGGCAAATTCACCCTTGATGCTGTAGCCGGGACCGCCCATGCCGTTGCCGTTAGGGCAGCCGCCCTGGATCATGAAGCCTTTGATGACACGGTGAAAGATCAGACCGTCATAAAACTTCTTGTTGATCAGGCTGATAAAATTGTTTACGGAGATAGGAGCTATCTCAGGATATAACTCGGCTTTGATCACGCCGCCGTTTTCCATAGTAATTGTTACAATAGGATTTTTATTCATAATGAATTCCTTTCTTTGCATTTTTTTCTATTTTATCGTAAAATAGAGAAAAGGTAAAGAGGGAAAAGGGACAAGTATGAAAAAAGATAGGAAAAAGTTTTATTTAAAACAGGTGAATATTGTATGTAACGCGATTAACGATGGCGTCGGGTGCGGGCAGCAGACGGCAATTTGGCAGCAGGAAATGATCCGGCAACAGGCAGAGGCGCTTGCTAAGAAACTTCGAGAGCAGTTTGTGGTGAATCTGATGGAGTATGCTGAGGCGAAGGAAGAGATAGGACGTACAGCAGATGCAGGGTTATTGTGGCTGACGGATTGTCATGACATAGCCGGACACCTTACGGCCGGGCAGCAACCGGTGATGGCTTGGCTGCATGAAGGCAACAGGCATTGTAGTTTTGCAGATATTCGCTATGCAGTTGAGTCTCCGGAAGAACTGGAAGCAGGCTTCTATGATAAAATATACAGAAGGTATGCGGGGATTCCCTGGGAAATTGCAGAGACGAAACGATGTATAATCCGGGAAACTACCGTGGATGATGTGGATAGCTTCGTAAAAATCTATCAGGATCCGAGGATAACAAGGTACACGGATGCCTTTTGTATAGAACCTCAGAAAGAACGTGAACATGTGAAACAATATATTGAGAAGGTCTATGAGTTCTTTGGTTTCGGGATTTGGACAGTTCTGTGGAAAGAAACAGGAGAGGTGATCGGCCGGGTGGGATTTGAACAGCCCTATGCCGGTGATGCAGAGGAAGTTGAAGAGAACGGGGAAGAACTGCTTAGCCTTGGTTACATGGTTGCTCGTTCCTGGCAGGGCAAGGGAATCGCACAGGAGGTCTGCAGGGCTGCACTTGATTTTGCAAGAGAGGAACTGGAGGTCTCTAAAGTGCAGGTGGTGATTGATGCAAAGAATCAGCCATCTTTGCATTTGGCTAAGAGACTTGGATTCCGGGAATGGCGAGATTTGACTGGAAAGAGCGGGAAATGTCGGAGGGGAGTACTTGAATTAATATGAGGGATCTTCTCTGTACCATTATGTTTATACTCCACTTTTTGCTATCAGGCGGGAGTGGAGTATTTATTTGTCTTGCAGAATTTATGTAAGCAGGCGGAGCATATACACTCCGCCTTGCTTTTATCGCAATTTATTACTCAAGAGTTAATCTTTCAGGCAACCCAAGGGAACAACAAATACGCCATCCTCTCTGCGGTAGGCAATCTCGGTACCTGTCAGAATCATGAGAAATGATGGTTCCCGCATCTTCTCGGTATTGATCTTGTTTCTTAATTCCAGAAGATGAACAGCGGCCTCCTCGATTTCTTTGGATCCAAGTTTCACTTCAACGGCAGCCCATCTGCCATCGTTTAAGCAGATTACGGCATCTGATTCCAGCCCACTGCTGTCACGATAGTGAAATACCTGCCCGTCTATTGCCTCTGCATAAATGCGTAGGTCGCGGTCGCAGAGAGATTCAAAGAGGAAGCCAAAATAGTTAAAGTCCTCAAGCAGCCGATCAGGAGTAAGACGCAAAGTGGCCGCAGCTATGGACGGATCTACAAATTGCCTCTTAGGAGAAGTGCGAATCGCTGCTTTCGAGCGAAGTGCCGGATTCCAAGCCGGCAAATTTTCAGTTACGAAAATGCGGTCTAAGGCGTTGAGGTATTGGCTGATGGTCTTATCTGAAATACTTTCTTCCACATCCCCCATGGCAATGTCATCACGGATGGTTTTGATGGTGGCCAGTGTGGAAATGTTGCGGGATAATGAGCGCATTAAGGCTCTGACACGAGCTGGGTTCTTGTCAATTCCATCTACTCTGGACACATCCGCATTGATGATAGCCTCCACGTAGTCAATAGCATGCCGGAGGCAAACTTTCTCGCTTTCGCCGATGGATGCAGGCCAGCCGCCTCTGACAATGGAAAAGGCGATTTCTTCAATGGTCAGGTCGGAAAAGTTGTCAATTTCTGTAACACCATTAAATAAATTCATCAGGGAGACTGTGCCGTTTGATTCGCCGGATTCATACAGACTCATTGGGCGCATCATGAGCCTGGAGATACGGCCGGTTCCTGTGTGCTGCACTACATTATCGGCAGGAACTGCGGATCCTGTCAGAATGAATTGTCCGGGTTCACTGCGCTGATCTACCGCAAAACGTACAGCATCCCACAAAACAGGAGCTGTCTGCCATTCATCCAGCAGACGAGGCGTGTCCCCTTTCAGAAGAAGGGAAGGCTTGGTATCTGCTGCTTTTAAATAAGAAACGTGTTTATCAGGATCCTGCATGTAGAGCTGACTTTTGGAAGCTTCTGCTGCAGTACGTGTCTTTCCACACCATTTCGGCCCTTCAATTAAGACTGCTCCGCTGGCAGCCAGACGATCGAGTAGAAGTTTGTCGGCGATACGGTTTAAATATTGATGTTCCATCCCAATGTTCCTCCATAAATCAGTTTATATTCATATTATGCCACAAACTTCCAAAAATATCAATATTTTACTTCTAAAGATATTGATGATTTACTTCTGAAAATATTAATGATTTACTTCTGAAAATATTAAAATTTTACTTCCTGGAATATTGATGTTTTGCTTCTGGAAATATTGGTTGTTGTCTGAAAATACTTTTCTTATTGACAGTTTGCCTATGTGGGATTAATATGAGGTTGAAAGGGAAATGAAAAGGAGTGTAACGATGAAAGAGGAAATTACGAAGGAAGACTTAGTAGAAGATTTGGTGAAGGAAGAGGACATGGCAGAGACCGCAAATAAGATCACAGAAGGGGTCATCTGGAAGCAGCTGCTTTTATTCTTCTTCCCCATTCTCTTCGGCACCTTTTTCCAGCAACTGTACAATGCGGCTGATGCCATGATTGTTGGGCGGTTTGTGGGAAAAGAGGCTTTGTCGGCGGTAGGAGGTACCACAGCCACTATTATCAATCTGTTGGTGGGATTTTTTATCGGTCTGGCCAGCGGTGCTACGGTGATCATTTCCCAATATTATGGGGCGAAGCGCAGGGAGATGGTGGAATATGCGGTACATACGGCCATTGCGTTTTGTATACTGGGCGGAGTGGTGCTGACGGTTGTCGGAATCGTGGCGGCACCGGGAATCTTGAAGACCATGGATACGCCGGCAGATGTGCTGAATCACGCAGTATTGTATATCAGGATTTACTTTGCGGGAGTGATCCCCAATCTGATCTATAATATGGGTGCAGGGATTCTTAGGGCTGTGGGGGATTCTAAACGACCGTTGTATTTCCTGATTGCCAGTTGTCTGACCAATATTGTGTTGGACGTGGTATTCGTGGTAATTTTTCACATGGGAGTGGCAGGGGCTGCCCTGGCTACTATTTTGTCTCAGGCACTGAGTGCAGGATTGGTGATCCGGGTATTGATGCATACACAGGATATGCATCATCTGGAGCTTAAGAAGGTGCGGATTGATGGCAGGATGCTTCGAAGGATTGTGCAGATCGGCTTTCCGGCAGGTCTTCAGTCGGTAATGTATAGCTCTTCTAATTTGATTATACAGACGGGCGTGAATTCTCTGGGAACGGATACGGTGGCAGCATGGACGGCTTATGGTAAGATTGACAGTATGTTCTGGATGATCGTCAGTGCCTTTGGAATCTCCATTACCACTTTTGTTGGGCAGAATTACGGAGCAGGTAAGGATGAGAGAGTACGCAGGGGCGTGAAGGTGTGCATGGGCATGACCTTTGCAGCTACCTTTGCGTTGTCCTTTCTTCTTTATAACTGGGGCGTGTATGCCTATCAATTATTTACCACAGATGGTGAGGTGGTCCGGATCGGAATTGATATGTTGAGATTTTTAGTGCCATTCTACTTTACATATGTGACCATTGAGATTCTCTCCGGGGCACTTAGAGGTGTCAGTGATTGCTGGGTGCCCATGATCTTATGTTGCGTGGGAGTCTGTGCGCTGAGGGTGATCTGGCTTACGGCGGTGGTGCCTATGAAGAGAGATATCTTTACTATTATGTTTAGTTATCCACTTACCTGGGTGGTGACCAGTGTGCTGTTTTTGGGCTATTATTTGGGATTTAGTAAGTTGAAGAAGCAACGGAGAGTATAAGATTCGGGAGAATGTGAAAAGACGCGTGTGTTATGAAAATGGCCCCAAGAATGGAAAATCTTGAGGCCATTTTTTAAACGAATATTATCCTTGAGACGAATCAGTGTGGTTATTTACTTACCGTAAAAAATCTGTGCAATCGGTGATTCCGGAGACAAGATCACGGTCTTATTATCCCCCTTCATGGAAGCCTTCAGTGCATCCAGACTTCTGACAAAGGAGTAGAACTCCTGTCTGGAGCTATCTGCATAGGCCTCAGAAAGGATCCGCATGTACTCTGCTTCTCCTTCTGCCACCAGGATCTCAGCCTGTTTCTCTGCATCAGAGATCATAATGGTCACTTCTTTGTCTGTGGTATTCTTGATCTTCTGTGCTTCGGAGCTTCCTTCTGCGGTGTAGGTGGCTGCGATGTTGGCGCGTTCAGAGATCATGCGCTCGTATACGGCAGTCTTGTTGTCGCTGGGCAGATCCAGCTGCTTGGTCTCGAAGCTTAGGAGGGTGATGCCGTACTGGTCCAGTGAGGTGCCGATATTGGTGATGATCGCCTGGGAAAGCTCTCCGTCTCTGCCGGAAATTACGTCGTCCTGAGAGAGGCTACTGATCACGTTCTTGGTGGAGTTGTAGACGATGGTATCCAGTCTGTTCTCCGCATTGGATATGGAAGAGCTTAAGGTCTGGGAGAATTTCAGGGGATCTGAGATCTCCCACAGTACGTAGCTGTCACATATCATGGTCTTCTTATCGCTGGTGATGACATCGGAAGGATATAAGTCGTAAAGCAGGGTCTGCTTGGGCAGGGTATCCACGGTCTGGATAAAGGGCAGCTTGAAGCTGATGCCGGCATCTGCTACGATGTGGTCTACTTTACCGAATTGGCGCACCAGGCTGTATTGATTTTCTTGGGTCACGACGATGCAGGAGGGGAGGATCATCAGAACCACCACTGCAATGACGATCAATAATGCTCTTTTAATATATTTCATAGATGTTCTCCTTCAATACGTTTGTCAATGTTAGTTGATAATGTCGATTGCAGCAGCGCTGTTACCGGCAGCATTTCCGGTGTTGCTGTTGTCATCCAGAGACACAAAGGATTCTACCGGATAAAAGGTCTGCATCTGACCGCTGGGGCTTTCAATGACTACTTTTAACTCAGGAAGCACTTCTTCCATGGCCTCGTAGAACATACGCTGTCTGGTAATGGTGGGGTTCTTGATGTATTCTTCATACATGGCGTTGAAACGTGCCACTTGGGCGGTTGCTTCGTTGATACGCTCGGTCTTCTTAGCTTCTGCATCTTTGATGATTCCGTCCGCCTTGGCTTGTGCTTGGGGAAGCTGCTCATTGCGGTATTTGTTGGCATTGTTCAAGGATGTCTCTTTGCCCTGCTTAGCAGTTTCTACATTCTTAAATGCTTCCATGACTTCTGCGGTAGGTGGTTCGGAGTCCTGGATGGTGATGTTCACCAATTGGAGTCCCAGATCCTGCTGCTCCAGACGATCCACTACCATAGTCTTAATGGCTGCCTGGATTTCATTTTTACCGGTGGTGAGCACTTCGTCTACGGGGTAACTGCCGATGACAGTACGGATGCTGCTCTGGCAGATGTTGCGCAGGATGCCGGAAGGATTCGCGGAAGCGTAAAGTGCCTTCACCGGATCGGAGACGCGGTACTCTACGAAGAAGTCCACGTTTACAAAGTTATAATCGGAGGTGATCATCAGGGATTCTTCTGCATTGCTTTGACCGGAATCGGTACTGTAACCGATGCTGAAGCCCTGAATAGTGGTGTTTACTTTGCGCACCTGCTGAATCAGGGGCAGCTTAAAATGAAGTCCCGGCTCGGTCACTGCCTTGGCTTTGCCCAGGGTGATCAACACCGCCTGCTCCTGTTCCCTTACCTGATAGCTGGAGCCGAAGAGAATCACCAACGCTGCCACTGCGATAACAATGGGGATGATGATCTTGCCCAACTTATTACTTGCATTTTGACTCATATATAAATACTCCCTTCTTGTGTATGTATCCGGAGAATAATGCCCCGGTTGAGTAATTTGGTTATTATTATATTACTATGTTTTGCCCACTTGTGCAATCCTTAAAACGGCACGATACTATTAAAAAAATATAATATAAATATAAAAAATGAACGATAACCGCAGTTATCGTCCATGCCGGAAAGGATTAAAATGCTGTGAAACGCCCACCTTTAGCCTCCACAATGGTATTGGTGCCGTTATTCACATTCAGCCACGCGCTTGCTGCGCTGGGATTGTACACACCTGTGCAGGCAGCGTTGAACTGTAATCTCCCTAGCACATCCATGTAATCAATGATTTCAATATTGGTGGCATACCAGATATCGTCTCTGCCGCCCATGAGCGCACAGAAGTCTTCAATCACATGCCAGTTGTCATTATTGTTGAATTCGTAGCTGTGTCCCCACACATACATGAGCTTCAGATACTGCCATGTTTGGAAATTAGCCAGGTATTGTCCATACTCCATCAGTTTGGGATCATTATGGTGACAGGTGGCCTGCCATTCCATGGGATTGGTGGGAAGCGCAAAGTCAGGATTGCTGGGCACCACCCGTCCGTAAGCGATGCCAAGACTCTGAAACAACGCTTCGATTTCTTTGCTGTACGAGCCGTTGGGGTAGGCATGACCTCTTACCACATAGCCGGTGAGAGACTCCAGGCCTTTGCGATCTTCCATGATCTCGTCTGCCACATGCGTTAGAGGGCATCTGGCGATGGTAGGGTGATGTGCAGTGTGAGTAGCCACTTCGTGACCCTTGTATAGGTCAGCTACTTCTGATTTGCTTACCTTATGGGGGTTATCTTCACTCATCAGGCCAAAGTTCAAGTTGAAAGTGCCACGGATACCATATTGATTAAAAATAGAAACCAGTCGTTTATCGGCGATATTGCCGTCATCATAGCTCATAGTCAGTGCTTTGAATTTTCCTTCCGGGAAACAATAAAATACTCTCATTTCATACCTCCGTGTATGTAGGTCGCCCTAATGGCAGCATCTTGTGTTTTCATTATAACACAATGCATAGAAAATGCAAGCAACTTGTAGGTTTCCAATTTATCTGGTTGCTGATGCTCAGAATTTTTGGTATAATGTGCGTACAAGGCTCTGCCCGTGTCCTTGCAAAGAAAGGAAGGTGTCGCACATGGGTAATTATCTAAATCCCGGCAATAGTGGTTTTGAAGGAATCCGAAATGATGTGGGTTCCACGCTTCCGGCCCATGTGATCGAGTATGTGGAATAGGAGAGGGAACTATGCAAAAGTATGTAATGGCATTGGATCAGGGAACTACAAGCTCCCGCTGCATTATCTTTGATAAGCAGGGGAATATCTGCTCTATGGCGCAGAAAGAGTTTACACAGATTTACCCCAAGCCCGGTTGGGTGGAGCACAATCCCAAGGAGATCTGGTCTTCGCAGCTGGCTGTGGCTACGGAGAGTATGGCGCTTTTGGGAATTGATGCAGAAGATCTGTGCGGTATCGGTATTACGAATCAGCGCGAGACCACTATATGCTGGGACCGTTATACTGGGGAGCCTGTTTATAATGCCATTGTGTGGCAATGCAGGCGTACTTCTGAGATGATCGATGAGTTGAAAGAAGATGGTTTTGATTTGGTGATACGGGAGAAGACGGGGTTGGTGCCGGACGCTTATTTTAGTGCGTCTAAGATTGCGTGGATCCTTCAGAATGTGCCGGGAGCCAGGCAGAAAGCGGAAGATGGTGATCTGATCTTTGGTACGGTGGATACGTGGCTGATCTGGAATCTGACCAAAGGTGCAGTGCATGTGACAGATTATACCAATGCCTCCCGGACCATGTTGTTTGATATACACAGTCTGTGTTGGGATGATGAGATATTGAATTATTTTGGAATTCCGGCTTCTATGCTGCCGGAGGTGAAGCCTTCCAGTTGTATCTTCGGGAACGCGGATCCGCTGATCTTCGGAAAGCCGGTGCCTATCGCCGGTGTGGCCGGTGACCAGCAGGCGGCGCTGTTTGGGCAGTGTTGTTTTGAAGAAGGAGAGGCCAAGAATACTTATGGAACGGGGTGTTTCCTGTTGATGAATACAGGTCACCATGCGGTTACCTCTCAGGCCGGGCTTCTGACTACCATTGCGGCCAGTGTGGGTAATCAGGTGGAGTATGCGTTGGAGGGCAGCGTGTTTGTGGCAGGGGCTTCCATGCAGTGGTTACGGGACAGTATGCGTATGATCAGGTCGGCACCTCAGTCAGAGGAGTATGCTGAAAGTGTGGAGGATACGGGAGAGATGTATATCGTGCCGGCTTTTACCGGAATGGGAGCGCCTTATTGGAATCAGTATGCAAGAGGGACTGTGGTGGGAATGACCAGAGGAACTACCAAGGAGCATTTCATCCGGGCGACACTTGAATCCATTGCTTATCAGACAGCAGATGTGCTGCGGGCTATGGAGTGGGATTGTGGTACGAACCTGAAGAGTCTTAAGGTGGACGGCGGTGCCAGTGCCAATGATTTTCTGATGCAGTTTCAGTCGGATATCATTGATACTAAGGTGTTGAAGCCTCAGTGTATCGAGACTACGGCGTTGGGTGCGGCTTATCTGGCGGGACTGGCTACCGGGTATTGGAAGAACAGAGAAGAGATCAAGGAAAACTGGCAGATTGGGCATGTGTATGAGCCGGATATGGCTGGGGAGAAGAGAGAGGAGCTTTTAAAGGGCTGGAGACGGGCAGTGAGGTGCGCTATTGCATGGGCCAAGGATGAAGAGTGATTTTATAAAATTTTTAGTTGTAAACATTTGGAATTATGTTACAATGAGGTATAGATAATAGTTTGGTTGTTATCTTTTCACGAAGGGTAAAATATATATTGGACAAGATAGGAAAGTGAGGGCGAAAAATGATCGTACAGAAATATAAAGATATGTTGTCGGGGAAGTCGGTGATTCGGCAGTTGTCGGAGTTTGCTACTGCTAGAGGGGCGGAGATTGGGTATGAGAATGTGTTTGATTTTAGTCTGGGGAATCCCTCTGTTGCGGTTCCGCAGGAATTTACGGATGCTTTAGTACATATGCTTACTACCAAGAGTACGCAGGAGTTGCATGGGTATAGTCCCAGTTTGGGTATTACGAAGGTGAGAGAAGCTATTGCGGCATCTCTTAAGAAGCGATTTGGGATTCCTTATAGGGCGGAGCATATTTTTATGGCTTCGGGTGCGGCAGGGGCTCTTGCTCATGCTTTTCGTCTGGTGACGGAGCCGGGGGATGAGATTCTGACTTTTGCACCGTTCTTTCCGGAGTATCATCCGTATGTAGATCTGACGGGGGCTGTGCTGAAGGTGGTGCCGCCTGATACGGATTGTTTTCAGATTAATTTTGAGGCTTTTGAGGAGATGATCACGGAGAAGACCATGGCGATTTTGGTCAATACGCCCAACAATCCTTCCGGTGTGGTATATTCTACGGAGACTGTGAAGAAGTTGGCTAAGGTGCTTACGAAGAAGTCGGAAGAATATGGTCATGATATTTTCCTGATCTCTGATGAACCTTACAGAGAGATCATATTTGAGGGCGTAGATGCACCTTGTGTGTCTAAGTTCTATGACAATACCATCATGTGCTACTCTTTCTCTAAGTCACTGTCTGTGCCGGGAGAGCGTATCGGTTATGTGGCCATCAATCCGGCTTGTACGGAGGCTGCTACTATGGTGAATATGTGTGGTCAGATTTCCCGAGGAATCGGTCACAACTGCCCGCCTTCCATTATTCAGCTGGCAGTGGCGCAGGTACTGGATCAGACTGCGGATCTGAGTGTGTATGAGACCAATATGAACTTACTGTATGATGAACTTGTGAAGCTTGGATTTACCTGTGTGAAGCCCGGCGGAACCTTCTATATCTTCCCTAAGGCTTTGGAAGAGGATGCCAAGGTGTTCTGTCAGAAGGCATTAAAGTACGATCTGATTCTGGTACCCGGAGATTCCTTCGGCGCACCGGGATACTTCCGTATGGCTTATTGTATTGACACCGAGAAGGTGGAGCGGTCATTGGTGGCGCTGCGTAAGTTTGTGACAGAGGAGTACCCGCAGTGCGTTGCGCAGTAAAAATATCTGAACAGTGGTGTGAGGAGCCGGGCGGCTTAAGGGCGATGGGCTTGATCATCTGTGAAAGAGTGTAAAAAGAAGTGAGTATAAAGTAGAAAGAAGGGATGAAGATGTACCAGGCAGGACTTGTTCTCGAAGGGGGAGGCATGAAAGGTGTCTATACAGCAGGCGTTCTGGATTTCTTTCTGGACAAAGGAATTGAATTTTCCAGCGTTTATGGGGTGTCTGCAGGGGCGTGTCATATGTGCAGCTACCTTTCTAAGCAGAGGGGCCGCGCATATGCGGTGAATGTGGATTATCTGGATACCGGTAAATACTGCGGTATGAAGAGCCTGTTGACCACAGGAGATTATTTTAATGCAGATACCTTGTATCGGCTGATTCCGGAGTGCCTAAACCCATATGATCATAAAACTTTTCATAAATATGAGGGAAAAGCATACAGTGTGGTGACCAACATCGATACCGGTAAGCCGGAATATCTGCGTATTAAGGACCTAAAGAAGGATATTGTCAAAATCAGGGCATCAGCGTCCCTGCCTTTGATATCCCGCAATGTGAAGATCGACGGCCATAATTATCTGGACGGCGGTATTTCAGATGCCATTCCTTTGAGAAAATCTATAAAGGACGGCAATCAGCGTAATATTGTGATCATGACCAAGGAGGAAGGTTATGTAAGACGCCCGTCCTCCCAGCTTGGTCTGATTAAGATGCGTTATCTGGCTTATCCTAAGGTGTATGAATTGATGCAGGAGAGGCATCTTATGTACAATGCCACTTTGAAGTTCCTCGAGGAACAGCAGGAGAGTGGCGGTGCATTTGTCATTCGACCAAAGAAAGCCAGTGAGGTGGGACGAATGGAGAAGGACGTTCAGAAGTTGGAAGCCCTGTACAAGGAAGGCTATCGGGATGCAGAAGAATGTTTTGAAGAGATGATCAATTACCTGGAGAGTGGTACTGTTCAGGAAGAATTTGAATAAATTTGATTGGAGAATATTATGTTGGAAATCATAAAAGCCGTCATTTACGGCATTGTGGAAGGAATCACAGAATGGCTGCCGATCAGTAGTACCGGACATTTGATCCTTGTGGAGCAGTTGATTCCTTTTAAGGGCCTCTCAGAAGGTTTCTTTGATATGTTTGACGTGGTGATTCAGCTGGGTGCCATTATGGCAGTGGTGGTGCTGTTTTGGTCTCAGATCTGGCCATTTCAGAGGCCTGACAAGAAGAAAAAGGCTCAGGCCGGAATTCTATCCTATGTAAATATGGATATCATGACCCTTTGGTTCAAAATTCTGGTATCCTGTGTTCCGGCGGCAGTGATCGGGATTCTGTTTGATGAGGTGTTTGAAGCACTGTTCTATAACCCTGTAAGCATTGCTATTGCGCTGATCGTATTCGGTATGGCCTTCATCATTATTGAGACCTGGAATAAGGGAAGAAGACCTAAGATATCCGCTTTGTCTGAGATTACCTACCAGACAGCATTGATGATCGGTGTATTTCAGGTGATCGCCGCTGTGTTTCCCGGTACTTCCAGATCCGGTGCCACCATTGTAGGGGCTTTGCTTATCGGTGTGTCCAGAACAGTAGCAGCAGAATACACCTTTTTCCTAGCCATTCCGGTAATGTTTGGTGCCAGCCTGTTAAAGATGGTGAAGTTCGGATTCCACTTTACTTCCATGGAGGCGGTGACGCTGGCAATGGGTACCATCGTATCCTTTATGGTATCTCTTTTTGTACTGAAATTCCTGATGGGGTATATCAAGAGGCATGACTTCAAAGTGTTTGGGTGGTACCGCATTATGCTTGGTATTGTAGTGCTCATCTACTTCTGGGTAATGCAATAGTGGCTTTTTTGATATGGTAAAATCTACAAAAACTTAAGATTGAAAAAATCATTGACAATCAACCGTTTATGCTTTAAAATGTCCTATGCAGGTTCCCCTGCATGGAGATTATGAAAAAGGTGAAGGGAGATGTCATTTATGGCAGCAACTAAGAAGACAACAAAAGCCGCAAAGGTAGCAGAGCAGGCTGTGGAGACAGTAATAGAAAAGGTTGAAAAGAAGCCGGCTAAAAAGCCCGCAACAAGAAAAGCAACACTAAAAACTACAATCAGCGTACAGTTTGCAGGCAAATCTTATACCAATGAAGACCTGGTGAAGATTGCCAAGGATGTTTGGCAGTATGATCTGAAAAGGGAAGAGAAAGACTTAAAGAGTGTAGACTTTTATGTGAAGCCTGAAGAAAGTACGGTATATTATGTGTTTAATGGAACTGAGGAAGGTTGCTTCGGCATCTAATGATGCTTGGAGGCAGATGAGCAGGCCCATTGTGCTACATAAGAGAGCATGCCCCAAAGTGGTTGATATCAACTGCCTTGGGGTTTTCTTTCTCATGGTTTGTGTACAAGGTTTAAGATGCGAGGGTATTAGATTATGAATAAGAAAGCAGAAAGAGTGATATTATTTTTATATCTGGCAGGTTTTTTGGCGGTGGCAGGTACCATTGCGTTGTTGCAGCCTATGGCAGATACCTTGCCCTTATTGATCAATCCGCCGGACGAGCATGCCAGATTTCAGGTTCCCTGGTATATTTATCAGCATGGCCGGATTCCCACCGGCTTCGAGGAAGAACTGCGGATTCCTTCCTATGGTTTTTCTTATGGATTGTACAATGTATTTCCTTATATCGTGCAAGGGTATGTGATGCGGTTGGCCGGGATCTTTATGGACTCCATGCTGCATCTTTTGTATGTGGCCAGGTTTGTTAATGTGATGTCAGGACTGTTTATGGCCATCGTGGTCTATCTGCTGTCTAAGAAAGTATTTGCAGACAGAAGATTTGGCTGGGCATTTTGCTTTGCGGTTACTTTCCTGCCGGAGAATCTTTTTATGCACACTTATGTGAATACCGACTCCATGTGTCTGTTGGCTGTGGCGATGATGATCTATGGGTTGGTTTGCGGTTACCGGGAAGGATTCACACGTGCGAACTGTGCATGGATGTGTGCCGGCATCATTCTTTGTGCTCTTTCGTATTACAATGCCTATGGGTATATTTTGAGTTGTATCTTGCTGTTTTTGGCGTATTTTTTAAGAAAGCAGAATGGAACATGGCGGTATGACTGGAGAACCATGCTTAAAAAAGGCGTGGTGATCAGTGTGGTGGTGCTTCTAGGGATCAGTTGGTGGTTTATCAGAAGTTATATTCTGTTTGACGGTGATTTTCTGGGATTGGCTACCCGGGAAAAAATGGCCATAGAGTTCGCTTCCCCGGAGGTGAATCCTGCCAATATGGTGACTTATCAGGCGAAGGGGGTAAGTATCCTTCAAATGATGCGGGAGACTGATTTTTTGGAAGGGGCTTTTTATACTTTTGTGGCTGCCTTTGGATCTATGACCATTGTGGGCGGTATCTGGACTTATCGGCTGTATAAAGTGTTCTTTGCCCTGGGGGCTTTGGGCTGTGTTGTAATACCTCTTGTGAGGAGAAGGGCAACGCTTCGTATGGGGTGGAAAATAGTGTTTTTCCATCTTAATATGATCTTTTGCATGATCATGCCTTTGATCCTGCTCATTCGATATGCACATACCATGGATTTCCAGAATCAGGGGCGTTACCTTTTGCCGGCGTTGATCCCGTTGATGTACTATATGGTGAGAGGGTGTGAGAACCTTGTGAGCTTTCAGAGGATTCCACGATTTTTGCAGAATCTTATGGTGGCATTTGTCATCCTCCTGCCTGTGGCCAGTACCTTATGGATGACTTACCATACCGCGCTTCCCCTTTATCTGGAAACGGGAGTGGTGTTATTTCAACCGGGTGCATGAGAAAGACCTCTCTGAAAATTCAAGTGGCAAAAAGATGAATTTGACAAGTAAATATAACATTTTGTCCCTTTACGGATGTGGCCTTTATCGTTATACTTTTTCTCAGAAGTACGGAGAATGGGTATAAGGAGGACACAAAATATGCATAAAGTAGATATAAAAGAATATGAAGAAGACTTTTGTGTATATGCTGAAGAACGAAGTGGTGGAGGTGGTAAAAAATTTTTCAGAAGAGGTTTGCCTTTTGCGCAGGGTATTCTGAAGGATGAAAAAGCCTTCTATCTTCGTGGAGAGGATAATAATGTACCGGATATAGATACGGAGGTATTGGAAAGATATGCAGATGGAAGCATACGTTGGCTTTCAGTTGCATTTGTTCAGGAGCTTAAATCCTATCAGTCATACTGCCTAAAGGGTGTGTTTGAAAAAAGAAAAGATATCGGTAAAAATGTAGCAGAAGAGAGTAAAAACGGTGTGCTGCTTAAATCCGATAGTGTGGAAGTGCTTATTGGAAAAAATGGTGTAACGAGTATTGTATCAGGGAAAAAAGAGTATCTAGGAAAGAAAGGTATACGCCTAAGTGTACGAGATGATAAAGGAAAGCATTATTTTACGGCAAATGAATGTGGAATATATATCAATAATGCGGTGTATGCTACGACAAAGCTTACCGGTACTTTCAAGGACAGTGCAATTTGTGCAGATTGGTTTATTACCATTTATAAGGGTGATAACAAACTGTGCCATGAAGTGAAATTTTATAGCAAGGGAATAAATGTTCTTTTCTCGGAAGCCATAGAAACAGATTTTGCGGATGATATGATAGAACATAATTATAAAGAGCGTGCGGAAATTGCGGACAATCTTGTTTTTACAGATTGGTTTAGCGTATCTGACAATGCAGAAAAGTCCGTACTGTTTACATCGAAGGATGTAACGAGGTTTTATAAAACAACAGCTCCAACCGGCGTGCATAACGGTTATGCAACAGAGGGAAAGAATATCGTTTTTTCCCCTATACAGTATGATCTTGGCTTTGAATGGCCTGATGGTGTGGGGAGAACAATTCATCTTGATATGCTGCTGTCAGATAAAACGTTTTCAAAAGAAGCAGTAGACAATGAGCTTCGCTGGACTTTTTCGGAGCCGCTTCTCAGAATTCCGGCTAAGTGGTTTGTGCTTAATGGCGCGATAGATGGTGATTCTCAATCCGAAGCAATTTCAAGAATGGGAAGAATGCTTGGGAATCTGTATGGTTTTTATTGGAATCACTTTGAAGCAGGAAAGTTGCCAAACACAATGAGGTTTGATCATGTGTCAGAACAGGTAACAGCTCCTGGCAAAATGGATCGTTCGCATGGTGCGGTGGGCTATAATCTTTGGCGTACCTATATGAACTATTCAGACCCGAAGATGTACGACATCAACTTGGATTATGCGGAGCATTGGACTGACAATATTCAGTATCGAGGTGAAATCAAAGAACTTTATGGTGCAAATCGTTACCATTCCGGTGATTATTTTAATGATCATGAGAGTTTTTGTACCAGTATGCCATATTATGGAGACTTAAGCGGCCTATATATGACGTATTGTATGACAGGAAATCCTTATTACAAACAAGCTTTTAAAGAGGGAATCGATTTTATTACTGAGGATACGGAGAAAAATCAAGTACCTTTGCTCAGTTACTGGACAAGCACAATGTTTGCGGTACATAAATCGCCGGAATTCCAGACACGTTGCTGTGTTGTGACAAGATGCTTGTGGTTTGCTTACCGGATTTTTGGCGACGAGAGGTATGTGAATGCTGCAAAGAGTATCATGCGTTGGATGGCAGAAGCGCAGAATGCCAATGGAAGCTTCAATGAAAGTTATTACTACGATACGAAGGAGCTTATATATATTTGGGTAAATGGTGAACGAAGAAGTCTTGAAAAGCAGTATATCATGCTCTGGGGGGCAAGGGGTGTTGTGGAATACTGTAAAGAATCAGGTGACGAAACCGCTATTCGAGTCATGGAAAAACTTTTTGATTATATCATTGACAGTATGGATGAACAAGGGTTTTTGTGGTACCCTAACAATCGTGATGAAGCAGCCTATGATGCAGGTGTAAAGGGAGCTCGCGGATCATGTGCAGCCACAACAGCCAGCGGAATATATGCCATCGGAGTATTTTATGATATTGTGAAAAAGCCTGAATATTTAAAGGCCGTTTTAAAGATGGTACGTTATTGCATGGCCACATGGGGGATGGAAGGAAGTGGCGGTCAGCTTCAGGGAAGCGCTACTCCTTATCTGCAAGGATTACAGACGGCATATAGGTTGATTCAGGAGAATATGGATTTTGTTCTGGAAGAGGGATTTGCTGATGTGGTGGCGCTTCTTGATACCAACACGAAGGAAACATTTTGTCAGTACCCCAGATTTAATAATAGATTCCATAGATTCTCGCTCAACACATTTGATACCGTATGGGGTAAAGAAGTTTATTTTCTCCACCGTCAAAATGCAATGCATGGTGGTGGAACGCATCAAAATCATGCGTTTGATTTTGAGTTTGAGCTTAGTCGTGACAGAAGGCTTTGGTATGGTGATACCATAAGGGTATCAAGAGGATCTGATAGTGTAATGATTAAAAAACCTATTAGAGTAGTTGAACTGATCTACCTTCTGCAGACAGATATCATAGTTTCCAATCTTACCGGAGAAGCAGTGGTAAAGATTACACACTATACTCCGGATAGGATTACGATTCATCTTGAATGTGGGAGTGGTTTTGATGCAACGGTAACAGACGGTTATTTCCATGTAGATGATAGTGCTACGTATATGGTGCAACAAAATGAAAGAATCATAGAAGTGAAGCCACAAGATGGGGTCTTGCGCTTTGCACTTATACCGGGAACAAATACTGCGGTTACTATATCAAAAAAATCATGACTTATATAAAATAGGATTTTTTTAGACGGCATAAGGAAAGGGACAACGGTCCTTTTTCTTATGCCTGTTTATATGATGGGGCATGGAGGAATTTGGCAAGGGAAAGTACCCTTTTGACCCTTTACGGAAATGTATTTTTTGTTATACTTTTGTTAAGGAGGACGCAAAAAATGTTGAGAAAAAACAGTATCATTAAAGATTGGGGATTTTCGTATTTTTTGATCTTATTGATTCCGCTGATCACAGTTTTTATTAATTATAGTTTTAATATGAAAACCATAAGAAAAGAAATTGTACAGGCCCATGAGTTAATTTTGGATAATCTAAAGGACAACATCGATTTACTTTTGCAAGAAGAAAGGGAGATGTTTTCTTTTTTTCACCTGAATCAAGAGTTTCGTGATATGGTATATGCGCAAGAGATGGATAATGATTTTTATAGAGTTGCAACAAATTTTTATAATGATTTAAAAGCATACGGAATCAGCAATGATAATATTTCTTACTGGCTCTATATGGAGGACAAGGATTATATTATCAGTAGTAATGGGGGAAATAGTAGCTATAATATTTATGTTTCTGAGAAACTAAAATATAAGTATATTCCACAATATGATTCATGGAAATCATTTTTAACCGGTACGTATCAAAATGATTTTTTGTTTTATGAGGGATTATATACAAGAAAAGAGGAAACAAGTCTTGTATATACCAATAGTTATTTTTACTATGATAATAATAAGGCAAATATTTTTATTACCATGCCCATATCGGCAATTCGACAGTTTACTGATAGTTTGCCGGAGGGCTCTCTTTTGGTAATGTATATTGATACCGGAAGCGAAGATCTTGAGAAAAAACTGTTGGTGCTTGATGCAAAAGGTTCTACAAAACTGCCTGAAAGCGTGAATGTTTCTATATTCTCTGATGATAATAGTATGTTTGAGGTAAAGGACTATATAGGAATATCTGAGACTTCCAATGTGGCAAAGATTACGTATTCATTGCTAGTGCCACAGAACACCTTTTGGAAGGAATCAAAATATATAAGAAATGTACATTTAGTCAGTTTGCTTATTACACTGACAGTGGGTTTGGGAGTGGTTGTTTTTTCCTTGAAAAGAAATTTTCGCCCAATGTCAAGTTTGCTTGATTTTATCGGAAGCACTGATAAAGAAAATAATGAATTTAAACAGCTGGAAGCTATTTACAGTAAAATGCTGCATGAAAATAAATCAATGAAAAAGACCATGCAGATTCAGGAAAAAAGTCTGGTTAGTAGTTATTTGCTTTCATTGTTAAAAGGACGAATCATAAAACCGGATAACAAAGATCCGAATAAACCTTCGTCAATCTCATTGGAATGTGAAGGATATGCTTTGGTGGGTATTTATATCCCTCCGCAGGATGATATAAAGAATGAAGAGTTGTCTTTTTTTGTGATAGATAATATTTTTTCAGAATTAATGGAAGAAGAAAACTTTTATTTCATTGAGGATGGGCGCTTTTTGTTTTATTTGTTCTGTTTGGAAAAGTGTAATGTAGTAAGGTGGAAAGAAAATTGTTTAAAGAGTGCTGAATTTTTATATGAACTTTTAGAAGATAAATTCAATTTAAGTCTGTCTATAGCAATCAGTGATGTAGAACAAGATTGGGGACAGGCAAAACATGTATATAAGAGTGTTATGGAAGCATTTGAATATAAACAGATCATTGGCGGAGGTGGAGTGATCACCACAGAAGAATTGTATGATTCAGAGGAGAACAGTCAGTTGCATGTGTATCATGCTATGTTGAAAAATGCTCTTGAAAATGGAAGAAAAGAGGAGGCATTAGATGTTTCGGAACAATTGTTTAGAAATATGGCGAATATGTCATTGCTGGTACAAAGATTAAAGATATTTGAAGCCTTTCAGGTGATTGCGGAAAGTTATAATTCTTTTATTACAGATGAAGTAAAACGGATGCAACTTTTAACGTGGCTGAACACCATACTAAATGCAAATGATGTGCAGACGTTAAAGGAACAATTTCAAGGGGTGTTGATTTTTGCCTGTACCAAAATGAGTGGACAGTGGGAAGTTGAGAAAAAGGGTTTTGCAAAATTAATGCAAGAATATGTAGATACCCATTATACTGACAGCAACCTAAATTTGAATCTTCTTGCAGAAAAAATGAATAAGAATCCTAAGTATGTTTCCAGAATTTTTAAGGAGGAAACAGGAGAGGGGATTTCTGATTACATCAATAATTTGCGTATTAAAAAAGCGCAAGAGATTATGATCACGGAGAGTATGACAATTGAAGAGGTGGGAGCTTTGGTGGGATATGGGAGCCCTAGAACTTTTCGAAGGATTTTTACAAAAATTGTGGGAATGCCACCCAGCAGTTATCTGGAAAAAAATTAAGAGATGTTAATATCCGCATTCAAAAAACAAAGTGGTTACATTAAGAGGACAAAAATGCAGTGGAGAAATTGGCTTATCAAGTGGAGTTTTTGTCGCTTGCTTTTTAAAATGAGAGATGATAAATTTGATGTAACTTAATATTAAGAGACCTGCCCGGTATTGTTGCTGTCATTGCCGAGTAGGTTTGACAGCAAAAACTAATTACATTTATAGTAAAGGAGAACGTAGAACATATGAAAAACAGAAAATTTCAAAAAATGTTGAGTTATGTACTTGTCGGTGCGTGTGCGATTGGTTTATTGGCTGGTTGTGGAAATACTGCTTCTAAAGAAAGCAGCGAGAGCAAAGAGAGTAGCATTGAGAAGACTGTAGAGCAATCATCTGCTACTGCCAGCACTACAGTAGAGGAAACAGGTATTACTTATCCGTTGTCTGAGAAGGTTACCCTTAGAGTCGCTGTGCTTGAAAATGCCAATGTTACTGCAAAGTATAAAGATGTAGGGGAGACACCCTTTGGTCAGGCTTGGCAGGAGGCAACAGGTGTTAATGTTGAATTTGAGCAGTATGCAAGCGGTCAAGCTATGAATTTGATGTTTGCCAGTGGTGATCTTCCGGATATTGTTATTTTCCCTTGGTCCGCTTATTCAGGAGGTGCAGTTAAGGCAATTGAGGATAAAATTATAATGCCCATCAACGATTACGTAGAATATGCGCCGGATTTGATGGCTGTTTTGGAAAGTAATGAAATTTTTAGAAAATCTTGCATGACACCCAATGGTGATATGATTGGTTTCCCGTTTGCGCGCGGAGATGAATTTCTTCAGACCTCTTTTGGATTGATTATCAGAACAGACTTTTTGGAACAGGTAGATATGGAAATTCCAAATACTCCGGATGACTTGTACAATGTATTAAAAGCTTTCAAGGAAGAACTTAATATAGAGGCGCCTTTCTCTACTACTGTAAGTAATTTGATAGGATATGGAGGAGGCCATGGTCTTATGACAACTCCTTTTGGACTTCCCTCCATTAGTTTTTATCAAGAAAATGGTAAGGTTCAGTTGGGATATTATAAGAAAGAGTATAAGGATGTCTTGGCTTTTTGGAAAAAACTCAAGGATGAGGACTTGTTAGATAAGAATTATACTGTTGGTGTAGATGCAAGAGCTAACCTGATGAATGGTATAGCTGGCGTAATTATGGATACTCCGGGTGGCGGTATTGGTACAATGGTATCTACAATGAAGGATGATCCTACATTTGATATAGCTGGTTTTGGACCATTGGTGGCAAAAGCCGGTGACACACCGATGATGACACATTATGACAATCCCATTACTCATAGTTTTTCAGTAATTACTCCGGCATGTAAGAATGTTGAAGCTGCAATGAAATTTTTAAATTACGGTTATACGGAAGAAGGACATATGCTCTTTAACTTTGGTATAGAGGGTGTGAGCTATGAGATGAAGGATGGTTATCCCGCTTATACAGATCTGATTCTCAATAATCCGGATGGTCTTGCACCGGCACAGATTATGCCCCATTATTTGGAAGCATCAATTGGTGTCTGTGGTTATGTACAGGATAAGGCGTATATGGAACAGTATGCAGGTGCGCCTCAACAGCAGCAGGCACTGGCACAGTGGACGAAGAGTGATTCTGCGAAGTATAAAATACCGCAGATTACCATACCTGCTGAGGATAATGCAGAGTACTTAAAGCTAATGGGTGATATAGAAACATATATGAAGACCATGACAATTGACTATATAAACGGGGACAAGGATCTTGCAGGATTTGAAACAGAGTACCTTAAAACTATGAAGGAGCTCGGAGCAGATCGAGCAATTGAAATATATCAGAAAGCACTGGATGAATTTAATGCAAGATAATAATTGATTGGTCCGGAGGTAGCATAAGGCTACCTCCGTTTAATAGGAGGAAAAATGTCTCATTACGGAATTGTTAAAAAAAGCTTTTTGGTACGTCTTAAAGATGACTTGATAAAAAACAGAGCTGCATATTTGTTGGTATTACCAGTTGTTTTGTATTACATTTTGTTTTGCTACAAGCCTATGTACGGCATATTAATTGCCTTTAAAGATTATAGCCCCGGTGCGGGAATTTTTGGAAGTAAATGGGTTGGTTTTCAACATTTCTTGGATTTTTTTGATTCACATTATTTTTGGTTATTGCTGAAAAATACACTGACTATCAGTATTTCCAGTATTGTCTTTGGATTTCCTGCTCCTATTATTTTTGCATTGTTGGTTAATGAATTGCGGAGTAATAAATTTAAGAGACTGACACAGACCATTTCATATATGCCTCACTTTATTTCCATGGTGGTTGCGTGTAGCTTGGTTCACTTTTTTGTGGCAGATAAAGGACCTATTGTAGCATTCTTGTCGCTGTTCGGCATGGAAAAAGTATCGTTATTGAGTAGGAAAGAGCTTTTTGTTCCTATATATGTGTTATCAAATATCTGGCAAGGCTTGGGGTGGGATGCAATTATATATCTTGCTGCTTTGTCAGGAGTCAATGAAGAATTATATGATGCAGCTAAAATTGATGGAGCCAATCGTTGGAAGCAGACCTTGCATGTAACCATACCGGGCATTTCCGGTACGATCATAATCATGCTTCTTATGTCCTTGGGGCATATTATGTCGGTAGGTTATGAGAAGATTATTTTGCTTTATAATGAAGGTATCTATGATACAGCAGATGTGATCTCTACATTTGTTTATCGTAAAGGTCTTATAAGTATGGAATGGAGTTACAGTACCGCTGTAGGTTTATTTAATTCTGTTATTAATTTTATTTTGATTATTATTTTTAATAAAATCAGCAAAAAAGTTTCAGAAGTAAGTTTGTGGTAGGAGGAAGCAGCGTGATGAAAAAAAAGAGAAAAATAACTATCTTTGATGTAGTCAATGTAATATTAATGCTGTTTATTATTTTTGTAACATTATATCCGCTTTATTATGTGGTGATAGCTTCTTTTAGTAATCCTTCCCTGCTTTCGAGAGCTTCAGGATTTATTTGGAAACCTATTAAACCGTATACATTATCGGCGTATGAAAAGTTATTTGCTAATGAATTAATTCTGATAGGATTTAAGAATACACTAATTCAATTAGTGTTGGGGCTTGCAGTAAATTTGATATTGACCATTATCGGTGCATACTTTTTGAGTTTAAAAGGATTGGTGCTGAAGGAGCCTATTACTTTTATGATCATATTTACCATGTACTTCGGCGGAGGCTTGGTGCCTGGTTATTTGAATCTGAGAGATTTTGGATTGCTTAACAGTGTTTGGGCATTGATTCTGCCCGGAGCATTGAGTACGATGAATCTAATCATAATGAAAAGCTCGTTTCAGGCACTGCCCGACAGTTTGATAGAGTCGGCAAAGCTTGATGGTGCCAAACATGTACAAATGATATTTCTGATTATGGTTCCTCTGTGTAAGGCGACAATTGCTGTACTATTTTTGTATTATGGCGTAAGTCATTGGAATTCATGGTTTCCCGCTTCAATTTATCTTCGTGACCGTGAATTATATCCCCTGCAATTGGTGGCACAAAATATACTGATTCAGACACAAGTAGGTAGTATGTCCGGAGGAATTGCAGCCAGTGATATGGCGCAGTTTGCGGAACTGATTAAGTATTCTTTGATTGTAGTGAGCACAGTTCCTATCTTGATATTGTATCCTTTTTTACAGAAATATTTTGTAAAGGGAGTTATGGTGGGATCCATTAAAGGATAATCATAGGAAAGGATGTTACGGTATGATATTAAAAAATGTGGCATTAAATAAAGAAAGAGCTATGAGTAAAACGGATTTGTCTGCAAAAGAAATTGTGGCAAAAATAGCAACACATATTGCAGAGAAAAATCCGGCAACCCGTCCGCATTTTCAACCATACATAAAATTGCCGGGCATTGGATTTTCAGCGCCACAAAGTTTTATTCACATTGATTTGACAAAACTCTATCCTGAAGCAAAGCCGGGAAATACTGTATTTGTGGCTTGTAAGATACATGTGCCTGAGGATTCTGAGATTTCGGTTTTGATAAACGGAGATGTGAAGCTGTGGTATCGTGAAAAATGTGTGTTTACTTCAAAAGGTGAGTCTGCTGAAGCGGAAAACGGTTACAGTGTAAAACGCATTGACGCGGTTAAGCTTGTAACGGGTGTAGATGAAGCTTGGTGCTCAAACATTAAAGCAAAAGAAGGTAATGATAATGATTTAATCATTGAGGTAGTGTGTGGCGAAAATGATTTTGCTTTTGATTTTAATCTGTCACATCCCAATAATCTGACGGTATGGGCTACCGACTATCTTATTTGGGTAAGAGAGGAAAGTCCTATTCCGGCTTTGGCAGGGGAAGAGGGGATGGCTGTTTCGCCCTTGTATCAAAGCGCAGAAGAGGGAGAAAAAAGTTTCTTTTCCCACAGGGAGTACGCATTCCCTAAGGTGGAAGAAGAAGGTAACGACTTTGATTTAAATAGGCTGTATCAATATGGAAAGACAGCATATGCATATACACAGATTCTTTCTGATGGTGAGATTGTAATTCATGCAAAGGGGAGTGTGCAGATTCTGAAGAATGGTTGTGTAGAGGCAGAGATTATAGATGAAAGCTATAGACTTCGTTGCAGAAAAGGTGATGAAGTAATGATTAAGTGTCTTGAAAGTGATGGAAAATGGGGATTTTCTATTGACGGTAAGGAAAACACAGGTTTACCTTTTGTACAAAAATCACCTGAGCGCGATTTGCATTTTCTGTTTTGCGGTCCCTTTGATAAAGCCAGTCTGCATATAAAGCTTGCACCTGAGTATCAGAAAAATTTCAGTACGCCTTTTAAAAATGAAAAAGGTGAATGGGTTTATTGGAGATTTTTTACCGAAGAGACTTATCTTCGTGCATATCTCAACTCAAACTTTTATGGGCAGTGGTATTATCCTCCGATGCTCAGCCTTTTGGGAATGTATCAGGTTGGTGATATTTTAGATAATGCTGAGTTCGACAGATTTTTCTATGAGGGCGCACAACAGATGGCAGAATTTGCCGATTATATATGCATGGATGCTAAGAAGTATGTGAGTGCTGCTTTTATGCCACACAGCACGCGTCTTTATTATCTTGACCATATTGGTACTATGGGTGTAAACTTTGCGGAAGCTTATAAAAAAAGCAGAGATCCATTGTTTATTCCGTTGCTTGAAAGGTTAAGAGGTGGTATAGATCATGTTGTACCACGTTTCCCGGATGGAACTTTCTGCCGTATGAAAACCAATACTATGTGGGCAGATGATGTGTATATGGGTTGTCCTTTCGTGGTCCGACTGGCAGATTATACGGGAAATTCTTTCTATTATGATGAAGCTATAAGACAGCTTATGGGATCTGCTGAGAGACTATATATGGAAGATCAGAAGATTTTCTCGCATATTTACTTCATAAAAGAAGCAACGGCAAACAGAATTCCATGGGGCAGAGGTAATGGATGGATTGCAGTTGCAATGACGGAAATTCTTATGCACCTTCCGGAAGATTATCCGGGAAGAGAAAAGGTATTGACACTTTATCAAGAATTTATGCAGGGTATTTGCGACATACAGCATGAAAGTGGTATGTGGCATCAGATTTTAAATCGCCCTGATACTTATCTTGAAACCTCTTGTACAGCCATGTTTATGCTTAGCCTTCTGCGCGGGGTGCGTTATGGTTGGCTTGAAAAGAAATATGAAGAAGTGGCTCTTAAGGCATGGAACAGTTTGAAGGAAAACAGCCTTGATATTGACGGCACGGTTTATGGAGTGTGTATGGGATCGAGCTGTTCTATGGAAGCTAAATACTACGAAAATATCCCCACTATAGCCGATGATGACCATGGTACAAGCGTTGTTTTAATGGCAATAGTGGAGCTAGTATTATGGGAAAAATGGAAAGAGGAGAAAAAATAATGGATAGTCTTTATTTAATAAAGAATGGAACAAGTGTGTATTCACTTGTTGTTCCGGAAGAAGCATCGGTCGTAGAAAATAATGCGGCACGTGAGGTTTCTGATTATTTTGTGAAAGCCACAAATGTACGCTTAAAAACTATTTATGAGGGTACAGAAAAGGGACCGTGTATTTATATAGGCCATACAAAATTTGCAAAGAAAAACGGTATCTGTCCTAATGACGAGGAAAATTGGCATATTGTAGCTTGTGGTGAGAACATTGTTCTCACAGGTGGCATTACGAACAGTCAACGCGGTATATCTTATGCGGCGTATCACTTTCTGGAAGAATTTTTGGGAGTACGTTGGTGGAATGAAGTGGAAGAACTTGTTCCAAAGACGACAGAGATTACTGTACCTGCACAACTACATATGCAAGGAACACCTGTTTTCAAGGAGAGGAAGGCGGTCTCCTCTTTTGCAAATTATGACTTTTATTATCTTGCCCATAGCCGTGTGAATCTGATATCTAATGGTGATAATGTAGTGGGAAGGCAGTGCAGTCGTTCTGCGATTGAGACGGGAGGAGTACGTTATGTTGGTCCCCCGGCAATGTGCCATACACTGGATTTTTACTATCCACCAAATGAATATTTTGAGGAGCATCCTGATTGGTTTGGCTGGGATAAGCTTGAACAGCGCCATCGCAGTGATTATCAGGTATGTTTTTCAAATGAAGGTTTGTTTCATAACTTGCTTGAAAGAATGCTTCAAACTATTCGGGAGGAAAGTCAGACTGCTAAGCGATATGGTATAGGTATGCCTAGTTACTTCTCCATTACTCTAGGCGACCATATGCGCCACTGTCAGTGTCCGGCGTGTGAAGAATCGGTAAAAAAATCAGGTCGTTCAGGTCATAATATTAAATTTACAAACCGTATTGCCCGTGAGGTGGCAAAGGTTTACCCGGATGTATTTCTTGAAACCTCCGCGTATTGGGATTTTTTTGAGGCTCCGCTTGACGATACTGTTCCTGACTCAAACGTGCGTATTCGAGTTGCTGATATGGATGTTGATGTGGCACATGATATTTATTATCCAACAAATAAGCGTAAATTAAAGGAAATGAAACGTTGGAGCGAAATTAGTGCTAAAAATAAGGCAGAATTGTGGACATGGGATTATCTGTTATATTTGTATCCGAATTTTCCGATGGCGCAGATGTATGTATTACCGACTAATTTAAAGACATATCATGAACTGGGATTTAATAGCTGTTTTGTGGAAAATGAGCTTTCTGCACTTTCGGATTTTTGGTGCTGTAAGCAGTGGATGCTGTGCAAACTGCTTGAGGATCCGTATCTTGATTTTGATATGTTGTTAAATGAATTCCTTGAAAAATATTATGGAAAGAGTGCCGCACCCTATCTTAGAGAATATCTTGATATGATACACGAAGCATGCGAAAAGTCACAAATGAGAATTATGGCAGCGCAGACCTGTGTAAATTGGAATTATATGACTCCTGATTTGGTAAAGAAAGGTCTTAAGCTTTTTGAAAAAGCCTTTGAAGCGGTTAAGGGTAATGATATATTTGAACAGCGTCTGCGTGAAGCAGAAACACCGCTATACAGAACAATAGCTATCAGATATGATGATTTTCAGCGAATCATGAAACTTCATAACACACAGATTGATCTTCCATCAGTGAAAGATGCGGCAAAAAAGGTTATTGCTAATCTGAAGGAAATTGAAAATAAATATAACTATCCGTACGGAATTACATCTATACATATAGACAGATTTTTTATTAGGGCTATTCAAAATGAAATTGAAATTTTCAGTGGTATTATGAATGATGAAGAATCCCCTTTTTCAATGCCTGATTTCCTCAAAAATGTGTCTAGAGAAGATGTCTACAACATTCCTGCATACAAAATCATACGATTCACTGATACATTAAATCATAATGTAACACGTATGAAAGATAACACTGCGGATTCAAATATGGTTTTGTGCTATAAAGCAATAGAACTTGCTTTCTCGGACAAAATTAAAGATGTCTCAAAATGGAATATTCCTATTGTATTAGTCAGTGAAGGTAAAGAGGATCGCCGTCTTGAAATAACAAAAGCGGACCTTGAAGGTGGAGATTATAAGTGGTTTAAGATAGAAAATGTAAGTGATATTGGTTATGGCACAATGTCTTATCTGTATGTAAAAGCAAAGGAAGATCTTGCCATCCAACTGAGCCCTCTGACAGATGCTTTTCCGCTTGAATCCTGTGATATATACGTATCAGTAAAGGCGGAGGGGCATTCCTTTGGAGGGGATAAGGATGCAGAGGATCTATTTTACTTTGACAGGTTTGTGATTGTCCGACGTGCATAAAAAGGAAGGAACTATTAATTTATGAGATCAAACACGCATTATACGCCTATGGAAAACGGATATGCTATCAGTGGAAGCTCTGAGGTGTTTAACAGAACACTTTATGGTTCCCATGCAAATGACGATAAAACGGAGCGATTTTTTACCTTTGCAGGAGATGCCCCACAGTTTATGGGTACCGTCGTTGACTGGACAAAAGATCTGGTAGCTGCTCAGGAAAAATGCGGCGTATTAAACAGCGGTCTTGCCATAACACCAGGTCAGCGTTTCCGGTTTTATTATTCAGAGGATATCGACCAGACATCCCGCTGGTTTCACAATTCGGAGGATATTCTTGCGGAATTCAAGAATGGATGGATGGAATATGAACTATCTCAAATGTCTTCCTGGTTTCCGGATGTGCGCGTCAAGATAGAAGCGTATCCGTTAATGCCTGAAGATGGGTATCTGGTACATTACAGGATTTCAACCGACCAAAGGGTGTTCTTTGTAGCGGGTTTTGGCGGATTAACAGATATGCAAGAAAGTCTCAGGTGTGAGTACAAAGATGAACCAAGGCGTTATTTCTCCCCGGGTGATGCAAAGGGAAATGTGGTTGAGATTGGCGAAAACCGTGCCTGTATCACACATTCTGATGGCAAAACTATGAGAGTTGCCACCAGTTTTCCTGCTGATTTTAGCTGTGGTTCGGCGAAGGCAATGTCAGAGCCGTATCCAAGCACTTTTTTGGGAAAGGAACCTGAAACGGAAGATGACCATGTGGTAAGGATTTCGGCGGCAATTGAACCGGGTAAGGTGCTGGATGGATATATTATCGCTCTTTATAATTCCGATGAGGAGACCTTAAACAAATGGCTTGAAAGGAAGAAGCCTATTGAATACATAAAGCAGCAGATATATGCAAAGTACGCCTGCATTGATGTTGCCACACCGGAGAAGACTCTGGATCTGACCATTGCTCCCACCGTGATAGCCTTGGATGCTTCCTGGCATAAAAATTCTTTCCATCACGGTGCATTTGCGTACCATACTCCGTTTTTGGGTTGGAGAAACTGGTATGCTCCCACTGCTTTGGGCTGGGGTGACAGAGTGGCCAAAACCATGGAAATGTATTTGGGACATATTACACGAGGTGATGTAAGCCAGGAACGTGTCTGGTATGACGATGAACCGATTCCGGCAGGAGGAGATAGATTTGATAAAAGATTCCATACACTGGAGAATCCTGTGGGCAGGTTGCCTGGGTATTTCCTTCCGGATTTTACACCGCGCTACGATCTGTATAACATGCAGGAATGTGCGCTTGATATGATGCTTTATTATATTGAGTGGTCAGGAAATCTGGAAATTGCAGAAAAATACTATGATGATTTCTGCTCCATGGCAGAGTGGGAAAGAAGAATATATGACCCGGATGACGATGGATTATATCAGAATGTCTTAAATACATGGATTTCAGATGGTCATAATTACAATGGTGCAGGCTGTGCACAGTCAACCGCATACAACTACCGTGCAAATTTAGTGTTATCTAAAATCGCAAAGCGGATAGGCCGGGATGGAGAGGTTTTTGCAAAGCGTGCAGAAAAAATTAAGAAAGCGCTGAATGAGAAATTATGGCTCGCAAAGGAAGGTGTCATCGCAGAATCTCTTGACACTGTAGGCAATTGCCTGATACATCCGTCTGTAGAACTTGCCAGCGTATATCATGTGATGGATTCTGACATGATTGATGACTTCAGGGCATACAGGACACTGAAGTTTACAGAAAACCATCTGAAAAATATTGTAACACCGGGAAGTGGTGGAAGATTATGCTATTCTTCAAACTGGCTGCCGAAACAGTATTCAAACTGTGGAATATTCCCGGCAGAAAATGCACATTTGGCACTTGTATATTTCAAACTTGGTCTGAAGGACGAGGGAAAGAAAATCCTGGATGGTATTGCAGACTGCTATTTTACAGGCAGAAATCCGGGTATGGCAGCTCACATTCAATCTGCGAGAGGTACCTCAGATTTTGGGGATCAGGATTTTACGGACGTATCCAGTACCTATTTACGCCTTGTGGTAGAGGGATTGTTTGGTATCAGAATCAATCATCTGGATGATTGTGTTACTATTGCGCCGGGATTCCCGGATGAATGGGAACATGCAAGCTTGATATTAAAGGACATTGCTTTACATTATACCAGAAGGGGCAATCAGGAGATTTTTAATATTTACAGCGATAGGACAGAGCGGAAATTGATAAGAATACCTATGCGCTCCTCGGAGGTGGAAACTGTTTTACTTGACGGAGAGCCGATATCTTACGAAATTGTAGCGGCTCCAAATCATAGTTTCCTGATAATAAAAGCGGATAAGGTGGGCAGATTCCAACTTCGTGTAATGCATGGCAGCAACCCAGTTCCGACGATCACTTCCCCCAATACTGTTCTTGCAGGAAATAAGATTGCTTTTGAAGTTAAGGGTGCTGATCTCACTGAGATATTTGATGTTTCGGAAACTCTTGAGGACATTACCATCGTGGGAAATAAGGTTTATGCAAAAGCAAAGGATGCAGCAGGTGATCACACACTCTTCCTTCGTGCCGTATCCGGTGAATATGATGCCTGGCTGGCGGCTGATTATGAGATATTAAAAGAGGAAACCATAGAAACACCGCAGGAAGATATGATATTTGAACCTGTTGATATCACAGAATTTTTTAACTGCAATATGACTAAGGTGCATGAACAGGCTTATATCTATCCAAGACCAAAGGGATTTTCTATGGGGTTATTCCAGAATGGCCGCTATTCGCATAACTGGAATCAGCGTGGAAGGCACGTGGTTTATGTGGATGATGCGCTATTTAGAAATGCAGGTGGCATTGTGCATTCACCTTCCGGCATACCGTTTGCTACACCTGCTGAACATGAAAATCTGGCTTGTGTTTCCATTTATGATGTTTTCCCTACAAAGATTACTATTCCGCTTGATGGAAAAGGGAAGGAAATAGCAGTTCTTTTCATTGCCAGCACATACTGTATGCAGTCCCATGTGGAGAATGCACGCATAACAGTTACTTATCAGGATGGTACAACAACGTATCAAAAGCTTGTTTACCCCATGAATATGGATGACTGGCTTACATCTGCACTGACTACCGAGGCTGAAATTTTCTACTTTAATGATTTCAACCATGCAACTGTGCAGAGGATTCAGATCGATCCGGAGAAAGAACTTGCAGATATCAGGATCGAGGCTGTTGCCAATGAAGTGATTATGGGTGTTATGGGAGTGAGTGTAGGGAAATAACTTGTGAACAGGCACAGAAAACATGCGTTTGATTAGTGGATAATAATGCGCCGAAGCGTTAGTATTTAAAAGCTTCGGCGCAATTTTATGTGCGGAAGAGGTTGATCTCTGTTGAAATGGCCAAGCCTTTTTTTATTTTATAATGTTTTAATAATTAATTTTCACAAAAAATGTTGACAATATATATTCTAAGTGATATCTTAACTACAGAAGGTGTTAGCACTCGAATAGGTCGAGTGCTAATAACCCAAAAGAAGGAGTGACGTAGGATGCAGTTGGATGAACGAAAGACGAAAATATTGCAGGCCATTATCCGGAACTACCTAGAGACAGGCGAACCGGTAGGCAGCAGGACCATATCCAAATATACTGATCTGAACTTAAGCTCCGCGACCATCCGTAATGAGATGGCAGACTTGGAAGAACTGGGATATATCGTCCAGCCCCACACCTCCGCCGGAAGGATTCCTTCCGACAAGGGATACCGCTTCTACGTGGACACCATGATGGAAGAGAAGGAGAGAGAAGTGGTGGAGATGAAGGAGATGCTTCTAGAGCGGCAGGACAAAATGGAAGTGCTGCTGAAGCAGATGGCTAAGTTGCTGGCGCAGAATACCAACTACGCCACCATGATCTCGGCCCCCCAGACCCATCATAACAAGGTGAAATTCATACAGCTTTCCAGAGTGGATGCCAACCAGATCCTTGCGGTCATCGTGGTGGAAGGCAATGTGATCAAGAATAATATTCTCCCCATGACACAGGAGTTGACTGACGAGACATTGTTGAAGCTGAACATCTTGTTGAACACCCATTTAAACGGTCTTTCCATACAGGAGATCAATCTGGGAATGATCGCTGCCATGAAGCAGCAGGCCGGTATCCACAGTGATATCGTCAGTGAAGTCATTGATGCGGTGGCAGAAGCGATCAAGGCGGATGAGGATCTTAGGATCTATACCAGCGGAACCAATAATATTTTCCGCTATCCCGAGTTGGCAGATCAGCAAAAAGCCAGTGAACTGATCAGTACATTTGAGGAAAAGCAGGTGCTCAGTGAATTGGTACAGGAGAGGCTTGCGGATGAGAGCAGTACCGGCATCCAGGTGTATATCGGAAATGAGACACCGGTGAGCAGTATGAAAGACTGCAGTGTAGTGACAGCCACGTATGAATTGGAAGAAGGAATGCGAGGTACAATTGGTATCATAGGCCCTAAGCGGATGGATTACGACAAGGTAATCGGTACCCTGAAGGCCATGCAGAGCCAGTTGGATGAATTGTATAAAGGAAAATAGTAGGAAGAAAGGAAGAGATTATGGCGGACAACGAAAAGCAGACAATGGAAGAGGAGCTTCAGGACGCTGTGAAGGAAACCGAAGATTCTCAGACAGAAGAACAGGAAGCGGTGGAGACACCGGAAGGCGCCCCTGAGGCAGAGGAATCTGCAGATGAGGCAACAGAAGAGACAACGGATGAGGAAGTTGCAGAGGCTGACTTGGAAGAAGAGGAAGGCTCTAAGAGCTGGGCAGAGAAAAGAGCTGCCAAGAAGCAGGCGAAGCAGGATAAGAAATCAGATGAATTTAAGCAAAAGATTGCCGAGCTGGAAGATAAGAACAAACGTCAGCTTGCCGAATTCGAGAATTTCAGAAGAAGAACCGAGAAGGAAAAGCAGGCCATGTTTGAAACTGGCGCCAAGAGCGTGATCGAAAAGATCTTACCGGTCATCGACAATTTTGAAAGAGGATTTGCCACCGTAGATCCCGCAGATGCAGAAGATGCTTTTGTAAAAGGTATGAGTCAGGTTTACAAACAGATGATGACAGAGCTTGACAAGATCGGTGTAAAGCCCATCGAGGCGGTGGGTCAGGAGTTTGATCCCAATTTCCATAACGCAGTGATGCAGGTCCAGAGTGAAGAATATGAAGCCGGTATCGTGGCGCAGGAGTTACAAAAAGGTTATACCTACCGTGACAATGTAGTAAGATACAGCATGGTAGCAGTCGTAAGCGAATAAAGCTTATTATAGATTTGGAACAGTATATCACAATATTTTATATCAGGAGGACTCAAAAATGAGCAAAATTATCGGTATTGACTTGGGTACAACAAACAGCTGTGTAGCTGTTATGGAAGGTGGTAAACCCACCGTTATCGCTAACGCAGAAGGTGCAAGAACCACTCCTTCCGTAGTAGCTTTCACAAAGACAGGAGAGAGATTGGTAGGTGAGCCTGCAAAGCGTCAGGCAGTTACTAACTCTGAGAAGACCATCGCTTCCATTAAGAGAGATATGGGTACTGACAACGGACGTACCATCGACGGCAAGAAATATTCCCCTCAGCAGATTTCCGCTATGATCCTGCAGAAGTTAAAAGCAGATGCAGAGAGTTATCTGGGTGAGAAAGTAACCGAGGCAGTGATCACAGTTCCCGCATACTTCAACGACTCTCAGCGTCAGGCTACCAAGGATGCCGGTAAGATCGCAGGTCTGGAAGTAAAGCGTATCATCAACGAGCCTACAGCAGCTGCACTGGCTTATGGTCTTGACAATGAGAAAGAGCAGAAGATCATGGTATACGACCTGGGCGGCGGTACCTTCGACGTATCCATCATCGAGATCGGTGACGGCGTTATCGAAGTGTTGGCTACCAACGGCGATACCCGTCTGGGTGGTGATGACTTTGATAATAAGGTGATCGACTGGATGATCGCAGAGTTCAAGAAGGCAGAAGGCGTTGACCTTTCCGGTGATAAGATGGCTATGCAGAGATTAAAAGAAGCTGCAGAGAAGGCTAAGAAAGAGCTTTCAAGTGCTATGACCACCAACATTAACCTTCCTTTCATCACTGCTACTGCTGAAGGTCCTAAGCACTTTGATATGAACTTAAGCCGTGCAAAATTCGATGATCTGACCAGAGATCTGGTAGAGAGAACTGCTATCCCTGTTCAGAACGCTATGAGAGATGCAGGACTTACCAATGCTGATCTGGGTCAGGTACTGTTAGTAGGTGGTTCCACACGTATCCCTGCTGTACAGGATAAGGTAAGACAGATCACCGGCAAAGAGCCCAGCAAGTCTCTGAATCCTGATGAGTGCGTAGCAATCGGTGCTTCCGTACAGGGTGGTAAGTTGGCTGGCGATGCAGGCGCAGGCGATATCCTGCTTCTGGATGTAACTCCTCTGTCCCTGTCCATCGAGACCATGGGTGGTGTAGCTACCAGACTGATCGAGAGAAATACTACCATTCCTACCAAGAAGAGCCAGATCTTCTCTACTGCAGCTGACAACCAGACCGCAGTAGACATAAACGTAGTACAGGGTGAGAGACAGTTTGCAAGAGACAATAAGTCCCTTGGACAGTTCCGTCTGGATGGTATCCCTCCTGCACGTCGTGGTGTTCCTCAGATCGAAGTTACCTTCGACATCGATGCCAACGGTATCGTAAACGTATCCGCTAAGGATCTGGGAACCGGTAAGGAACAGCATATCACCATTACTGCAGGCTCTAACATGTCCGATGCAGATATCGAGAAGGCAGTAAAGGAAGCTGCTGAGTTCGAAGCACAGGATAAGAAGAGAAAAGAAGCTGTGGAAGCAAGAAATGATGCTGACTCTTTCGTATTCCAGACTGAGAAGGCTCTGGAAGAAGTAGGAGACAAGATTCCTGAAGCTGATAAGACTCAGGTGCAGGCAGACATGGAAGCTGTAAAAGCTATCCTGGAGAGAACCAAAGATCAGGAAATGAGCGACAGCGAACTGGATGAATTAAAGGCTGCCAAGGAGAAGCTGATGACCAGTGCACAGTCTCTGTTCACCAAGATGTATGAGAACATGCAGCAGGCACAGGGCGCAGCAGGTGCAGGTCCTGACATGAACGGAGCGGCGGGACAGAGTGCTCCGGAAGATGATGTGATCGACGGAGACTTCCGCGAAGTATAAATAGATAATATGTATGTGACAGAACGCAGAGGAACTTTGGTTCCTCTGTGTGTCTTGCATTCATAGTAAGTATTCTAAAATGTTGATAAGAAATCGAGGAGTAAGTTATGGCAGAACAAAAGCGAGACTACTATGAGGTGCTCGGTGTAGATAAAAATGCAGATGAAGCTGCGATCAAGAAAGCTTACAGGGCATTGGCAAAGAAATATCATCCTGATATGAATCCGGGAGATGCGGAAGCGGAGAAGAAGTTCAAGGAAGCATCCGAGGCATATGCTATTTTAAGCGATCCTGAGAAGAAACGTCAGTATGATCAGTTTGGCCATGCTGCTTTCGAAGGCGGAGCCGGCGGTGCAGGTGGTTTTGATTTCAGCGGTGCCGACTTCAGTGATATTTTCGGTGATATTTTTGGTGATTTCTTCGGAGGCGGACGTAGTCGCAGCCGTAGTAATGGCCCCATGAAGGGCAACACACTCTACACTAGTGTGCGCATTACTTTTGAAGAGGCGATTTTTGGATGTGAGAAGACCATTGAACTGACTGTGAAGGAAGCATGTAAGACCTGTAACGGAAGTGGTGCCAAAGCCGGTACCAGTCCTGAGACCTGCTCCAAGTGCGGGGGTAAGGGGCAGGTAGTATTCACACAGCAGTCCTTCTTTGGAACCGTTCGTAATGTACAGCCTTGTCCCGATTGTAACGGAACAGGTAAGATCATCAAAGAGAAGTGTTCCGATTGTCGCGGAACCGGCTATGTGTCTCAGAATAAGCGCTATGCTGTAAAAATCAAAGCAGGTATCGACAATGGCCAGGTAATTCTGATGCCCGGTTTAGGTGATCCCGGCGTAAATGGTGGTCCCAGAGGCGATGTAAAGGTAGAGGTAGTGGTTGGACGTCATCCTATCTTCCAGCGTCAGGATATGAACATCTACTCCACAGTGCCCATGTCATTTGCAGTGGCAGCCTTGGGCGGTGAGATCGTCATCGATACTGTGGATGGCAAAGTGATCTATGAAGTGAAGCCCGGTACCCAGACTGATACCAAGATCCGCCTGAAAGGCAAGGGTGTTCCTTCCTGGAGGAATCCGGATATCAGAGGGGATCACTATGTGACACTGGTGGTACAGGTGCCTGATAAGCTGAGCCATGAGGCGAAGGAACTGTTGAAACAGTTTGATGCAGAGAGCGGAAATTCCCTGAATGCAGCCAAGGAAGCGTCATCGGATGATAAAGGCAATGACGGCAAAGGGAAGAAAAAGAAGTTTTTTAAATAAGTAAAAGAATGATACAACGGACAGGGCTGTCTACATATGATTGCTTTGTCTGTTATTTTTTGGAGATGAAATAACCTATTGACATAAGGCAGAAAGAAAATTATATTATATATAGGCTTAATAAAAGATGGAATGCAGAGGAGAAGAACGATGAAGTGGGTAAAATTTAAGATAAAAACCATCACAGAAGCAGAGGATATCATTATCAGTACATTATATGATATCGGACTGGAGGGCGCTCAGATAGAGGACAAGATTCCCTTGACCGCACTGGAAAAAGAGCAGATGTTTGTGGACATCCTACCCGACGGACCGGAGGATGACGGTATCGCATATTTGAGCTTTTTTGTGGAAGAGAAGGAAGACGGCACTCTGGAGGTGCAGGGAGAAGCCACCGATGTAGAGACCGTAATGAAGAACGTGGAGGAGCAGTTGGAAGAACTGCGCCAGTTCATGGACATTGGTGAGGGTACGATCACAGTGGATGAGACAGAGGACATTGATTGGATCAACAATTGGAAGCAATATTTCCACCAGTTCTATATAGATGACATTCTGGTAATCCCTTCCTGGGAGGATGTAGCGCCTCAGGATACGGACCGAATGGTTCTTCACATTGACCCGGGCACCGCATTTGGTACCGGCATGCACGAGACTACTCAGTTGTGTATCAGACAGTTGCGTAAATATATTACTCCTGACACAGAGCTCCTGGATGTGGGAACCGGCAGTGGCATCCTGGCCATTCTTTCCTTGATGTTTGGGGCAAAGCATGCAGTAGGTACAGATCTTGACATCTGTGCAGTGGAAGCAGTAGCCCAGAACTGTGAAGCTAACGGTATTGCACCGGAGAAATTTGATATGATGATCGGTAACATCATCACAGACAAAGAGATACAGGATAAGGTTGGCTACGAGTGCTATGATATTGTGGTGGCTAATATTCTGGCAGATGTGCTGGTGCCTCTGACGCCTGTGATCCTGCACCAGTTGAAAAAGGGTGGAATTTACATTACCTCCGGTATCATTGATGACAAGGAACAGACAGTAGTAGACGCAGTAAAGGCAGCAGGCCTTGAAGTGCTGGAGGTGACCTACCAGGGTGAGTGGGTCAGTGTCACTGCACGGAAAAAATAAGCTTGCAGGAATACCTACACTACGTTGCTGTGTGCAGTGCAAAATCCGATTTAGGAGTAAATAAAAATGTATCAATTTTTTGTGGAATCCAGCCAGATTTGTGGTAAAATAATATATATTACCGGCAATGATGTAAATCATATCAAAAACGTGTTGCGGATGAAGCCCGGTGAGGAGATCGCTGTGAGTAATGGTGTCGACGGCAAGGAGTATCGCTGTGGCATCACTTCCATAGAAGATGACAGAGTGGTCTGTGAGCTTCGCTTTGTCAAGGAGGATGGCATGGAGCTGCCTTCCAGAGTGTATCTGTTCCAGGGACTTCCCAAGGCAGATAAAATGGAATTGATCATTCAGAAAGCAGTGGAACTGGGAGTATATGAGATTATACCTGTGGCCACCAAGCGCTGTGTAGTCAAGCTGGAAGATAAGAAGGCAGGGGCCAAGATCGCCCGCTGGCAGGGGATCGCTGAGGCAGCGGCCAAGCAAAGTAAGCGCCGTATCGTCCCCCGGGTCAGTAATGTAATGAGCTTTAAAGAGGCTATAGCTAAGGCTGCATCCATGGATGTAAAGCTGATTCCTTACGAGCTGGCAGAGGGAATGGAGCGCACCAAGTCCCTGATCAATGATCTTAAGCCGGGACAGGATATTGCAGTATTTATCGGTCCTGAGGGTGGTTTCGAAGAAGCCGAAATTGATCTGGCATTAGCAGCCGGGATAGAACCTGTTACCTTGGGGAAACGTATCCTTAGGACAGAGACTGCCGGTTTTACTGTTATGGCATGGATCATGTATCAGTTGGAAGAGTAGACAGCGCAGAAACCGGAAAACTGCATATAATAATATATGAAACCCAGACGGAAAGTTAGCGTATCCTATGCAAAGCCCATTCATCAGGCCGGTACACGGATCCGTCTATAGAGGAGAGAAATATTTTATGGAAGTATATCTTGATAATTCCGCCACCACAAAGGTATTTCCCGAAGTGGCGGAATTGATGACAAAGATTATGTGCGAGGATTATGGCAATCCCTCCAGCCTTCACATGAAAGGCGTGACAGCCGAAAATTATGTCCGTTATGCCAAAGAGACATTGGCCAGACTCCTGAAGGTAAATGAGAAGGAACTTCTCTTTACTTCCGGAGGTACGGAATCCAATAACCTGGCTCTGGTGGGCTGTGCCATGGCCAATAACCGTAGAGGAAAACATCTGATCACCACACAGGTGGAACACCCTGCCATTTTAAAAACCATGCAGCACCTGGAATCTCTGGGATACCAGGTCACTTATCTGCCGGTAGACAAGTGGGGAAGAATCTGCCTGGAGGACCTACGCAGGGCTATGACCCCACAGACCATTCTGGTGTCTATCATGCACACCAACAATGAGGTGGGTGCCAGACAGCCCATAGAGGAAGCCGGAGCCATAATTAAGTGCATGAATCCGAATACCTTATTCCATGTGGATGCAGTGCAGGGATTTGGCAAAGCCAGGATTTATCCCAAGAAGATGAACATTGATCTTTTGTCTGTCAGCGGACACAAGATTCATGGACCTAAGGGTGCAGGCTTTTTGTATGTGAATGACAAAGTGAAGATTCAACCCATTTTATTTGGAGGCGGACAGCAGCAGAATCTTCGTTCCGGTACGGAAAATGTGCCCGGAATCGCAGGGCTTGCCAAAGCCGCAGAGATGATGTATGCTCATCTCGATGAGGATGAGAAGCACTTGTATCGGTTGAAGAAAATGTTTATCGAAGGTGTGAAAAAGTTAGATGGTGTGCAGATCAATGGTCTGCTGAATGGAAGTATAGAGCAAACTGCGCCTCACATTGTGAGCGTGTCCGTAAACGGTGTGAGAAGCGAAGTGCTGCTTCATGCGCTAGAAGATAAGGGAATCTATGTATCGGCAGGAAGCGCCTGCTCAGCCCGTAAGCCCCAGCCCTCAGCCACACTGAAAGCCATGGGTATTGACAAGGACCTGCTTTCCTCCACCATTCGATTTTCTTTCTCTGTATTTACCACAGAAGAAGAAATACTCTATACATTGGAGCAAATGTATGGTATGATTCCTATGTTACGAAAGTTTACCAGAAGATAGAACGAGGAAAATTATGTTTACAGCTTTTTTGATTAAGTATGCCGAGATCGGCATAAAAGGAAGAAACAGATATTTATTTGAAGATGCACTGGTGCACCAGATTAAATTTGCATTAAAGAAATGTGATGGAGAGTTCCTGATTCACAAGACCCAGGGACGTATTTATGTAGATGCCCAGAGTGCGTTTGATTTTGATGAGGTAGTGGCGCAGCTTAAGACTGTGTTTGGTATCTCCGGCATCTGCCCGGTAGTGCATGTGGAGGATGAAGGGTTTGAGAAGCTGTGTGATACTGTGATCAAATACCTGGCAGACGTATACCCTGACCGCAATAAGACCTTTAAAGTGGCAGCCAGACGTGCGCGCAAGAACTATCCCAAGGATTCCATGACCATCAACATGGACATGGGAGAAGCTATTTTAAAAGCTTACCCCGAGATGAAGGTAGACGTCCATGATCCAGACATCATGTTAAATGTGGAGATTCGCGAGAAAATTTATATTTATTCCGAAATCATTCCGGGTCCGGGAGGCATGCCGGTAGGTACCGGGGGCAAGGCAATGCTTCTGTTATCCGGCGGTATTGACTCTCCCGTAGCCGGTTACATGATCGCCAAACGCGGCGTCAAGATCGACGCTGTTTATTTCCACGCTCCGCCATATACAAGTGAGCGTGCCAAGCAGAAGGTAGTAGACCTGGCCCGGCTGGTATCCCGTTATACCGGACCTATTAACCTGCACGTGATCAATTTCACCGACATCCAGCTCTACATTTATGAGAAGTGCCCTCATGAGGAGCTGACCATCATCATGCGCCGTTATATGATGCGTATTGCTGAGCACATTGCCAAGGAATCTGATTGCCTGGGCCTGATCACCGGTGAAAGCATTGGTCAGGTGGCCTCCCAGACCATGGCATCCTTAGCGGCAACCAACGAAGTCTGTGAGCTCCCTGTATATCGGCCCTTAATCGGCTTCGATAAACAGGAGATCGTAGAAGTATCAGAGAAGATCGGCACCTACGAGACCTCCATCCAGCCCTTCGAGGACTGCTGCACCATCTTTGTGGCCAAGCACCCGGTTACCAAGCCTAACATCAATGTCATCCGCCGTCATGAGCAAAACCTGGACGAGCAGATTGAACAATTGGTGCAAAATGCACTTGAGAGCGATGAGGTTATCCTTGTTGAGTAAATGAAGAACGCCTCAGGCAAAACCTAAGGCGTTCGTAGTTATTTCGATTAGATCATGTAAGGCTTCAGAACTTCCAACACTTCTTCGGTGTTGCCTTCTGCATGAATGTTCAGGTCGATGGGCTTGGAAAGATCCAGTGAGAAGATGCCCATAATGGATTTGGCATCGATCACGTATCTGCCGGATACTAAATCAAAATCATAATCGAACTTGGTAATATCGTTAACGAAGGATTTTACCTTGTCAATTGAGTTTAAAGAAATCTGAACGGTCTTCATTGTATGTTACCTCCTATCTGTTTGTCATACCTTCTGATAACATATTAAAGGGTATGGGGAGAAATGTCAATGAGAAAAGGATACAAAAATAGTGGAGTTTTTATTATGAAAAATATAGCATTACACAACTTGGGCTGTAAAGTAAATTCATACGAAATTGACGTAATGCAACAAATGTTACAAGAAAAAGGTTATAATATTGTGCCTTTTGATACGGTGGCTGATGTCTATATCGTGAATACCTGTACGGTTACTAATATAGCCGACAGGAAGAGCAGGCAGATGCTTCACCGGGCCAAGGCAATGAATCCGGAAGCGGTTGTTGTAGCGGTTGGCTGCTATGTTCAGACCGGCGGTGAGAAGGCTTTGCAGGATGAAAGTATAGACTTGGCTATTGGAAATAACAGGAAGAAAGATTTGATCCCTATTCTGGAGGAATATCTGGCAGAGCAGGAACAGACTAAGACCCTTCATAATACTACCATTATCGATGTGAATGACGCCTGTGACTATGAGGAAATGACGCTGAAGCAGACCGCAGAGCATACCAGGGCGTACATTAAGATTCAGGATGGCTGCAATCAGTTTTGTTCCTATTGTATCATACCGTATGCAAGAGGCCGGGTGCGCAGCAGGAAGGCTGAGGATATTCTGCGGGAGATCAGAGGAATCGTGGCAGCCGGTTATCAGGAAGTGGTATTGACAGGGATCCATATCAGTTCCTATGGCATTGATTTTCAGGATGAAGCATTTAAGCAGGGGCGCAGTGAGGAAGCATTTAAGGAAGAAGGCAGACATGATTATCGAGGTGAGAGTAAGCTCATTGATCTGATCGAACAGATTCATGAGATTGAAGGTCTTAAGCGTATCCGGATCGGTTCTTTAGAACCGCGGGTGGTCACAGCTGAAAATGCGGTGAGACTGGCACGGCTTAAGAAAGTGTGTCCTCATTTTCATCTGTCTCTGCAAAGCGGATGTGATGAAACTTTAAAGCGCATGAATAGACATTATACTGTGGGGGAATACTATGAAAGTGTGAAGAACCTTCGTGACGTTTATGATTACCCGGCCATTACCACGGATGTGATCGTGGGATTCCCGGGAGAGACAGAAGGGGAATTTGAAGAGACAGTTGCTTTCCTTGAGAAAGTGAGCTTCTATGAGATGCATATTTTTAAATATTCTAAGCGTCAGAAAACCAGAGCGGCAGTGATGAAGGATCAGGTGCCGGATCTGGTGAAGACGATTCGTAGCAACAGGCTGCTTAAGCTTGAGAAAGAACAGTCGAAGAATTTCAGAAGCCACTACATAGGGGAAGAGACTGAGGTACTGTTTGAAGAGACGAAAGAGATAAACGGAGAACTTTTCTGGGTAGGCCACACAGCTGATTATGTCAAAGTTGCCATGAAGACAGATCAGAATATGTCAAATTGCCTGAAGAAGGTCTTTGTGACAGAATTTCTCACAGATGAAATCCTGAAATGCAATAGTTTTGATTGAAATTTCTTTCAAGATAGGGTAAGATAAGAATAGAAAAGACGAACCGTACAGAAAGATGTGAGGAAACTATGCAAAATTTGGAAAACACACAATTCTTCAGAGTAGAGACAGAGCCGGAATCTGTTGTAAAGGTGGTACTGTCTACTGTATACGAAGCATTGACAGAGAAGGGTTATAACCCGGTGAATCAGATTGTGGGTTATATCATGAGTGGTGATCCTACTTATATCACCAGCCATAAGGGGGCCAGAAATCTGATCATGAAGGTAGAGCGTGACGAACTGGTAGAGGAACTTTTGATAGAATACATTAAGAAGAATAACTGGAAGTAAGGAGGAGATCCATGCGTATCATGGGTTTGGATTTTGGGTCTAAGACAGTAGGTGTGGCGATCAGCGATGCCTTACTTTTGACTGCCCAGGGAATAGAGATCATCCGTCGCAAGGAGGAAAACAAACTGCGTCAGACTCTTGCGAGAATTGAAGAGCTGATCTTGGAATACGAAGTGGAAGAGATCGTGCTGGGACTTCCCAAGCATATGAATGCTACGGAAGGAGTCCGTGTAGAACTGACCCACGAATTTAAGGAAAAGCTGGAGAGGAGAACGGGATTGCCCGTGACTTTCTGGGACGAAAGACTGACTACGGTTGCCGCAGACAAGATCATGATGGAAGCAGGCATCCGTAGGGAGCATCGAAAGGAACATGTGGACAGGATCGCTGCATCTTTGATATTGCAAGGATACCTGGACAGACGGAACATGAGAAAGGAAGATACCGTTGGAGAAGATAACGTTTAGACCGGATGGAGAAGCTCCGGTAGAATTTTATGTGTTAGAACAGACCAGAATCGGAGGATTTAATTATATTCTGGTAACAGACTGTGAAGAAGGCGATGGTGAAGCACTGATCCTGAAGGATATGTCCAAGGATGGTGAGGAGGAGAGTGTTTTTACCATTGTATCTGATGATGAAGAATTAGAAGCGGTAGCCGGTGTGTTTGAGAACATGCTGGAAGATGTAGATCTGGTATAGTTGGAGGTAAATTTGATTGAAGAAAAAAATATATAACAGTGATTCCAAACTGAAGATTATCCCTTTAGGAGGACTGGAACAGATTGGAATGAACATTACTGCCTTCGAGTATGAGGACAGTATTATTGTGGTGGACTGCGGATTGTCTTTCCCGGCAGATGATATGCTGGG
>JAZQGM010000148.1:0-7869 GCA_045540075.1 Acetatifactor sp. | reverse complement strand
CAGCAGGCACCCCATAGAAGTCTTTTTAATGCATTAGGATATACAGAGGAAGAGCGCAGACGTCCTATGATCGGTATCGTCAGCTCTTACAATGAGATCGTACCCGGTCACATGAACCTGGACAAGATCACAGAGGCAGTGAAAATGGGCGTAGCTATGGCCGGTGGTATGCCGGTGGTTTTCCCTGCTATTGCAGTGTGTGACGGTATTGCCATGGGACACATCGGTATGAAATACTCTCTGGTAACCAGAGATCTGATCGCAGACAGTACCGAATGTATGGCTCTGGCACACGGCTTTGACGGTCTGGTGTGCATCCCTAACTGTGATAAGAATGTTCCGGGACTTTTGATGGCTGCGGCCAGACTGAATATTCCTACCATATTTGTATCCGGTGGCCCTATGATGGCCGGTCACGTACACGGACAGAAGAGAAGCTTGTCCTCTATGTTTGAGGCAGTAGGAAGTGTAGCAGCCGGTACCATGACTATGGAAGAGCTGGCTGAGTTTGAAGAAAAGGTATGTCCTACCTGTGGTTCCTGTTCCGGTATGTATACTGCTAACTCCATGAACTGTCTGACAGAGGCAATCGGTATGGGACTTAAGGGCAACGGTACCATTCCGGCAGTTTATTCCGAAAGGATTCGTCTGGCTAAGCATGCGGGTATGAAGATCATGGAATTGGTAGAGAAGGACATTAAGCCCAGAGATATTATGACAGAGAAAGCGTTCTTAAATGCTTTGACCGTAGATATGGCTCTTGGCTGTTCCACCAACTCTATGCTACATCTGCCTGCAATTGCAAGGGAAGCCGGTGTAGATCTGAATTTGGATGTGGCTAACGACCTTAGCGCAGTTACGCCTAACTTGTGTCATCTGGCACCTGCAGGTCCTACCTACATGGAAGATCTGAACGAAGCAGGTGGTGTATATGCAGTGATGAATGAACTGACCAAGAAGAATCTGCTTCACCTTGATGTGATGACTGTAACAGGTAAGACCATGGGTGAAAATATCGCCGGTTGTGTGAACAGGAATCCTGAAGTCATCAGACCGGTGGAGAACCCTTATTCCGAGACCGGTGGTATCGCTATTCTGAAAGGCAATCTGGCTCCTGACAGTGGTGTGGTAAAACGTTCTGCAGTAGTACCTGAGATGATGGTACATGAAGGTCCTGCAAGAGTATTTGACTGCGAAGAAGATGCCATTGCAGCCATCAAAGGCGGTAAGATCGTTGCAGGTGACGTGGTGGTGATCCGGTATGAAGGTCCTAAGGGTGGCCCCGGTATGAGAGAGATGTTGAATCCTACCTCTGCGATTGCAGGTATGGGACTTGGTTCTTGTGTGGCTTTGATCACAGATGGACGTTTCTCAGGTGCGTCCCGTGGCGCATCCATCGGACATGTATCTCCGGAAGCAGCTGTAGGCGGCCCTATTGCGCTGGTAGAAGAAGGTGACATAATTCGTGTTAATATTCCGGAAAACAGACTGGATATGCTTGTCTCCGACGAAGAACTGGCAGAAAGAAGAGCAAAATGGCAGCCCAGGGAGCCTAAGGTAACCACCGGATATCTGTCCAGATATCGTGAACTGGTGACCAGTGGTAACAGAGGTGCAGTACTTGATGTTCCCGGTAAGTCCGAGAAATAAGGAGGATAAATCAATGCAGTTAACAGGTGCTGAAATTGTTGTAGAATGTCTGAAAGAGCAGGGAGTAGATACCGTCTTTGGTTATCCGGGCGGTACGATCCTGAACGTTTATGATGCTCTTTACAAGCATTCTCACGAAATCAATCATATATTAACTTCTCATGAGCAAGGCGCAGCCCATGCGGCTGACGGCTATGCCAGAGCCACAGGCAAGGTAGGCGTATGTATGGCCACCAGTGGTCCCGGCGCCACCAATCTGGTAACAGGTATCGCAACAGCATATATGGACTCTGTTCCCATGGTAGCCATCACTGCCAACGTGAACCTTCCTTTGCTGGGTAAGGATTCTTTCCAGGAAGTAGATATCGCAGGTGTGACCATGCCTATTACCAAGCATGGCTATATTGTAAAGAATGTAGAGATTCTGGCTGATACCATCCGTAAAGCCTTTCACATCGCAAGGAGCGGACGCCCCGGTCCTGTGCTGGTGGATATTACCAAGGACGTAACAGCAGCAATCTGTGAGTATACGCCTGAAGAACCTAAGGTTCTTGAGAGAATGGATCACTACACGGAAGATGATATGGCAAAAGTGATGGAACTTCTTACCAAAGCGAAAAAGCCTTATATTTATCTGGGAGGGGGTGCAGTGGCTTCTGAAGCCTGTGAAGAAGTGGCTAAGTTTGCAGAGCTTCTGGATGCTCCTGTATGTGATACTTTGATGGCAAAAGGAGCCTTTGACGGCAAGAGTGACAGATATACTGGTATGATCGGTATGCATGGTACCAAAACCTCTAACCTGGGTGTCAGTGATTGCGATCTTCTGATTGCCATGGGTGCCAGATTTTCGGACCGTGTTGTGGGCAATCCTAAGAAGTTTGCAGAGAATGCAAGCATCATACATATGGATATTGATGCAGCTGAAATCAATAAGAATATCCATGCAGATGCTGCAATTGTGGGTGATCTGAAGGGAGTGCTCAAGGATATCAACAGCAGATTGCCTAAGCAGGATCACAGTCAGTGGATGGCTCATATTCAGGAGTTGAAAGCAAAGTATCCGCTGAAGTATGACGATACGGCATTATCCTGCCCTTATGTGATAGAGACAATTGATAAAGTGACGGAAGGGAAAGCTGTTATTACAACCGATGTAGGGCAGCACCAGATGTGGGCAGCACAGTATTATCAATATACTAGTCCCCGTACTTTCCTCTCCTCAGGGGGCTTAGGAACCATGGGTTACGGGCTTGGTGCATGTATCGGTGCCCAGGTGGGTCAGCCTGACAAAATCTGTATCAATATCGCAGGTGACGGATGTTTCCGTATGAATATGAATGAGCTTGCCACCGCAAGTCGTAACAATATTCCCATTATTCAGGTGGTGATCAATAACCATGTTCTGGGTATGGTGCGTCAGTGGCAGACATTATTCTATGGTAAGAGATACTCTCAGACCATTTTGAATGATAAGGTAGATTTCTGTAAGGTGGCAGAGGGACTTGGCTGTGCAGCGATCCGCGTAACATGCAAGGAGGAAGTAGAGCCAGCTATCCGCAAGGCTATCGCCCTGAAAGCACCGGTACTGATCGAGTGCGTGATTCCGGAAGATGACAAGGTATTCCCTATGGTTCCGGCAGGTGCGCCCATCAGTGAAGTATTTGACGGAGACGACCTAAAGAACAAAGAGGCATAATTATAAAAAATGGGGGCAGCCGCATAGGCGCTGATAACATGAATAATACACGAAAGATGATGATGGGAGTGGTAATACTGTGTGTAGTCGGTGGACTGGCCTATTTGGCGATCGCATGGTATTACAGCAAGGGTTTTTCCGTGAATACATGGATCAACGGTGTCTATTGTACCGGTAAGACCATAGAGGAAGTGAACTCGGAGCTTTTGGAGAAAACAAAAGCTCCGAATATTATCATTCAGGATGGGGAGGGCAGAAGTTTTCCCCTGACGCCGGAGGAAATAGATTTACGCCAAGATTATACGCTTTTCTTAGAACAATATCTTGTTTCCCAGAATCCCCTGTTATGGGCAGGAAGGATTGGGAACGATATTGGGGTTATGATGAGTCCACAATATTCTTATGATGAAGATAAGCTGCAAGCCTTTTTTGATGAATTGCCATTTGTAAAGGAAGAATGTGAAAAAGAGGCACAGGTGGATATTGTGCTTACTGAGCAAGGTTATGAACTGAAGGACACTACCGGGGGACGATTGAATAAAGAGAAAGCTTTTGAAGTATTACAAGATGAGCTTAAAAAGATTTGTCAAGCTTATACAATGGAGGGAACAAAAGAAAAGCCGGTAAGGGAAGCTGTGATCGATCTCAAGAGGGTAGGAGTTTATGAAGACATGCCTCTTACGGCAAAACAGGAAGATACTCTTGCACAATGGAAGCAGGTTTTGTCATTTCAAAGTCTGGAGATCATCTATGATATGGGAGATGAACAGATAAAGCTGGACGCCTCCATAATCAGTCAGTTTCTGGAAAGAGGAGAAGAGAGTTTCTTTCGGACCAAAGAAGATGGATCATTATATATCTCCAAAGAAAAGGTAGATGCGTTCATAGATGCTCTTGCAGATGAATATGATACCTATAAAAAAGAAAGAACCTTCTGTTCCACCAGAGGTGATATCATAACCCTTAAAAAAGGTTCTTATGGCACATTAATCGACCGTGAGGAAGAAAAAAAGTATCTTTACACTGTGCTGACTGAGGGAGTCAGTGAAACTCATGTTCCCATATACAAGCAAAGTGCATATCATAGAGGGAAGAACGATATCGGAGATACCTATATCGAGATTGATATGACACAGCAAAAGATGTATTTATATGTAAATGGAGAATGTCTGGTGGATACGGATATTGTGACAGGCTGTACCGGTAAACGGATGGGCACTCCGGAAGGAATCTACAGTGTATACTCCATGCAGCGAAACCGAACCCTTCGAGGCCCCGGTTATGCTTCATTTGTAAAGTACTGGATGCCTGTCAATGGCAATATCGGTATTCATGATGCAAGCTGGCGAAAAAGCTTTGGCAGTGAAATCTACAAGAAAAATGGTTCTCATGGCTGCATTAATACACCCTATGATGCTATGAAAGAAATTTATGAAAACGTTGAGATTGGAATACCGGTTGTGATGTTTTATTAGTACTTTAGTACTAAAATTAAAAATAATTTAACAATGCAGTTGACTAAAGCGCGCAAAAAGACTAAAATGGTTTTTATATTTTAAGTTGGTTAGAATTTTAACAAGTGGAGGAAAAGAAATGTCCAGAGTTTATAATTTTTCAGCAGGACCGGCAGTATTGCCTGAAGAAGTGCTTCGTGAAGCAGCAGAAGAGATGCTTGACTACAGGGGGACAGGTATGTCCGTTATGGAGATGAGCCACAGGTCTAAGGCTTATGAGACGATTATTAAAGAAGCTGAAGCTGATTTGAGAGAGCTTATGAATATACCCGATAATTATAAAGTATTATTTTTACAGGGTGGGGCAAGCCAGCAGTTTGCCATGATTCCTATGAATCTGATGAAGAACAAAGTGGCTGATTACATCGTAACCGGCCAGTGGGCTAAGAAGGCTTATCAGGAGGCTTGTCTTTATGGTAAAGCCAACAAGATTGCTTCTTCAGAAGATGAGACTTTCTCATATATCCCTGATTGCTCTGACCTGCCTATCAGCGAGGATGCTGATTATGTATATATTTGTGAGAACAATACCATTTATGGAACCAAGTTTAAGACACTTCCTAACACAAAGGGTAAGACTTTGGTATCCGATGTGTCTAGCTGTTTCCTTTCCGAACCTGTTGATGTGACCAAATATGGTGTGATCTATGGTGGCGTACAGAAGAATATCGGACCTGCAGGTGTGGTGATCGTGATCATCAGAGAAGATCTGATCACAGAGGATGTGTTGCCCGGCACACCTACCATGTTGAAGTATAAGATTCATGCAGACAACGATTCCCTGTACAATACACCGCCTGCATATGGCATTTACATCTGTGGCAAAGTCTTCAAATGGCTGAAGAAACAGGGTGGTCTGGAAGCTATGAAGGAATATAATGAGAAAAAGGCTAAAGTTCTGTATGATTTCTTAGATGAAAGCAAACTGTTCAAGGGTACCGTACGCAAGGAAGACCGTTCCTTGATGAATGTTCCTTTTGTAACCGGTGATGCAGATCTGGATGCCAAGTTTGTAAAAGAAGCTAAGGCTGCCGGATTTGAGAATCTGAAAGGACACCGCAGCGTAGGTGGAATGAGAGCCAGCATTTATAATGCAATGCCTATCGAAGGTGTTGAGAAGTTAGTAGAATTTATGAAGAAGTTTGAAGAGGAGAATACAAATGTTTAATATTCATTGTCTGAATCCCATTTCTAATGTGGGTCTGGAGAATTTGACAGCCAATTATGCCTTGACTGACGAGGTTAATAAAGCAGAGGGTATTCTGGTAAGAAGTGCATCCATGCATGAGATGGAGCTTCCCGAACAGCTGCTTGCAGTGGCAAGAGCCGGTGCAGGTGTAAATAATATTCCTTTGGATAAATGTGCTGAGAAAGGTATTGTGGTATTTAATACTCCCGGTGCCAATGCCAATGGTGTAAAAGAACTGGTAATCGCCGGTATGCTTCTGGCTGCCCGTGATGTGGTAGGCGGTATCCAGTGGGTCAAAGAATCCAAAGATAATGCTGATATTGCTAAAGCTGCCGAGAAAGAGAAGAAGAAATTTGCCGGAACAGAGCTTCAGGGTAAGAAGTTAGGTATCATCGGTCTGGGAGCTATCGGTGTTAAGGTTGCTAACGCAGCTGAAAGCCTTGGTATGGAAGTATTGGGTTATGATCCTTATCTTTCAGTAGATGCTGCATGGAGCCTTAGCCGCAAAATCAAACATGTATTTAGTGTAGATGATATCTATGCCAACTGTGATTTTATTACCGTGCATGTGCCTCTTCTGGATTCTACAAAGGGTATGATCAATGCAGAAGCTATTCAGAAGATGAAAGATGGTGTGATCTTGCTTAACTTTGCAAGAGATCTGCTTGCCAATGAAGAAGATGTGCTGAAGGGAATTAAAGATGGCAAGATTCGCCGTTATGTAACGGATTTCCCCAACCCTACCACAGCAGGGAAAGAAGGCTGTATTGTAATTCCTCATCTGGGTGCAAGTACAGAAGAGTCTGAGGATAATTGTGCTAAGATGGCTGTGAAAGAAATGATGAAGTATCTGGAGAATGGTAATATCTCTAACAGTGTGAACTATCCTAATTGTGATATGGGTGTATGCACACATGCAGGACGTATTGCTATCTTCCATAAGAATATTGCCAATATGATCACTAAGTTCACTGCATGCTTTGGTGACAATGGTATTAATATTGCCAACATGATCAATAAATCACGGGGTGATGTGGCATATACCATGATGGATGTGGAATCAGCGGCTACGCCTGAGATCATTGAGACACTGAAGGCTATTGATGGTGTGTTCCGTGTGAGAGTAGTGAAGTAAGTTCCATATGTAAATGATTAACATGACAAAAAACAGCTGGTCTGCTTGTGGGATCAGCTGTTTTTGTTATGGTTCATAAAGGGGTTGATTAACGGAAGAGAATGGGCATTCCGTCTCCCTCATTCAGGTCTTGCAGGTCTTCACGTAGTTTTTCCTCTGTTTTGCAGGCAGCCATGCTTTGGAGATCCATATATAGGATAAATACATCTTCAAGAAGCATGCCGCGTTCTTCGGCGATCTCTTCCATGATGGGTCTAAGCTTGTCCAACTGTAGGGAAACTTGTACTTTTTGGGGGTCGATCTGGCCTAGGACATCGTTTGCGTAGGCGTTGATTCGTTCTAATAGTTTTCTATTCTCGTCAGTCATTTTGGGGTACCATCCTTTGCTTGTTGTTTTAGTGATGTGTGGCGTAACTTGTCCGTTAAGACGCACCAGTGATGTTTGGTCGCGCTCCATTCGTTCAGCGGGCACTAGTCACGTTCAGCCGCGCCCCATTCGCAAAATCGCCAAGTCGGATCGTAGCCATGTCGTTCTGTGAGCCAAGGAGTTGCTGTTTGGACTTGTCTTCCTAAGACCGCTTGGCCTCCGACTTGTCCGTTAAGACGCACCAGTGATGTTTGGTCGCGCTCCATTCGTTCAGCGGGCACTAGTCACGTTCAGCCGCGCCCCATTCGCAAAATCGCC
>JAZQGM010000147.1:0-7826 GCA_045540075.1 Acetatifactor sp. | reverse complement strand
ATTCTTTATACTTATCGTTTACGGATTATTCTGTATTACGGAAGCCTGAATGGGTAGGCATTCAGAATTATATTGAGATGTTTACACAGGATAATAAATTCTGGGTGTCGTTTGGAGTAACATGGAAGTATGCACTGGTTTTTGTGCCCTGCAAAATGGCAGTATCTCTTCTGGTTGCTATGGCTCTTGCTAAGAAAACAAAGCTAACAGGAGCTTATCGGCTAATCTTTTACATTCCTTCTCTATTGGGAGGAAGTGTTGCCATAGCTATGACCTGGAAGATTATGTGGGATGTGAAAGGTGTAATCAATCAGTTGCTAATTAAGTTGGGACTTCCTACTGTAAATTGGCTTCATGATACGGATACAGCTCTTTATATATTAATTCTTTTGGCGGTTTGGCAGTTTGGAACGCAGATGTTAGTATTTTTGGCGGGAATCAAGGGAATACCAGCTTCTTTGTATGAAGCTGCAATTGTGGATGGAGCAGGACCGGTGAAACGATTCTTTGCCATCACTTTACCCATGCTTACGCCGACGATATTCTTTAATTTGGTGAATAGTATCATCCAATCCTTGCAGTCCTTTAGTTCAGCTTTTTTGGTTACAAGCGGAGGTCCTTTAAATTCTACGTTGTTCTATGGACTGTATCAGTATAGACAGGCATTTGAGTTTTTGCATATGGGTTATGCAAGTGCCATGGCATGGTTTTTAATGTTGGTGCTGATTGCATTGACTGCACTTGTATTTAGATCTTCGTCCGCATGGGTGTTTTATCAGGACGAAAATTCATAACAGGAGTGAAAAAATGAAAAAATTAAATAGAACAAAAATAAACGTAGGTAAGATTGTCTATCATACGCTGATGTTAGCTTTCTGTGTACTAATGCTTTATCCGCTTTTGTGGCTGATCATGTCTTCTTTTAAAGAAGAGTCACAAATTATGCAGACTGCAACCTCGCTGATACCAGAGAGATTTACTCTAGAAAATTATTATGAAGGATGGAAAGGATCCGGCAAATACACTTTTACAAATTACTATCAAAACTCGTTTTTTATTGCGGCAATCCGTGTGGTTGCACTTACTACCTCCTGTACACTGATTGCCTATGGATTTTCTAGGATTAAATTTAAGTTCAGAAGCTTTTGGTTTATGTTAATGATTGGAAGTATGTGTCTTCCGGGCATGGTTCTACAGATCCCCAGATACCTGTTATTCAACAGTCTAGGCTGGGTGGGCACTTATTTGCCGCTGTTTGTTCCGGACTTCTTGGGTGAACCTTATTATATCTTTTTGTTGATGCAGTTTATGAAGAATATTCCTAGAGAAATGGATGAGGCTGCAAGGATTGATGGGTGTGGTTGGTTTGGCTTGTTGCGCCATATTATGCTTCCATTAGTCAGACCATCTGTAATCATGGTGGCAGTGCTAACCTTTATCGGTGCCTGGGGGGATTACTATTCTGCACTGATTTATTTGAATAAGCCCTCTATGTATCCGGTAGCTTTTGCACTCAAGCAGTTTTCGGATGAATATGTGACCAACTATGGTCCTTTGCTTGCAATGTCAGCACTTTCTTTGGTGCCCATTCTGATCATTTTCGTGTTCTTCCAGAAGAGTCTTGTAGAGGGTATTTCAACTACGGGCATTAAGGGATAAGAAGGGGGAAACGTATGTTTTTGGACGCATTTGAATATGGAAAAAAGGCTGCTGACGCTATTATGAGTCAGTATAAGCCACAAGAATTGTTTGCTGCTGAATTCTTTGCTTATTATGATGGAGTGTTTTTAACCGGTCTTGAAAGAATCTATGAAAGATGCGATGAAGAAAAATATTTTCAGTATATTAAAAAATGGGTTGATTTTAATTTAAAAGAAGATGGAATGCTAAGGGAAACAGGGGGCTGGGCAAGTCTGCTTTCTTTGGATTTTAGAAAATCAGGTACTCTATTATTTAAGATTTTTGAAAAGACGGGAGAGGAAAAATATTTCAAAAATATTGAATATCTCGTAGAAAGCCTTAAATATTATCGTAAAAATGAGTATGGGGGCTTCTGGCATGGGTGGCTGAGCCAACAACAGATGTGGTTGGACGGATTGTATATGGCAGGTCCCATTTGTACAATGTATGCAGCTAAAACGGGAAAAACGGAATTTTTTGACTTAGCAATACTACAAGCTAAAATCATGTGGGAGCATGGACGTAATAAGGAGAATGGTCTGTTGTACCATGGTTGGGACTGTTCCAAGGAGGCGGAATGGGCAGATCCGGAGACTGGTCTGTCACCGGAGGTATGGGGGCGCGCTCTTGGTTGGTATGCTGTGGCAATTTGTGACATGCTTGATTATATTCCGGCAGGTTACCCAGGACAAAAATCTTTGGAGGAAATGATCAATACGTTGTTAAAGACTGTTGTGCGTTATCAGGATCCTATTGATGGAAGATGGTATGAAGTAATCGATAAAGGCGGCCATGAGGGCAATTGGCACGAAAACTCTTGCTCCTGTCTGTTAACTTATGCTATTGTGAAAGCAGTAAGAAAGGGGTATTTGGAAGAAGAATATCTTCAATATGCAGAAAAAGCATACAACGGGATTATAAACTCTCTTACTTATGATGAAACAGGGAGATTGCTGCTTGGCGATATTTGTGAGGGCACTGCTATTGAAAGTGGCACATACGAATATTATATTAGCCGCAATAGATGCATTAATGATCTCCATGGAAGTGGTACTTTTATTCAGATGTGCTGTCAGTTGGATCAATATGTAAGAGATAAATAGCAAGAGAGGAATGGATGCTGTGATGAAAGAAAATGCATATGATTTCCTAAGTAGAATGACAATTTTGCATAAACCAAAAGCAAGAAAGAAAAATAGATTTCCACAAAAAGAGGAATATTTTTGCCAAAGTGGTGTTGAGATCTATGTAAATTCTCTGGAAGATGAAGTGGTAAAAACGGCGGCACAGGATTTACAGGATTTTCTAAGAATTTCCATGGAAGTGGACGCAGTTTTGGTATATGGATCGAAACCTTCCGGTGGTATTCGAATTAGTAGTGTGAGTAACGCCAAACAGCATGATGGTTTAAAAAAAGATGGATTCACGATTCTGACAGACGAAAATGGCATTACCATTTTGGGTAACACGTCCCGTGGAGCTGCACAGGGAGTTTATTATCTAGAGGATAATATGACTTTTGAAGGTGCTCCTGCCATGTCATATGGAAACCTTAGTATGGAGCCGATGTTTTCTCCCAGAATGGTTCACTCAGGTTATGGATTAGACAAATATCCGGACGAGTATCTGGCAGTAGTTGCGCATCAGGGAAGAGATGCTATACTGGTGTTTACCAAAGATGTGAATATGACTCCGGATGGGTACATGGACTTTAATGATTTGATTCGCCGCGCAGCAAGATATGGGCTTGATGTGTATGCATACAGTTACATTATCAGTGAGATGAGTCCGGAATCTCCGGAAGCAGAAGCTTACTATGAAAATAGTTACGGTCGATTGTTTCGGGAATGTCCTGGGCTGAAAGGGGTCACGCTAGTAGGAGAGTCAGTAGAATTTCCCAGTAAAGATCCAAATATAGCACCCGGGCGCGGAAACCAGACGCTGATAGATGGTATTCCAAGCGGAAAGCCGACAGCAGGATGGTGGCCCTGCGAAGACTATCCTGTATGGCTGAATCTGATTAAGAAGATTATTAGGAAGTACAAGTCAGATGCGGATATTGTATTTTGGACTTATAATTGGGGCTCTAAGCCAGAGACTGCGAGACTGAAGCTTATTGAGTCTCTTCCCACAGACATTTCTTTGCTGGCAACTTTTGAGATGTTTGAACCCAGAACCTATGGTATGGCTGCCGGGCATTGCTCAGATTATACATTGGCATTTGAAGGTCCCGGAGCTTATTTTAAAAGTGAGGCGGAGGCGGCTAAAAAGAGAGGCATACGTTTATATTCCATGACCAATACAGGTGGACTTACATGGGACTTGGGTGTCATTCCCTATGAACCTATGCCTTATCAGTGGATAAAGCGTTACTTGGGGATGTACAGAGCTCATGATGAATGGGGACTTTGCGGAATTATGGAAAGTCATCATTATGGGTTTTATCCTTCCTTTATAAGCAAGTTATCTCAATGGGCATTTTGGGAACCCAGAACTGATTTGGAGGTGTTGTTAAAGAAGATTCTGGTCAGCAGCTATGGAGAGTCTGCTTATGAGAAAGTAGACAAGGGGCTGAGAAGCTTTAGTGAAGCTATTACATATTTTACACCCAATGATTCTGATCAGTATGGTGCTTTTCGTGTGGGTCCCTCGTACCCCTTTAATTTGGAACGGATGATTTCGATTCCATCTGATCCCAAAGCAATGTTTGGCAATCGGATCTGCTTTCCTTTTTACTCTGATGAGATGCATCCGTTGGATTCTTTGGTGGCTTTACGTGTACCGCAGGAACTTTTGTCCTTGAAAAAAATGTTGAACAAGATTGAACAAGGCATTGTATTGCTGGAAGAGATTGAAGACAAGAATCAGAATCTTGAGGAACTTATAAATTTGAGCCACTTTATCTATTGCAGCGTTTTGACCGGTATTCATGCAAAAGAATGGTATCTCTTAAAGTGTCGTATGAATGCAGCAAAGGACAAAGCAACGCTGAAAGAAGTTTTTGATGAAATGGAGAAGCTACTATTAGCTGAAAGGCAAAATACAGAAAAAACGATACCGCTGGTGGAAGCAGACTCTCGATTAGGCTGGGAGCCAAGTATGCTTTATATGACAGATAAGTGGCATCTGGAATGGAAATTGCGGCAAGTGGATTATGTACTATGCAGTGAATTAAGTTTGTATCGAAGCTGTTTGCAAAATGGAATGGAGGAATTTCCAATTTCAGTAAGTGCCTCAAGAGATAGCGTAGTGTAATATCCTACTAAGTTTGCTATGTTTACAGCAAATATCAGAAGGGATATGTCACAATCGAATAGTATAGATTTTAGCATTTAGGAGGAAGAGCTGAAGTGGAACAGATAATAAACAGTGCCAAGAATCCGGTAGATCAGGGACTTTGGGGAATGTTTGAAGTTTTCTTTACCACCATCATCATCTGTACCCTTTCTGCCCTTGTGATCTTGACCACAGGATTCTGGAATACAGGTGAATATCAGGGAGCGGCGCTGTCGATTGCTTCATTCAATGCCATTATTCCGGGCCTGGGGGGTATTATCGTCACACTTGCGACGATCTTCTTTGCTACTTCTACCATCTTGGGATGGGCATATTACGGCGAGGTATCGGTGCAGTTTTTGTTCAAGAGCACTAAGGCTGTGTGGGTTTACAGACTGATCTATGTGGCTGTTGTCCTGGTAGGTGCAGTGGGCAGTCTGGAGCTGATCTGGAGTATCTCAGAGACCATGAACGGTTTCATGGCGATTCCAAACTTGATCGGTATCTTGGGACTATATAAGATTGTATGTAAGCTGACTAAGGAATATTTTAACGGTAAGAAATAAGTTTATGCAGTATCGATAGGATGTAAATTGCTTGTATTGGTTCCACGAAATGGCAGACTGAATCAGAAGGGGAGAGGATTACGTATAATGAAGACAGTATGGCAAATGTGAAGCTGAAATAGGACTAATTACGCCATCTTTTGAGGCACTTACCTAATTTCACTTGACATTCCCCTTAAGCAAAGTTAAAATAAAAGTATCCGTATCAAAGGCGGATACTTTTTTATGTGGAAAAGGATGGAGAGGATATGATACTAAATCTGTTGCCGGAGACGATGTCGCCGCTTACAGCCTTTGTCGGGATTCTGTTTGCCTTTGCGGCTACTGTGGCGGCTACTGCGAAATTCAGCAAGTATTTACCCAAGGATGCGGGGCGCGATTTTGCCCATGATGGGAAGAAGTCGGCAGGAAAGCCGAGAGGAGCGGGGATTATCTTTGTACTGGCATTTGTAGCGGCTGTACTTTTGTTTGCGCCGATGAATGCAGAGTTATTGATTTATCTGATCTTGATCGTGATCAGTATGACCACCGGATTTTTGGATGATGCGTCCAGGACACCATGGGGAGAGTACAAGAAGGGATTTCTGGATTTGTGCGTGGCAGCCATGGTGGCACTTACTTTTTTGAAATTTAATTCAAATGTGGTGAAACTGGCTCTGTTTGGGGTGGAGTTTACATTGCCTCCCATTGTATATGCGTTAGGTGTAGTGGTGTTGGTGTGGGCTTCTGTGAATGTGACCAATTGCTCTGACGGTGTGGATGGGTTGTCCGGTACGCTGACCATTATCACCATCATGACGATTTATCTGATCGATATGATAAAAGGTGTGGGAGGAGATTTTGCCTTCCTGATTTTGTTGTTTGCAGTGTGTATTCTGGGATATCTGTGGTACAATGCCACGCCCAGCCGATTGATGATGGGCGATGCGGGTTCCCGGGCTATGGGACTGTTTATCAGTATCGCTATTTTGAAGACGGGATGTCCTTTCTTGTACATTCCGGTGGCGCTGGTGTTGATACTGGACGGTGGTCTGGGACTTGTGAAGGTGGCTTTGCTTCGGTTTTGTAAGATACATATACTGAAGAATGTGCGCACACCGCTGCATGACCATGTGAGAAAGGTCTGGGATTGGTCCAATACCCAGACAGTGTTCCGTTTTGCCATTATCCAGATCATTCTGGCGGTGGCGGTAATTTATGGGATTCAGTTGTGAAAGGTAGAGTAAGAGATGTACGACGAGTTGACTCCAAGTGATATTAAGAAAATGGAGGAAGAGATTGAGTACCGGAAGCTGGTGGTGCGCCCCAAGGCGTTGGAAGATGTAAAAGAAGCCAGGGCCCATGGTGACTTAAGTGAGAATTTTGAATACTATGCGGCCAAGAAGGTGAAGAACCAAAATGAAAGCCGCATTCGGTATCTGGAGAGGATGATACGGACTGCCAGGGTGATCTCTGAGGACTCGGCAGCCGATGAGGTGGGAATCAATAATACAGTCACAGTGGAATTTGTGGATGATGGGATGGAGGAGACTTACAAGATCGTCACTACCGTCAGAGGTAATTCGTTGGAAGGGCTGATCAGCAATGAATCTCCTTTGGGGAAGGCATTGCTGGGACATAAGGTGGGAGATACAGTACATGTACAGGTAAATGAGTCAGTCGGCTATGATGTGTGCATCCGGTGTATTGAGAATACGGAAGATGATGGAGATAAGATCAGAAGCTTTTAGAAAGGAACAGAAGAAGTGAAGAAATATATTTTATTTGATCTGGATGGGACATTGACAGACCCGAAGGTGGGAATCACTACCTGTGTGCAGTATGCATTGAAGGATTTTGGTATCGAGGAGGAGGATGTGGATAAGCTGGAGCCTTTTATCGGGCCACCTTTGAAGGACAGCTTTATGAAATATTACGATATGACCAGTGAGCAGGCTGAAAGAGCCGTGGAGAAGTATCGTGAGAGATTTAAAGACACCGGTATCTTTGAAAATGAGTTGTATGGAGGTATTCATGATCTGCTTCGTACACTGAAGGCAGGAGGCTTGCATCTGGCAGTGGCTTCCAGCAAGCCTACAGTGTTTGTGGAACGGATCTTGAAGCACTTTAAGATTGATAAATATTTCGAAGTGGTAGTGGGCAGTGAGTTAAATGGAGAGCGTGTGGAGAAGCCCCAGGTGATCCAGGAGGTGCTGCATCAGTTTTTCCCGGGTGGGCAACCGCGGTATGATGAGGTTTACATGGTAGGTGACCGTAAATTTGATGTGGACGGTGCCAAGACCTTCCGCATTGAGACAGTGGGTG
>JAZQGM010000146.1:0-2543 GCA_045540075.1 Acetatifactor sp. | reverse complement strand
TTTTTCACTTTTTTTTGAAAAATTTTTCATCGTATATAAAATGCTAATTTTTCGGTCATTGTCAGACCTGTTCTTTACTCATCTACCCTAACAAAAAGTAACGGTAACATCCTAGTGACGTTCAGCCCGCGCTCATTCGCACAACCGCCCCTTCGGGGCTCTCCGCTGCTTCGCAGCTCATTTTTGCTCATAAACGAGCGCTCCCTCAGAGACGGTATGGGGATGAAAATTCGTGCAAGCACAATTTTTCATCCCCATACCGTCTCTGGCTGAACTGTTACAGTATAAACTGTTCAGCCACCTTCAGATCTTCCGGTGTGGTAATCTTGATATTCTCATAAGAGCCTTCTACCAGCTTTACTCTGCAGTCAGTGAAAAGTTCTACCACACAGGCATCATCTGTGATCTGCACACCATCCTGCAATAACTGCTTCTCCCTGCTGATCAGCTCCTCATATGCCCCGGTGATCAATGACAATACAAACACTTGGGGCGTCTGAATCATCCATACCAGACTCCTCTTTGGCGTATTTGCTGCATATCCTGCCTCATCAGCGATCTTAATGGTATCTTTTACAGGCATTCCAATCACACAGGCACGTTCTTCCTTCACACATGCGTAAGCCTGCTCGATCATATCTTCTGTCACAAAAGGTCGTGCTCCGTCATGAATAAACACATAGCTTTCCCCGGATGTATATTGTTTTGCCGCCTGTAGACCATTATAAACCGAATGATATCTTTCCTTCCCGCCCTCCACAATGGAAGAGACTTTTGTAAATCCATATTTCTCTACGATCTCCTGACGGACATAGTCCCTATCCGCCGCTCCTGTCACCAGAATGATATTATCTATCCTGCTTTCCTGAAAGGCTTTCAAAGAATAATAAAGAATGGGCTTGTCCCGTAAAAGCAGATACTGCTTCGCCTTCTTGCTGTTCATTCGTTTTCCCTGACCTGCCGCCAGTACGATCGCTATCGTTTTACTACCATCCGCCATCTGTGTTCCTCCTGCTTTCTGAAAAACCATGCGCACAGACTTTATCTTTCACCCAATTTAAGATTCGGCACCGCGTTCAGATCATAACCGCTGCGTACTCCTTTGATATATTCATAGTAACCTGCAACACCGATCATCGCCGCATTGTCTGTACAGTAAACAGGTGATGGATGATAAAATGTCACACCTTGCTTGCTGCAGGATTCTTCAAAAGCTGCCCGTAGCGATGAGTTGGAAGCCACACCGCCTGCAATCGCAAATTTATCATAACCAAATTCCTTCACTGCATGAAGGGAATGCTCTACTAATACCTCGATCACTGCCTTTTGAAAAGATGCCGCCACATCCGCCTTGCAGATCTCCTCACCTTTCATCTGGCATCCGTTCAGGTAATTTAATACCGCTGACTTCAGGCCACTGAAGCTGAAATCATATTCATTCTCTCCCACCTTTGCTCTGGGAAAATGAATAGCATCAGGATTGCCTTCCTTAGCCAATTTATCGATTTTAGGTCCACCCGGGTATCCTAAGCCGATAGCCCTTGCCACTTTGTCAAAAGCCTCTCCTGCCGCATCATCTCTGGTGCGCCCCACAATTTCGTAATCACCGTAATCTTTGACCACTACCAGATGAGAATGTCCGCCGGAAGCCACTAGACAGATAAACGGCGGTTCCAGCTCTTTATTTTCAATAAAATTAGCACTGATATGCCCTTCAATATGATGCACACCGATCAAAGGAATCCCTGTGGCAAAACTGATGGCCTTAGCGGCAGATACCCCCACCAACAGGGCACCCACCAGACCGGGACCATAAGTCACGCCAATGGCCGTAATGTCCGAAAGCATCACACCAGCCTTGTCAAGTGCTTCTTCGATTACCTGATTAATCTTCTCTATATGTTTTCTGGAGGCGATCTCAGGTACCACGCCTCCATAAAGTGTATGCAGATCGATCTGGGAAGAAATCACATTGGATAACACTTCCCTTCCGTTTTTTACTACGGAAGCCGCTGTCTCATCGCAGGAGCTCTCGATTGCCAGAATCAACACATCTTTTGTCTCACTCATAATTTATTCCTCATCCTCGAAATTCAGTTCCAACGTTCTGCCGTCCTTGGCCGCTATAGCCTGAGGAAAAATCTTCTTTACATCCTTTATATATTCTTCCGGGTGGGTCATGGACGGACTATAATGTGTCAGCCAAAGTTGCGACACCTCTGCTGCTGCGGCAATTTTAGCCGCCTAATACATGGTCATGTGCTTATTCTCTTTGGCTTTTACCAGCTTATCGGGTTCTCCATACATACCTTCCAGAATCAGAAGGTCTGAGCCTTTGGCCTGCTTCTCCATGCTTTCTGTGGGCCTGGTATCTGTACAATACGTAACCTTCAGGCGCTCTTTGGGCTCTCCCAGCACCATATCCGGCGTATAGGTCTGATCGCCATCTGTGATGACCTCCCCCTTCTGCAGTCTGCTCCAATAAGGCTTGGGAATCCCCATCTGTAGTACCTTTTCCAACTGAAACTTGCCTGCCCGTTCGA
>JAZQGM010000145.1:0-2877 GCA_045540075.1 Acetatifactor sp. | reverse complement strand
ATTATTGTGATTCCAGATCTAAGCGATCTCCTCATCTGATCAAGGATCCAAGCTGTAAAAATAAAAACTGGAGAATGGATGTGCTTGATGAGATGATCTTTGGTCAGATCAAGCAGCTCTCTCTGGATCCGGAGTACATACCTGAGCAGCCTCAGGAAGAGGATCACAGAGGTGTCCTGCTGCAGGAGATCTCCAAGGTCGAGAAACAGATCTTCAGACTCCTCGATCTGTACGGCCTTGATCAGATGCCAGTGACTCAGCTGCAAACGAAGATCGCTCAATTGACTGAGAAGAAGTCTCAGCTGGAGGCTCAGCTGGAGAATTATCCGAAGACAAAGCTGGACCGGGACAGGATCCGGACCATGGTCGGAGGATTTGAGGAGCTGATAGAGCACGGATCCTATGAAGAGATCCGGGCCGTATTGTTTGAGTTAATAGATGTGATCTATCTGGATGGTGAAGATATCGAGATTCACTGGAAGTTTTAAGTTATCAAAAAGGGACATTCACCTTGCCAAATGTCCCTTTTTGATAATTCATGCTATATGCTTTTTATATGATGCCTGCAGCTGCGTGTCATCCATCTGGATGTACAGCATAGTCGTGTTAATGTTGCTGTGTCCAAGAAGTGCTTGAATCTCCTGCACAGGCATCCCTCTCTTGTACATGACCGTTGCGAAGGTCCTGCGGAAGCGATGCGGATGCACATCTGCTACACCTGCCTGGTCAGCCACTGTGTTCAGTATGTGCCTGATCCCATCCGTGCTGATCGCCTCATGGTTCTTATTATACAGAAGCATCGGCCCTGCTTCCTTACGCCCGGTCAGATAGGCCATAAGATGCTTCATGGCTACTTCACTGATATAGGTGATCCTCTCTTTGGATCCTTTGCCGTGCCTCACGTGGACAGAGAGGGCGATCCGATCTATGTCACACACTTCCATGGATGCCAGCTCTGCCACTCGGATCCCGGTGCTGAGAAGGACCTCAAGGATCGCCCTCTCTTTGGTCCGCTTGCAGGCACTCCGCAGGGCATCCAGTTCCACATCTGAGAAGGCTTTCCTGACCTTCTTATCACACTTAATAGTTGCGATCTGTAGAAATGGATTCTTTGGAATTAGGTCTTCATTGGTTAACCATGAGAAGAACGCACTGAGGTTTGCCCGGTAACTCTGCATGGTGGAGGACTTGAGGCCTCTTTCCATCTCCAGTGCCAGGAAGTAGCGCAGATCATATACACCTACCTCATCGTACCTCTTATGAAGCAGATCTTCAAGCTTTCTGCAGGTCCTAAGATACTGGGCAGCCGTACTCTCAGCCTTGCCCTCGATCAGCAGACAGGCCCGGAAGCGCTTCAGGATCTTCTCGTTGAAATCATCGAGCGGAGCCAGTTCGGTACAGCGCTCAGTGATCTCATAGTCCGAGAGCGCTTTGAGCGCAGTATTGGAAATAATATAGATTTGAGCAGCGTCATATACGCTGCTCAACATGGTCTCCAGCTTCTGGATGTATTCCATCCTTGGATCCTTCATCTATTTGCCACCTCCTTATCTATAATGTCATAAGCTTTAATCAGTCTTGCCAGGACTTCAGTGAAGCTCTTGCTCTTCATCATCTGTTTCCTGTGCTTTCCCTGATTCCACCACACAAGATACAGAGTGTAAGGATCCTCTTTCCCTTCAGTTTCGATGCACTCAAACCAGTATCCTTTACACTCTACATTGAGCACCTTATGAGTCTTCATGATCACACCCTCCTCAGCTCCATATACTCCAGTTATCGTATGGCATTCCATTTGGCATATATCTTCTGGATCTGCTCTGCATCGTATATACTGGCCTCTTGGAGCTCAGCTCCTCAAGCTTGGCCTTGGTCTGCTCCAAAGAGTCAGACCGGAAACATTCAGCACCCTTCTTATTGATCCGGTACTCAAATCTATATTTTAATCGCATCCCTCAGCCCTCCTCTTCTCTGGTGACTTCATCAATAAAGTGCTCAGCTTCTTCTACAGAATCGAATACAAGATCGTCCCCACAATACTGGACGGTGATCATTCCGTACATACTGTCATCAATATCAAATCCCTTGTAATTCATCTTGTTCTCCTTTCTGCCTTCGTAACCTCCGTGGTGGGATTGACTATTAACCATGGAAATGGTTCTGATTCAGGATTTCAGATGCGACAGCGGCCTCCACAATTGAGAGGTTTTCATTGGCAGCTTCCAGTTTCTTCAAAATCGGGGGTAGCACAGTCAGGTAATACATTGCACTACCGTCAGATTTGAGATCGGTGGAAATGTGGCGGACGATTTCGTTAAGCTCCCTCTGTGCCGCAATTCTGCGTGGGTCATTCATGAAAGCGATGTTCTGTTCGTTGTTAAGTTCCATGTTGTAATCCTTTCCTGGGAGCCATCAGGCTCCCATCTCTATGATCTCGATCTCTTCGATCTCTGACCAACTCATCCCACATTCATTGTGGAGGTATTCGGCCTTCTGATCGGCAAAGATGCTCGTCTCCATCGAGGAGTCCCTCAGGAAGAAGCGGATCGCCTGCCTGTAGGCTTTGATTGCCTTCTCTTTAATGAAGGAATCAATGTCCTCCTTACTAGTGAAGACCACCTTATCAATGTAATAACCTCTGTACTTCGTCATATCTGCTTACCTCCTTTGAAATATGTCTTCCTTGTTTCTGATATAAGTATAGCATTATATACCGTATATGTCAATACATATATTTAAAAAATAAAAAAAGACGGGGCATCTCGCCCCGTCCATATACTTACGTATATTCAGTTCAGTTCGTTCAGCGCAGCCGTCCAGGTTTTCCGCCCTACCTCTGCATCTTCTTTCAGGTTGTGCTGCTTCTGGAACGCCAAA
>JAZQGM010000144.1:0-22688 GCA_045540075.1 Acetatifactor sp. | reverse complement strand
AAGATGGCTTCACGCACATTGGTGATGGAAAGGATGATGAAGATGATACCCTCAACAAACACAGCCAACAAAGCGATCTGCCAGGAATAGCCGTAGGTCAATACTACCGTATACGCCAGATACGCATTCAGTCCCATACCGGGTGCTAACGCAAAAGGATAGTTCGCCAAAAAGGCCATTAACATGGTACCGATAAAGGAAGCCAGTGCTGTAGCCAGCAAAACGGCTTTGGCATCCATACCTGATGCAGAAAGGATGTTGGGGTTGACAGCCAGAATATAAGCCATGGTCATAAACGTGGTAATACCGGCCATAACTTCTGTCTTGACGTCAGTTTTGTGCTCTTTGAGCTTGAAAAGTTTCTCTAACATTGTTTTCTCCTCCTATGTAGTATTATTAGAGAGTTTTATTGTTAAGCAATCGCTTTACAATCTGATTACATTTGGCGTATATACACTCCGGGCTCTCCCCCACATAAAATTCGCCATTTTGATAAAGAATCCGCCCATTTATCATGGTCATGCATACATTAGACTTACTGCCACTATATACCAGATTCTTGGGTATATTATGAATGGGCTGCATATTGGGCTGATGCAGATCAATCATGATGATATCGGCCTTTTTCCCGACGGCAAGCACATCACAATCCTCAAGCCCCATAGCCTTAGCACCGTTTACGGTGGCCATTTGCAATACCTTTGAGGCATCCATACTGGAAGCATCCTGCTCTCTAAGCTTGCTTAACCCTGTCACCAAGAACATCTCTCGGAACATATCCAGACAATTATTACTGGCAGGGCCATCGGTTCCAATGGCTATCGGAATCTTCCTTCTGACATATTCTGCGATGGGAGCAATACCACTGGCCAGCTTCATATTAGATCCGGGATTGGTGATCACGTACATAGCATGCTTTGAGAACACATCCATGTCCTCTTTACTCATGTGCACACAGTGATATCCGCCGCCACCATATTCAAACATTCCCAGAGCATCCAGAAACACAGCCGGCGTCATACCATACTTTTGCTTACAGTCTTGCACTTCCCTGACAGTCTCAGCCATATGTGTATAAACAGGAGCCTGATAGCGTCTTGCCAAAGCAGCCACCTGACTTAGCAATTCCTTTGAACAAGTATATTCTGCATGAAATGCCAACCTGTATGTGATCAGCGCTTTCCTATTATTCTGCCTCGTGCCCGACATCACACTCTGATGCAGATTCCACTTGCAAAAATCTTCCTCCATCTTCTCTATGGATGAAGTAAAATCATTCAGCCCGCTTGCCAAAACACAGCGCATTCCCATGTCCATACAGGCTCGGGCCATAGCATCATTATCCAGATACATATCAAATATCGAAGTCACTCCGGATGTCAGATATTCCAAAATCGCCAATTGAGACAAATGATAAATATCCTCCGGCGTCAACTTCGCTTCCAGCGGAAACACTCTATCATTCAGCCATTCCTGCAAAGGCAGATCATCTGCCATAGATCTGAGAAAGGTCATGCCGGAATGGGTATGGGCATTTTTAAATCCCGGCATCAACAGATTGCCCTTACAGTCAATCTGCGCATCCCAGATCACTGCTAAGCCCATGCCGGTCACACCTCTTTCATCAGAGTCCATTCCTTCCTCAATCACTGCCACAATCTTCTCATCTCGAATCCAAATTTCTCCTTGAAAAACCGACCTATCCTCTTCCATGGTAAGAATCACGGCATTGTACAATCTGATATTCATACGATAGAAGCTCCTCCAAACCCATGGGGCAATAACTCAGCCAAAGTCATGACCTGATAATCCACTTCACTCTTCGCCACAATAATCTGAAAATCCGGCTTGCAAAATTCCTGCATCACCTGTCGGCAGATTCCGCATGGATAAGCAAAATCAGAGATTTCCTTGTCCTTAAGCCCACCTGCTATGGCAATGGCTGTAAACTCGCATACCCCTTCACTGACTGCCTTAAAAAAAGCTGTCCGCTCTGCGCAATTAGTAGCACCGTAAGAGGCATTCTCCACGTTACACCCCTGATAAATCCTGCCATCCGCTGAAAGAAGCGCTGCCCCAACCTGATAATGAGAGTAAGGCGCATATGCCCGGTTCCTGACATCTATCGCAGCTTTCACCAACATCACTGCCATTTCTTCATTCAATGCTTCCGCCTTCCTCATCCCTTACCCCCTTTACTCACATATAATGCAACATGTTATTTAACAAGCCTTCCTATCTTCTTCACACTTTCCGTTACCAATCTGGTAAAGTTAGGTGCTGCCTGGTCGGCCGCCTCCTGCACTTCCTCATGTGACAAGGGCTGGGACGACATCCCCGCTGCAAGATTGCTGATGCAAGACACACCACAGATTCTCATACCCATATGATTTGCTGCGATTGCTTCCACCACAGTACTCATCCCTACTGCATCTGCCCCCAGCACACGCATCATACGGATATCCGCTGGAGACTCAAAAGAAGGACCCGTAAGCTGCGCATATACACCCTCCTGCAGATACACTCCCTGCTCCTTTGCCGTATCACGAATAACCTCCTGAAGTTCCATATCATAAACATGACTCATATCAGGAAACCTTACACCAAGTTCATCAATATTAGGACCGATCAATGGATTCGGTGCAAAACAGGCAATATGATCCCTAATCAGCATCAGATCACCCGCATGAAACGTACTATTCACTCCACCTGCCGCATTGGTCAGGAATAAAATCTTCGCCCCCATAAGCTTCATCAGCCTGGTAGGAAGCACCACATCCGTAATCGGATATCCTTCGTAATAATGCACTCTTCCCTTCATGCACACCACCGGGATTCCTTCAACAAAACCAAAGATAAACTTCCCGGCATGCCCGGGAACCGTAGACACGGGAAACCCTTCTATCTCAGAATAAGGAAGCTCATACACCACCTTGATCTGCTTTGCATAATCTCCCAGACCTGACCCCAGAACAATCGCAACCTCCGGCACAAAGTCCGTTTTCTCCCTTACGCATTGATAGCAGTTCATCAGCTTCTCGTATACTGCATTCATACCTTCTTTCCTTTCACGGTGAAATCTTTTCAATACATTTCTAAGTATATCATAAATTTTCAAATAATAATATCTTTTTTTAAAAATTTTTACAAATTCTTCTATGCGTTATCTCTTCACAGCTTCCCTGATCACCCGCTCCATATCTTCCATATGAACCAACATATCCTGCGCCAACCCAATCTGACAGCGAGTGCGCACTAGATTATGTTCCGGATAATCCGTCTTAAAATAAGGATCTCCAAGTATGTAATCATCCAGGAAACGAACCGCAAGCTCCGTTGTCAGGGTAAAACAGCTCAAAGCCAAGGTACCTATCTCGTTTGGTGTCAAAGTCTTAGCTGTTTTCTCTAAAAATCCTTCTGCAAAGGCTGCAAATACCTCCATATTGATCCCAGCTTTATCATATTCCGGGCAATCTTCTGCCACATAATTGGCCGCGAAACGGATGGCATCCCCAAAGTCATTCCCCACCAATCCGGGCATCACCGTGTCCAGATCGATCACCACCAACGCTTTCTTAGTCTCTTTGTCAAACAATACATTATTAATCTTTGCATCATTGTGCGTCACACGAAGGGGCAACTCATTGCGCTGATACATATCAGTCAGACTACAAGCCTTATCCTTTACGGAAAACAACCATTCCAGTTCTCTACTTACTTCGGCAGCTCTTCCCAAAGGATCTTTTTGTACATCCTCCTTAAGCTTCTCATATCGCTTACAGGTGTCATGAAATCCAACAATCGTCTCATGAAGCCTGCCGGCATCAAAATCCCCCAGCATCATCTGAAACTCACCAAAAGCTTCTCCGGCACTGCGCACCACTTCCAAATCATTGGTTACATTATAAGTGTCTGATGAAATATAATCAAAAAGCCTCCAAAATCTGTTCTTTTCCAAAAAATATGTCTTCCCATCTCCGGTATGATAAAAACGCATAGAAACCTTTTCGGGATACTTCTGACGAATAAATTCTGTTACCTTGTGGATATTTTCCATGACTTCTATGGGACTTTTAAATACATAAGTATTTAAGTCCTGTACCATGTAAGACTTCTTTTCTCCATCCGGACATAGATAATTCACTTTATATGTACTATTAACATTACCAACACTGATCTCTTCACAGGATAACAGGGTACCGGGAACCTGAAAAATGTCACAAACACTTTGTAGTTTTTCTTTTATAAAAACTTGATCTTCCATCACTTCTTGCTCCTTCATCTGGGTCTTCACTTTTCATTTCCTAGACACACTCATAATATATACCCTTTTTAACCAAAAATCAATTAAAACATTTGTAAGTTTCTCAAAAAAACATTGCCATTTCCCTTAACATTATATATAATCTCTATATAATATATATTTCATTTACAGTTTTGCGCAATCAGCCTGCCGCACACCAGGCGTGACTATGCAAAACCGTAAAACTTGGAGGTACACATGGCAGGATCCACATTTGGCAATATATTCCGTATCACCACGTGGGGCGAATCCCACGGCAAAGCATTGGGCGTAGTCATTGACGGCTGCCCCGCAGGTCTTTCTCTCACAGAGGAAGATATTCAACAGTACCTTGACCGCCGAAAGCCCGGCCAGAGTAACATCACCACTCAGAGAAAGGAATCTGACGAGGTAGAAATTCTCTCAGGAGTGTTCGAAGGACAAACCACAGGAACACCTATTTCTCTGATGGTTCGTAATACTTCACAGATATCCAAAGATTATGGCAACCTTGCAACATGTTATCGCCCGGGGCATGCTGACTATACTTTTGATGCCAAATACGGCTTTCGTGACTACAGAGGTGGCGGCCGCTCTTCCGGCAGAGAAACCCTTGGACGTGTGGCAGCAGGCGCTATTGCAGCAAAAATTCTGAAACAACTGGGTATCCAGATATATGCTTATACCCGCAGCATCGGTCCTATCGTTATCGATGACACACACTTCGACAAAGAAGCCATTTTCGCCACTCCCACTGCCATGCCGGACAGACAAGCCAACGAAAAGGCTTTAGCTTATCTTCAGGAAGCCAGAGAAAACAATGATTCCGCAGGTGGCTGCATGGAATGTGTGATAACAGGTATACCTGCCGGTATCGGTGATCCGGTCTTTGAAAAGCTGGATGCCAACTTAGCCAAAGCCATTATGTCCATAGGTGCAGTGAAAGCAGTAGAGATTGGTGACGGCGTAGAAGTCTCCTTGCGCAAAGGCAGCCAGAACAACGATTCTTTCCACATGCAGAATGGACTGGTCATCAAGACCACCAACCATTCCGGCGGCATCTTAGGTGGCATCAGCGACGGCAGTGATATCATTATCCGCGCCTACGTGAAACCGACCCCTTCTATTTTCCGGACACAACAGACTGTCACCCAGACCGGTGAAGAGATCTCTTTACAGATCAAAGGGCGCCACGACCCCATCATCGTACCCCGAGCTGTAGTAGTCATGGAGTGCATGACTGCCATTACGATTCTGGATGCTATGATGATAAACATGTCAGCCCGTATGGATTCCTTAGAATCTTTCTATCGTCCATCCAATATGAACTAAAACAGTACTCAATAAAAACCGGCACTGACCAAGACAGTCATTGCCGGTTTTTATTAATTAGACAATTCATAAAAGACAATACAATTGGGCTGATTTACCGGAATCTCCGGGCCGTTCATAACCATTGTATGCGCCTCCATATCCACCTTAAAGAATGTCATGGTATTGGATTCATGGTTCAGTGACACCAAGAACTTACTTCCCGGGAACAATTCTGCGTCCTTCGGATAATCTCCGCTGACAGGCAGACAGAAATTACGCGTCAGTGTTCCATCCTCCATATTTACATCGTAAAGAATCACGGTATTATCCCCTGCATTGGAACTGAGCAGATACTTATAATCATCAGAAAAGCTCAACGCACTGGCTGCATCGTTACTGCCATGGTCTGTAGTAACGATAGTCTGAATCTTCTCAAAATGGGGATCCCCTTTTCGCTCCTCATAAGTATACACATCAATAAAACACTTCCACTCATGTACGATATATATATAACGGCCATCCTTGGAGATCTTAATATGCCTGGGTGCAGATTCCAACTCACTGCGAAGCACATCTACCAATTTTACTTTTCCGCGGTCCGAATAAAACTTATAAATATTCACGTGATCCATTCCCTGATCTGCCACCAGCAGATATTTATTATCATGGGTCATACGAGCACAATTGATATGTGGCCTAAAGTTCCGCTCTGCCACACTTCCCAACCCCTTATGGAAGATCTCATCTGTAATCTTACCGATAGAACCATCCTCTAAAAGCTGTAGCACCGTAAGCTTACCATCATGATACCCTGCCACAAACAAATACTTGTCCGTATAATCTGTAGAAAGATAACATCCCCGCATACCATTGATCGGTGCAAAATTAATCAGCTCTAATGTACCGTCAACTTGAATGGAATAAGCCTCTACTCCAAAATCAGTAATGGAATATAAATACTTCTTATTGTGCGAAACACAAATATAAGAAGAATTTGATATCTCTACTTTATCCTTTTCTATAAATCTACCCTGCTCCATATCCACATCATATACGCGGATACCATGACTGTCACCAATCGTATAAGTAGAAACATAAGCCACATAAGCGCTTCTCTTTTTCATGACCAATCCCTCCTTGTTATCTTGTTTTAAGTTTACCACAAAAATGCTTATTAGAAAACCCTTTCTATAATTTTTTCTAATATAAATCAAAAAAATCATTGACGAAAACCTCTCACTTGTGCTATAGTGAAAAAGATGGAAAACAGATGAAAAGAGTCTTCCATGTAAATATAGCGGCAACTTGTGTTGCATTATTGATTGAGTTAAAAGCTCAAATTTTATAAGTTGGTTACTATAAACCGGTGCATCGGATGCACATATAACTTGTGAAACGGTCAATAAGAGTAGTAAAAGTAAGATATTTGCTATATAGACTCTAAACCTAAAAATCTGTTTTTTTATAATAATATCCTTAAGTGGCTTGGACTTTTAGTTAAATCTAAGGCAGGATGGATGACAGAGATCACAAGCAGTATGCGTTAAGATGCATGCTGCTTTTTTAGTATCGTGCTTTAGGAAGGTTGGATTGCAAATGAAAAAGGCATTGGTTAATCTGGTGGATATCACCAAATCTTATGACGGACAGGTGGTTTTAGATGATCTGAACCTTTACATCCGTGAGAATGAATTTCTAACACTGCTTGGTCCCAGTGGATGTGGTAAGACTACTACCCTGCGTATCTTGGGTGGTTTTGAGAAACCGGATAAAGGACAGGTTATTTTTGACGGAAAAGATATTACCAATATCCCGCCTAACAAAAGACAGCTCAATACTGTCTTTCAAAAATACGCTCTTTTTACCCATATGACCATTGCCGAGAATATTGCTTTTGGCTTAAAGATCAAGAATAAGAGTAAATCTTATATTAACGATAAGATCAAATATGCGCTGAAGCTTGTGAACCTTGACGGTTTCGAGAACCGCATGCCGGATTCCTTAAGCGGCGGCCAGCAACAGAGAATCGCCATTGCAAGAGCGATTGTGAATGAACCCAAGCTTTTATTGTTGGACGAGCCCTTAGGTGCTCTGGACTTAAAGCTTCGTCAGGATATGCAATATGAACTTATCCGCCTGAAAAATGAATTGGGTATCACCTTTATCTACGTGACTCACGACCAGGAGGAAGCTCTGACCATGTCAGATACCATTGTAGTCATGAACCAGGGCTATATCCAGCAAATCGGCACACCTGAGAAGATTTATAATGAACCTGAGAATGCGTTTGTAGCAGACTTTATCGGTGACAGTAATATCATCGGTGCCACCATGATCGAGGATCGTCTGGTAGATATCCTTGGAGCCCGATTCGCCTGTGTAGATGAGGGCTTTGGCCACAACACTCCCGTTGACGTAGTAATTCGTCCTGAGGATGTAGAACTGGTCGCTCCTGAGCAGGGAACCATCCAAGGTAAAGTCACTCACTTGATCTTCAAGGGCGTACATTATGAGATGGAAGTCATGGCAAATGGTTACGAATGGCTGGTGCACTCCACTAAGATGTGTGAGGTCGGCAAAGACGTAGGCATCAAAGTGGACCCTTTTAACATTCAGATTATGAAGAAACCTCAATCAGAGGACGAGGAGGCTGTAGGTGTCAATGAGTAAGAAGCTGCTTTCCGCGCCTTACCTGTTCTGGTCTGTTATGTTTATCCTGATCCCCCTTGGCATGGTCTTCTACTACGGACTTACGGACAAAACAGGCGCATTTACCTTAGAAAACATCATAGCGATCACCACTGCTGAGCACTCCAAAGCTCTCTGGGAAGCATTGAAGCTGTCCTTTATCAGCACTCTCATCTGCTTCCTGTTAGCTTATCCGTTGGCTTTGATCCTCAGCAGCCACAATGTAAAGCAGAATTCTTTTCTGATATTTATTTTCATCCTTCCTATGTGGATGAACTTCCTGTTAAGAACTCTGGCTTGGCAGACACTTTTGGAAAAAACAGGCGTGATCAACAATATCCTGAAATTCCTGAACCTGCCTACTTTAAATATTATTAATAAACCTGAAGCCATTGTACTGGGTATGGTATATAACTTCCTGCCCTTTATGGTATTGCCCCTTTACAATGTTCTGGTGAAAATTGATAAAAATGTAATTAACGCAGCCAGAGATCTGGGTGCCAATAGCGTACAAACTTTTTTTAAAATCATATTCCCGCTTAGCCTTCCCGGTGTGTTCAGCGGTATTACCATGGTGTTCGTACCGGCACTGACTACCTTTGTTATTTCTAATATACTGGGCGGCAGTAAGATTTTATTGATCGGTAATGTGATCGAACAGGAATTTACCCTGACCGGCAACTGGCATCTGGGCAGCGGACTTTCTATCGTACTGATGGTGTTCATAATTATTAACATGATTATCAGTACCTTAACTGATAAGGACGGGGAGGCACAAGGCTTATGATCAAGACAACAGCACAAAAGATTTATACCTTCCTGATATTTGTATTTTTATACGCTCCTATTGTCACTCTAATAGTGCTTTCCTTTAACGCCAGCAAGACAAGGGCTAAATGGGGCGGATTTACCTTAAAATGGTACAAGAGTCTGTTTGAAAACGAAGCAATTCTGCAGGCTCTTTGGAATACCTTGGCCATTGCTTTCCTTTCTGCGTTAATAGCCACTGTGATCGGTACCGTTGCCTGCATCTCCATCAATAGCATGAAGAAACGCAATCGTGCCATTATGATGGGAATCACGAACATACCTATGCTGAATGCTGAGATTGTAACCGGTATCTCACTGATGCTTTTATTTATCAGCTTTCAGATTAAATTTGGCTTTGGAACCATACTACTCTCTCACATTACCTTTAATATTCCTTATGTGATATTAAGTGTCATGCCGAGAATGAAGCAGTTAAATCCCAGCACCTATGAAGCCGCACTGGATTTGGGCGCTTCCCACATGGTAGCCTTTTTCAAGGTGGTATTCCCTGATGTCCTGCCGGGTATCCTGTCAGGTTTTCTAATGGCATTTACTATGTCACTGGACGATTTTATTATTACGTATTTTACGAAAGGCCCCGGTGTTGATACCTTATCCACCAAGATCTACACTGAAGTGAGAAAAGGAATCAAACCGGAGATGTATGCCCTTTCCACAATTATATTTGTAAGTGTACTGATCCTTTTATTGTTAAGCAATTATTCACCAAAGGACAAAAATAAATCACACAAATAATCATTGAAAAGGCCGCTCAAACGGCAAATCTCATTCAGAAAGGAATATAAACTTATGAAAAAATTAATTGCTTTACTCCTTTGCGGTATCACCGCTGCTACTCTTCTTACCGGCTGCGGCTCTGACAGCAATGCCGGCGTGAATGGTGAGGTCTATGTCTTTAACTGGGGAGAATATATTGATCCTGATACACTGGATATGTTTGAAGAAGAGACAGGCATCAAGGTGATCTACGATGAATATACCACCAATGAAGACATGTATCCCAAGGTAGAGGCAGGAGCTACCGCTTACGATGTAGTCTGCCCTTCCGACTATATGATCCAGAAAATGCTCGACAATGACTTACTGCAGGAACTGAACTTTGACAACATGCCCAATGCCAAAGCCAATATAGGCGCTCAGTACTATGAGCAGGCTGCTGCTTTTGATCCCGAGAACAAATACTGCGTACCCTACTGCTGGGGAACGGTAGGTATCCTTTACAATAAGACCATGGTCACAGAACCTGTCACCAGCTGGTCTATTCTCTGGGACGAGAAATATGATGACAATATTCTGATGCAGAGTTCCGTCAGAGACGCATTTATGGTAGCCCTGAAAGCCAAGGGTTATTCCATGAACACTATGGATGAAGCACAGTTGGAAGAAGCAAAGAACGACCTGATCACCCAGAAGCCTCTGGTACAGGCATATGTTATGGATCAGGTGCGTGACAAGATGATCGGCGGCGAAGCAGCGCTTGGTGTTATCTACTCCGGTGAAGCCATTTACACCCAACGTGCAAATGCAGATTTGGAATATGTGATCCCCGAGGAAGGTACCAATGTGTGGATTGACGGCTGGGTAGTTCCCAAAAACGCACCCAACAAAGAAAATGCCGAGAAGTTCATTGATTTTATGTGTCGCGGTGACATCGCACTGATGAACTTTGACTATATTACCTATTCCACACCTAATACTGCAGCTCAGGCATTGATTGAGGACGAGGATATTAAGAATTCCAAGATCGCATTCCCTGATCTGTCCCAGTACAGCAATCTGGAGACCTTCACATACCTTGGCGAAGAAGGCGATGAACTCTATAACAGCCTCTGGAAAGAAGTTGGCGCCAGCTCTGATGAATAATATGTAAAGAAAGAGGTTCCTATAAGTCATCCGACCCACGGAACCTCTTTTTTATAATACTACTCTACACTGTATTTAAACCATTCTCAAACGCATTACGATTCTGACTCATCAGACTTTTCACATCCACAAGTCTCAGAAGACCTGGAAATATTAGGGAAACGAGAGCTTCTTACAGACGAATCATAGTCGTAATCCGAGTCGCGTCTACTCCTACGCACGCCATCATTATCACAGCCGCAATCATTATCACGTCTACGATCATTGTCACAACCGCAATCGTTATCACGTCTACGATCATTGTCACAACCGCAATCGTTATCGTGGCCACGATCACTGCCGCAACCGCAATCACTGTCACGCCTACGATCATTATCACATCCATTGTTACAACTGCGGCTGTTATTACGGCCACAGGAATTGCCACAGCCACAACCACAGTTATTACCGCAGCCAAACAGCAATAAAATAATCCACAGACAATTCATAAGCTTAGAATCCTTTTAATTCTTTACAATATTTTATTCCAAAACCACAATATGTTGCCTGTCTTACCGAACGTCACCCTACTTATGCAAAATCTCCCGGCGAATATAGCGAAAAGTCTCCTCCTCTCCCTCCTTCGCCAACATAGCAAGAATTTTCTCCAACTTTTCTTTTGTATCAGGATGCAGTGGCACCTTGTCAGCTCCTTTTATGTAATATTGAAGCGGTGCATCATCCGTATATTTCTTACCAAGATACACCTTGCTGGCGGCGATCCTGTCCATCATCATCTCTGCAATATACTTATCAGGCATGTCAACCGGTGCCATGCCTCCCGGAACACTTTTTGTACTGTAATCGATCCAATACTCATAATGATGCTTATTACGCCCTTTATGATGGAGCCAGGCACTGGAATACCCTTTTACCTCCCGCTCCGCATTATTGGGGCTTCTATCACCTTGATAATACTTCATTCCCACCAAAAACTCTGTAGGACTATATTTTGACATATCATGCAGTATCCCCTGCTTATAGAGACCTACCCGAAAGCACCCCTTTGCCACAAGATACTTATGATACGTGATCGTCTTAAAATGTTTCCAAGCTTTACTCATTTTCCCTTATCTCCCTACTGATAAATACTACCACGCTTCTGGGTGGAATCTTTTTTACCAAAGCATTTTCTTTAGATTTTAACTCTGGGTCAGACTTTTTTAATAACCCTTCCGCCTCCTCAGTCACAAAAGCAAGCTCCCACTTCATCCCACCGTTTAGGCGGGGTAATGCCAAATCCTTTGCTTCCCAATGCATATTCAGCGCAATATAAAGAGAATCATCCTCTGTTACCTTATCTAACTTGGCATACCTGCCACAGTACATCATACCAATCTGACGATCCAGGCTGTTCATAGACGGTCTAAAGGCTTCCGCACCGTGATAAGACAGATCAGGATACCCGTAGGCCAGATAATCCATGAGTCTGGGTTCTCTTGCCAGCTTTAATATGGGATGAGCCTTACGAAATGCGATCATTTGGGCTGTGAACTCATACAACTCTCTGTTCTTACCAAGGCATTTCCAGTCCAGCCAAGTCACCTCATTATCCTGACAATACGGATTATTATTGCCCATCTGACTATTGCCAAATTCATCTCCCATGAAAATTAGTGGCGTCCCCTGAGACAGAAACAGCATGCTCATAGCATTCTTATACTGCTTCTTTCTAAGCGCCACGATCTGCCTCTTACGAGACGGCCCCTCTATGCCGCAGTTCCAGCTTTGATTATAATTACTGCCATCCAGATTATCCTCGCCGTTCTCTTCATTATGCTTATCGTTATAGGATACCATATCCATCATGGTAAGACCGTAATAATTGGTAAAATAATTAATCTTACCATAGGCGGCCGGATTGTGGCGCATCTGATAACAGACTGCCTGCAGCATATCATGATCACCTTTTAAAAAGCGTCGCATATCGTACATATAATCATCCCGGTATAAGGCCAGATTACGGGATGACTGTGTATCAAACCAATCAGCATCCACATAATCAAACCAAAGCTTGGTATCCGCAAGCCCCGGATCTGTGGCTATCATATAAAGGGGAAGATTCTCTCCCATGAGACGGAATCCATCTACGTGGTAAGCAAGTACCCAGTACCGCAAAATATCAATGATCTCATTCTTAGGAACCTCACCCGGGAAATAAAATTGCAGGATCACTTCCATATGCTGTTTATGAAAGGCTTTCACCAATTCCCGAAACTCTCCTACAGGATCGTTGAATGATGCATAACAGGCCTTGGGTGCATAGTAAAAACCCTTCTTGTATCCCCAGTAATTCAGCACTTCTTTTACAACTGCCGTGGGCTGCAAGAGTGGTGATTGCCTCTCCACCTCATTCTGCTTGATGCTTTCCAATTCTATAAACTCATAGATTGGCTGAAATTCCACCGTGGTAATGCCAAGCTCTTTCAAGTAATCCAATTTCTCCACAACACCGCGAAAAGTTCCTTTGTTCCTCACACCGGAGGATGAGTGCTTGGTAAAGCCCCTGACATGCATGCAATAACACACAGCATGCTCGTATGGTATTCTTGGGAATGCGTCATCCTCCCAATCATATTCCTCTTTGAGGATCATGGCTTTCAGAGACTGTTCTTCTTTCTTTTGTCCATAGGTTTCCTGGCTGGCAAAGGCTTTTCCATATGGATCAGGAATGAGATTCTCTCTTTCGTAGAATTGATACGTGACTTCATTAATATCTACGTTTTCAATTATACCGTAATGAATCTTTCCCATACGGTTCCAGGTATCAAAGGAGATTCTGCGAACTTCTTCACCGCTTTTTTTGTCGTATAAGATGATGCCACAGGTTTCGGTATTAGATATATAGGATACCTTGATATTACTGCCTTGTGGGGTGACACCTAAGGGGTAGGGGGTGATGTTGTGGGTGTTGTGTTTCATGAGGGCCTCCGTTTCTGGGGTGGTGGATGTGGTAAGGGGCGTTTATGCTCGCAACCAACAGTTAGCCGGACTTAGTGACGTTCAGCCCGCGCCCATTCGCAAAATCGCCCCGTTGGGGCTTTCCGCTGCTTCGCAGCTACTTTTGCTCATAGGATGGGCGCTCCCTCAGAGACGATATAGATATAAAAATTCGTGCGAGCACGCTTTTTATATTTATATCGTCTCTGGCTGAACTGGTATAGGGATATTATACTTTTTTTACATCAATTTGTAAATCTATTGCTTAAAATTTCCTTCCGTGTTAAAATATATGCAAGCAATGGATATAATGGGTGGCGGATCCTTTGTTTTTTTCCGTGGCGCTTTCCGCCTGGCGCAGATAGGATATTTTATGGGTAAGAATAATTATGAAGATGAAGAAATGACCGTGGAGCTGGAACTGGAAGACGGTCAAATTGTAAACTGTGCAGTCATCACCATTCTCACGGTAGAGAAACAGGACTATATCGTACTTCTTCCTCTGGATGAAAACGGAGACAATGAAGACGGCGAAGTATGGTTCTATCGTTACAGTGAGAATATGGAGGATCCTAATGAGGAGCCTGAACTTGGTTTTATCGAGGATGACGATGAATACGAGCGCGTATCCGATGCATTCGACGAGTACCTGGACAACTGCGAATTCGATGAACTTGTAGAAGATCAGGAGAACTAAATCAGTTCTTTTAGTGGTTCCAGGAATCTGGACACAAGTCTGGGACGCTCTTTCGTGCCTGTCACGTAGGTAAGTCCCAGATTTTTTTTGGCTCTTGTCATAGCTACATACAAGAGTCTCCGCTCCTCTTCCACCGTTTCTTTGGACGGCAAACGTCCATGAGGAAATACACCTTCATTAAGATCCGGGATCCATACTCGTTCAAATTCTAGCCCTTTTGAGGCGTGGACTGTCATCAGAGATACCCCTTCTCCGTCTTTCTGTGCGACCTTCTCTACCATCTCCTTTCTAAAAGCGTCCTGATATTTCAACCATTTGCTATATTGGATAAAATTACCTGCCTCTGCACTTAAAAACTCCAGCACCTCCAGCCATTCATCCAGTTTCTTACTGTCTGTACCGGCCTTTTTACTTAGATAAGCGTCATACCCCATCCTTCGCCGCAGATATTGTACTCCCAGATACGGACTTAAGTCTGCCATTCTTTTAAGCCCATCCTCCAGCTCTCCCAGCGCAAAAAGGTGCCTTGCTACCTCTTCTTTCGGCAAAAATTTACGGTAATAAGCCCTGATCTGCTCAAAGGACACCTGCTCTTTCGTAAGTGCCTCCCTATTGAACCCTCTATAGGGCTTATTCATAATGGTCAGAAACAAGCTCCTTCTTACATCTCCACAAGCAAACATAATATAGTTTCTAATATCTTTTGCAACAAAGTGGTCATATATACATTTTCCCTTTTCTTTCATCCGAAATGGGATACCTGCTCTTATCAGTACAGAAGCAAAGCTCTGCATCTGGGCATTGGTGCGAAACAACACTGCTGTGCGATTGAGCTCCTGCAAAGTACAAGGCTGAAATTGCTTTACCAGAAACTGATACTCTAATGGCTTGTCTACAAAGCTTTGTATGAAAATTCTATTTTGCATACTACTTCCCGTAGCTGCCTTTAATTTCTTAGGAAAACGATTCTTATTCTCATAAATCACCTTCCCACTGGCATCTACGATCTCGGGAACGCTTCGATAATTGGTATCCAATAGTACCTGCTTACAATCAGGATAATCTGTCAAAAACTGCTTCATCAAAGAAGGCTTGGCACCTCGAAAGCCGTAGATCGACTGGTCATCATCACCCACCACAAAAAGATTGCGATGCTTTCCCGACAACAACTTAATAATTTGATTCTGCCTGGGATTAATGTCCTGATATTCATCGATCAACAAATACGTAAATTGTTCCTGCCAACGCTTCAGTACTTCAGCATCTTCTTCCAACATCTTTTGGCACTGATATAGCATATCATCAAAATCCATTCTGCCACTTTTATTCCGTTTTTCCTCATATCTTAGCAACAATTGTTGAAAGCCTGCACGATAGGGTTCTTCCAGCATTTGCGCAGCACTCTCCTGATTACCGGTATTTTTATAAAAGCTGATGGCGGCCAGACATTTTAGGGCATCTTCGTCCACTTGAGCACTTCTATAACTATTTTGTCCAAGTTCTCTGATATAATCTGTTAAAATGGGAATCATGTAACGTTTCTTGTCAGAATCCGTTAAGATAGCGTCCGCTTGACGGTAGCCGGAGCTTTTGAGCATCTGATAAAAGATTGCATGGAAGGTTCCGAAATTCACCGAGTGGGCTGCTTTGGTTGATCCAAGGAACCGATTCTTCATATTCATGGCTGCATCTCTGGTAAAGGTTATGACCAGAATATTCTGGGGAGCCACCCCATAATGTTCGATCAGATAGGAGATTCGATTAGTGATCACAAAAGTCTTGCCGGAGCCGGGACCCGCCAATACCAGCATAGGTCCCTCTCCGTGCATCACAGCCTTTCGCTGCGCTTCATTTAATGTCTCAGGTAGTTTCAAGCAGTGCAATACCCTTCCGGATCCGCTTTAAGCTCTCTTCCTTACCAAGAATCTCCATGATCTCTGTGGCACCTGCCGGTGTCATCTGCTTACCGGACACGGCAGTTCTGATCGGCCACATTACATAACCGTTTTTACAACCCTTCTTCTCTACGTACCCAAGAAGCGCCTGGTACAGCCCGTCATTGCTGTAATCTTCCTGTGCTTCCAGAATGGGCAGAACCTCTTTCAATACTTCCAGAGAGGTCTCTGTATTGGTTTTCATCTTCTTATGAGTATACATAGCCGGATCATACTCCACAAGCTCCTCAAAGAAATCAACCTGTGCTGCAATATCAGGGAACACCTCGATACGGGTCTTCACCATAGCTGCAATTTTTTTCAGATCAAAATCCTTGGTCAGGGCAGCTTTCAGATAAGGCTCAGCCAGCTCATAAAAAGCATCCAAGTCCATAGCCTTCATATACTCGCCATTCATCCAACGGAGCTTTACGATATCAAATACAGCCGGTGACTTGCTGATCCTGCGATAATCAAACTCACTTATCAGCTCGTCCAGCGTAAAGATCTCCCGGTTGTCTTCCGGACTCCAGCCAAGCAGTGCAATATAATTCACTATGGCCTCAGTCAAAAATCCCTGCTCCACCAGATCCTCAAAGGAAGAATGTCCGCTTCTCTTAGAAAGCTTCTTATGATTCTCATCTGTGATCAGCGGCAGATGCACATAAACCGGAACCTCCCAGCCAAATGCCTCATAGAGTCTCACATACTTGGGTGAAGAGGACAGATACTCATTTCCTCTTACCACATGAGTGATGTTCATGGTATGATCATCTACTACATTTGCAAAGTTATAAGTAGGATACCCATCCGACTTGATCAGGATCATATCATCCAGCTCACTGTTATTCACTGTGATATCTCCGTACAGTTCATCATGGAAGGTAGTAGTTCCTTCCGAGGGATTGTTTTGACGAATGACAAAAGGCTTGCCGGCTGCCAGATTCGCTTCCACTTCTTCCTTGGAAAGCTTCAGACAATGCTTATCATAGATCATGATCTCCTTGCCTTCCACGATCTCGGTCTTTAAGCTGGCCAGCCTCTCCTTATCACAGAAGCAATAATAAGCTTCACCCTTCTCTACCAGCTCCTTGGCATACTTCATATAGATGCCGGTCTTCATTCTCTCACTCTGCACATAAGGGCCAAAGCCGCCGTCTTTATCCGGACCCTCATCATGAATCAGTCCCGTCTTCTCCATGGTACGGTAAATGATCTCCGTAGCACCTTCCACAAAACGTTCCTGATCCGTATCCTCAATACGAAGCATAAAATCTCCGCCTGCATGCTTCGCGATCAAAAATTCATACAATGCCGACCTCAGATTTCCTACATGCATACGACCGGTAGGACTGGGCGCATATCTTGTTCTAATCTTCATGGCAATCATACCTCCTAAACTATTTCTAAATATACTGCATATATTGTAAACGCTTTTTAAAAAAACTTCAATAGTCAAGTTCTGATTTTGGCAAGAATGTTCATCCACGCTCATATACGGCACAGTTTTATATCGTGCTGTCCGGCACCTTCTTCGAAGCAGCATCCTTAAATCTCTGTACCTCTCTCGCCGCCTGATTTATGGCGATATTTGTACCGGCTCCTGCGATGCATCCTCCGGGGCATGCCATACCTTCGATCAGACATCCATTTTTCTTACCGGCTTTGGCAAGCAAGAGCATCTTCTTGCACTCAGCCAGACTTTCAGCGTGTTCAATATGTACTTCGGTGCCGGGATAATACTTCTTGATGCATTCTTCTATAGCATTGGCCACACCTCCCGCCACACCGTAACCACGCCCTGCACCGGTGGCATCCTGCATTTCATCCATAGACTTAATCTCATCCAACAGAATTCCTTTTGCTTCAAACATACCCGTCAGTTCTTCAAAAGTAATGACAAAATCCACATCTGAACGGATGGTCCTTCGGCTTGCTTCCAGTTTTTTGGAGGCACAGGGACCGACAAATACTACTAAAGCATCCGGGTGTTCTGCCTTGATGATTCTGGCCGTGGCTACCATAGGCGTCAGCTCGTTACTGATCTTATCAATAGTCTCCGGGAACAGATGCTTCGCCATCACTGACCAGGAAGGACAACAGGATGTTAAAGCAAAAGCCTGTTTTCCGCTGGCCACCTCTTTTACATAATGTTCCGCTTCTGCCATACAGCCAAGGTCTGCACCGATAGCAGTCTCATACACATCTGCAAAACCAAGCTCCTTCAAAGCAGTCTTGAACATATCCGGCGTTACCTTCGGCCCAAACTGCCCTACAAATGCAGGAGCCACCTGGGCGATGATCTTCCGCCCGGACTGCATGGCGCGGATCAACTGGAAAATCTGAGACTTATCTGCAATGGCACCAAACGGACAGCTTACCATACATTGTCCACAGGACACACACATATCATTATCGATCGTAGCTCTTCCCTTGGAATCGCTCTTTATGGCATTGACACCGCATGCCTTCTTACAAGGTCGCTCTTTATGGCAAATGGCATCATAAGGGCATACATCCTTACATTTGCCACATTTGATGCATTTCTCCTGATCGATCACAGACCTACCGTTCACCATAGAAATGGCGCCTCTGGGGCACACTGCCTGACAAGGATGAGCCACACATCCCATGCAAGAATCTGTGATCTCATAACGATGCTCCGGACAAGAATTACAGGCAGAAGGGATTACCTGCATCAGAGGGGGCTCATAATACTTCTCATCAATATTACTCTCCTCCAGCCCTTCCGTCAAATGCCCCGGTCTGTTACGATTCTCCGGACGCAGACTCATTCCCATGGCCAGTCTGATCATCTCTCGCACGATCGCTCTGTCACGGTACACATACACACTATCCTGAAATTCAGACTCTTCATAATCTACAATTTCGTAAGGCAGTGCTTCCATATCATCCTTTAGATTACCAGAGTGAAATGCCAGATTTGCTACTTCTTTAAAGACACGGCGGCGTCTCTTTCGAACCGGTGTGTCTATTCCTCTCATGTTACTCACAGGATAAATCCCTCCTATATAGTTAACTCATGCTTTACCAACTCTTAATAAATGTATTAATATAATTATCCAGACACTTTTTGATAACTTCTACCGCTTCCTCACGGTTTCCCTGTTCATTGACTGTTGTAGTCTTATTCTCAAGGGCTTTATAAATCGTAAAGAAATGCTCCATCTCCTGCACAACATGAGGCGGCAGCTCCGTTATATTTTTATAACAATTATAATAAGGATCATCAAAAGGTACTGCAATAATCTTCTCATCATTCTTACCATTATCCAACATGGTGATCACACCGATGGGATACGCTCTCACAAGCGTCATAGGCTGTATCGGTTCCGAACACAATAACAATACATCCAACGGGTCACCATCATCACCGTAGGTTCTGGGAATAAAACCATAGTTTGCAGGATAATGCGTGGAGGTATGTAAGATTCTATCCAAAATCAAGAATCCTGTCTCCTTGTCCAACTCATACTTATTCTTACTTCCTTTTGAAATCTCGATCACACAGATAAAATCAGTAGGCGTCACCCTCTGTGTACTCATACTGTGCCAAATGCTTCCATTAATTTCTTTCATGCTTTTCATCCTCTTATTCTTATGTTTTCTGAACAATCATACCACATTTTTCCTATAAGAAAAAGCCCTATTTTAATTTTTTTGGATCAAAAAACTGTTCCATATCGTTACCTTCTAAAGCTAGTAATGCCACCTTGTTTGAAAGTCCACCGCCATACCCTGTCAAACTGCCATTCTTTCCAACTACTCTATGACAAGGTACAATGATACAAATGGGGTTCCATCCTACTGCGCCTCCAACAGCTTGTGCTGACATTTTTTCTATCCCTCTTCTTTGCGCAATTTCTTTAGATATATCATAATAAGTGATTGTTTTCCCATAGGGAATCTTTAACATAATATCTTGTACTTCTTTTCGAAAGGGTGTAATGCCATCGATTTTATACTTTGGCGTAAAATCCGGCTCTTCACCGTTAAAATAAATGTCTAACCATCTGCAAGTTTCTCTAAATATTGGCAAGTCTTTTTCTTCACAATATAAAAACTGTTTCTTTTCATCCCTTGTCCCATGAAAATATAGAGCTTTCAAATATTCTCCATCACTATACATGATCATATCTGAATAACCTTTGGGAGTTTTATAATTCCATTTATAAATCATAAACACCCTTTCTTAGCAGTCACCAAATCATAACTCTCAGCTATCATTCTTTTAATCTCTTCTGTGGGTGAAAGGGGGCATCTTGATATGTATTTGGAAAGGATAAACCATACGTCAACACTTCTTGCCTTATTTTCATTCTCTCTTACTACCTCGTTTTCTTACCGACTTCACTACACAAAGCCGACCCAATGATCAGTACTGCCCCTATTATCCCCAAGATGGTCATAGACTCATGCAGTATGGCGAAAGAAAATAATAATGCTGAAACCGGATCAATATAACTCAACACAGCAATAGATTGCACCTTCAACTGACTCATACTCCCAAAATACAAAGCATAAGCGATTCCAGTATGTATGATTCCTACTATAAGAATCATAAAAAATGCCTTCATATCCAAACTAATGCTCCCAAAATCTTCCGTAAGGAGCAAATAAGGCACCATGATCACAGCGGCACAAAACAACTGTATGATCGTTTTCGTATACGCATCTTCCACCTGCAGTTTTTTATTGAGGATCACAATGACTGCATAAACAAAAGCGGCTCCGATTCCAAACAAGATTCCTTTCCCATCCACAGACCTAAATCCAACTCCCTCAGTGATGCCGGACACCAATACCATGCCCACCATGGCCACCACAGCACAAATCAGTTTTTTTACCGTAATCTTCTCCCGAAAGATCAGTGGAGATAACAATATAACAATCGTAGGCTGCATATAATAACATAAAGTTGCTGTTGCCACTGTTGTATAGTTGTAAGCCTCAAACAAAAGCATCCAGTTAATACCTATCAACATTCCGGAAACCACCAGAATAACCAGCTTCTTTCTCTCCAAATTCTTATCTACTCTGTGCCCTGTTATCTTGATAAACACTAGCAAAAACAAAGCACCGATCAGCCCTCTGGCAAATGCCAGACTGCCGGAGGATAATGGAATATATCTTCTGAAAATACCGATGGTTCCAAATATCAACATGGAACTGATCACCATCGAATAGGATAATACGCTTTTTTTCTTCATATGTATCTTCTCCGTATCATTTTAATTATATTTTTTACCATACAAACGGTATCATTCGATATTTTACTTTCTCCTTATACTCTCGATACCCTTGTAGCTCTTTTTCAAGTACCATTTCTTCGTTTTTGATTCTCTTTGCTATAATAAACGGATACATCAGAAAAATAAGAAAAGAGTAAAGAGACCCTAAAACCAGCGGCATTGCCAAAAACAAAAGCAATGTCACAGCATACATCGGATGTCTGACGATACCATATAATCCTGTATCGATCACCTTTTGATTCTCCTGTACTTCAATGGTACGAGAAAGATATTTATTTTCTCTCAGCACCTCTGCATAAAGCAAATAGGCTACTAAAAATACCACAGCCGCAATTACAGACACTCCCTTAGGCAAAGTGTACCAATTGAAACGAACGCCCAGCCCCACTACCACAAATCCGGCAATAAACATCAGGCCGCTGAGTTTGACCACAATACTCTGCTCTCTTTCTTTTTCTTTTGCATTCAGACGTTTTTTTAACAATTCGGGATTTATAAACATCATCACAATCCCTGCACAAAACATAGGGATAAAGAGAATTCCCATAAAAAGCCATCCGTTAGGGAAAGTCAAAGTACCTGCAGGTAAAAACAGTAAGATGCCTACCAAGAGAACACCTAAAAGAAATTTTGTGATCGCTTGTACGAATAATTTCGCTGTCATAATATCACCTCTCATCAAATCTTAAATTTAGGCGTTTGCGAAACGCCGCAAGCCTTGATTTTTAAGGCTTTTTTCTTTGCTAAAATAAAACAACTCCTCACTGGTTTGTGGTATAATAGAGTTGACTAGAAACTATAAACCATCCACCAAGAAAGGAGTTATT
>JAZQGM010000143.1:0-1510 GCA_045540075.1 Acetatifactor sp. | reverse complement strand
ATCGTTTTTGTTTTGATTGTGGCAGTAGTAGTTGTTCTGCTGTTGGGAAAAGGATATAGAGTAATAAAAGTGGAGTCGATTTTCCAGAAGATTACTTCCCAGGCTGCACGTGTATGAGGAATGAGCGACGTTTTTTACAAGAAGCAGGCGGTTATCTGACGGTATATGCGGCATTATCTCTTACTGTGGTTTTGTCTCTGTTTCTGGTATTGCTGGAAGGCGTCAGATTCCATACATTACAGTTGGAGGCGCAGCTGATCACAGATATTGCGGCGGACAGTGTGTTGGCAGAGTACCATCGGGAATTGTTTGAGCAGTATGGTATGTTCTGGATAGACACTTCCTATGGTACGCCACAGCCTTCCGTAGAGACACTCGAAGAACATATGGAGTGGTATGTGCAGCGCAATTGTGATATGGAGGATGTGTTTCGGGGCGACTTTTTTTATAGGGATTTTCTGGGAATGGGGCTTGATGGGATCACGATTCTTAAGACTGCTGTGGCTTCTGACGGTGGCGGGAGATTCTTTCGGGAACGGGCTGTGGAAGTAGTAAAGGACGATATTGGTCTTGCTTTTATTGAACAGGTGTCTCAGTGGCTTGAAACAGTGGAAATTTATGGCCTTTTGGAAAGTAGCCTGGAGGAGGATAAGAGGCAGGCTGATGAGACTATAGAAGCGCTGAACGGACAGAAGATAAAAGTAGGGGAAAAGTGGGTCACCATAGAGGTGGAGAATCCTACAGTTCCCATAGAAGAGATAAAGAGAAAAGGGATCTTGAACCTGGTTATGGATCATCCGGAACAAGTTTCCGCAAAGGGGATCGATCTGGAACAGCTGATCAGTCGGAGGAGGCATAAGGATGGGATCAATCAGGGAAATTGGGTGGCTGGGGACGAGGAAGGTCTGGTAGAACGGTTGTTGTGGCAGGAATATCTGGTGAGATACTGTGGATTTTACGGACAGGAGCTTAATAATAGTGCCTTGCAATACCAATTAGAGTATTTGATTGTAGGCAAAAATAATGATACAGACAATCTGAAAGGAGTGTTGCATCGTATCAGTGCCATTAGAGAAGCCTCTAATACCATTTATCTTTATTCAGACAAGGTCAAATCGGCCAGTGTGGATGCAGTAGCAGCATTAATTGCCACTGCGATCACCCTTCCGGAGCTTCAGCCGATTTTTAAAACAGTGATCATGCTATCATGGGCTTATGCAGAGAGCTTGTATGATGTGAGATGTCTGTTGGAGGGAGAAACGGTCCCTTTGGTAAAAACACGTGAATCATGGCATTATGACCTTGGCTTTATACTGGATGATATGAATCTGGATTGGTTGAAAGATATGCTGGGAGGAGATGAGGAGGATGAGTCATCAAAAGGGGATTCCGGGCATATCTTCGAAATGTCATATGCAGACTATCTACGGATTCTTATGGCTTTTTCGGCACTGGAGCAACAGACTTTCCGTATGATGGATATTGTGGAAATGGATATCAGGCAGACTCC
>JAZQGM010000142.1:0-2440 GCA_045540075.1 Acetatifactor sp. | reverse complement strand
TCAAACACCATGAATATATCCGCAGTTTAAAGCCACTGATCGCATAGGACTTACCACTAAAACGTCTTATGGTTTTTACGCTATAAGTGCGCCTATTTTTGAGCAATCTCGTCGAATCTTCTCATCAAAAGATACACTTCATCAGAATACTCCCAGTTCATAATATTCTTTCCTTATTATAGTCAAAAACAAATATGGGTTTCGCAATCACCTAAATGCTATTTATATTATAACTAAATTATTTCCCTGTAGCAATAGGCTATTGTCTGTAACATAATCAATTAAGGCCGACGGAAGGAGATATTGGGTATATGCTCGGGGTTCAGTGGTGTGCTGATCTTTGAGGGCAACACACCGAAGCGGCGCTTGAATACCTTGGTAAAATAAGACAAGTCGGAAAAGCCACATTCTACGGCAGCTTTGGAAACAGACTGCCCTTGAGACAGTAGCTCCTTGGCATGTCGGCAACGCAAAAAGAGTATATATTCTATGACAGTCATTCCGGTTATATTCTTAAATTGTCTGGAAAAGTAGTAGCGGCTGAAGCCTGCCTGAGAAGCAATCTGCTCCACTGTCAACTCTTCCGTAAAATGTTCTCTGATATAAGTAAGACCCTGTTTGATTCGGTCCTGATGGCCGGTGGTCTGTCTGACTGTAGAATAATGCCGGCATAAGTGGGCCAGATATGATACGATTTCTGCTTTAACGATACTCTGGTAAAAGGGTTGCTTATCGCCAAGTTCCCGTGCAATAGTCTCAAAAAAGTGAAGTCCTTTTATATCTGTCACATTCTCACAGAAAGAAGTATTCTCCACATCGATTCCCCACTCTTTTAAGAAACCGGTGTAAATGATCAGACAATAATAAGTCATGGTGGGACAGTCCGTAGTGATATAATGAATGTCCCCTGAATTAATTACCAGAATATTCCCCTGCTTTAACGGGATGGCAGCGGAATTTACCACAGCTCGTCCTTCACCCTCGATACAGCAGATCAGCTCCACATTCTCATGCCAGTTAGAGATACAGCTTTTCTCTGAAGGATAGGACAGGTAATCCAAATGATAAATGATAGGCAGTTCATTATTGAAACGATGATTCTCATAATGGCTCATAAGTGTCCCTCCCTGACGCCTTGCCGGCGATATTGGCAAACGTTTTCTGACATTATTATAGTACATAATAATCCATTTGTGAAATATTATTTTTAAGTTTTTCTTAAACAATTCTTTAGAATAATTTGCTTGTATTTTACTCCCCATGTTTTATACTTATAAACAAGGATTCTTGAAAATCAGATTCGGAATCCGGTACATAATAAATCAGAGGGAGTAAAATTTATGAGGAAATTTAGGATGAGTGGTGGAAAATGGGTTCGGAAAGGCTGTGCGCTTGCAACGGCAGCAGCATTAAGTGTATCGCTGCTTGCATGTGGCAGTAAGGAGAACAGCAAGAGTAGTGCAAGTGACATAGAGGAAGCCCAAGGGTATGTATATGTGCCGGAGTATCATTCGCTGGAGCAGGAAGAAAATACGAATATGAATACTGCAGTGTTTCATGGAGATCGGATGTATTATTCCACTTATGCCTGGAATGAGGAAGCCGGGGAGTCCACCCACAATTTATGCTATCGGGCACTTGATGACATAGATACAGAGGTGGTTCTGCCTGTGAGCTTTGAGGCATTAGAGGGGTATGAAACCAACATGGGAGATTTTTTCTTCGATCCGGAGGGGAATCTGTACCTTATGTGGCATATTTACCCGATATATGTGGAGGGTAAAGAGTACAACTATGAGGACAATACCATCTATATCGTCAAGTATGACAGCCAGGCAAATCAGCTGTGGGCAACGAATATCGGGGAAGCGTTCACGGACGAAAACAACCGCTATATCCAGGACGCGGTAGTCAGTAAGGAAGGAAAGATTTATGCATCTTCCAACAATGTGGTCTATGTATTTAGGGCAGATGGCGCATATCTGAAAACCATCCCCTCCAATACGGACTGGATCAATGGTATGGTTGAGGCAAGTGGCAGAGTCTTTATCATGCAATATGGCATGAATGGTATGGAACTGGTGGAAATCGATACCGTCATGGATATGCCGGGGGCAACATTTGGGAAGCTGCCGGATTCCAATGGTACCATTATGAGAGGTGAGGAAGGGAAGCTTCTGATCTCCGGTGCCAGCAAGCTATATGAATATGATCTGGCAACCCAGGAAACCGGCGTGGTGCTAGACTGGATCGACTGCAATATCGATGGCAATTATGCAAGGGATTTCACTGTGCTGCCTGATGGACGGATTGCCGTATTTTATAATAATTACGAGGATGGTGCGGAACTGACGCTGTTGACCAGGACAGAAGCTTCTAAAGTAGTACAGAAGCAGGTGCTGACCCTGGCTACCTTGCATGAGGGCAATTCCACTCTGCA
>JAZQGM010000141.1:0-37862 GCA_045540075.1 Acetatifactor sp. | reverse complement strand
AAAGTAGATGGTGATATTGTTGTTACAGAAGATATCGAAGGTAAATCAATAACCACATGGTCGTTCGCGATTCCGAAAACCAATGGTTCTCAGGAAGATGACTGGGTATTGACTGATATCACAATGTACAACGTATATTATGATGGCAAGTATTATGATGGTGAACAAGGTATTACGCTTGATCTGACAGGTGAAAATATTCAGAGCAAGGTTGCAAATTTCCTTTATGTAACGTTGAATACAGGAGCAAATAGAGTATTCACCGGAGATTTCATGTCGGATCATATTGTGAACGACATGACAGTTGAAATTGAAGACTTCGAGGGGAATGCAATTGATACTCTTGCAATAAGTGATGTGAAGGTAACATACACGAGAGATACAACAAGTGCAACATTGGCTAACTACGGTTACGAGGCTACAACTCTGGGAACTGTAAACGTCAGCGGTGCAGGCACAGCAATCAGTGAAACCACGTATCGGATTGGTACAGATACTGAACCTGTGAACTTTAAGTATGTAGGTTTGTATAAGAACTGTTCTGTAAGCTTTAAGGTGGATGATATAACTGATGATAAGCTGGGTGCATCTGTGACTGCTGGGTCAGAAGGAACAAAATTGAGTTATACTCAGGATGGACAGTTGGTGGATACTTTCCCGGCATATGAGGTTAAATGGAATGTGCCAGATGTGAAGATTACCAGTATTTCACCGGCATATGGCAGTACATTTACAATTACGTCATCTAATGATACCTCGATAAAGAATAATACTGCTGTTATGCAAAGTGGAGTTACCAACTGGATAAGCGCTGATAAATATTCTACTGTGGTATATTTGAAGTATGACGACAGTAATTACAGAGAATTTTTCTTACCAACGGTTACATTGACACTAAGTAACGCTGGCAGTAAATTTAGCAATGTATTATTGGAAGTGCCACAAGGGGCAGGGAAAAATACTTCACAAACTTATACATTTACAACAAATGGTCAATCACTTCCGAAAACCATTGGATATGAAGATGGAAGAACCATGGGTTATAGTGATATTTCACACAATGAAGCTGGAAAACAAACGATTGCTTCAGTTAAAGTGACTGGAAATGATGGTGTAGTATGGACTGCAAACTTAGGACATCAGATAGTAATTAATCAGCAGCCTGTGGCTCCTGAAATAACATTTACCGGACTTGACAGTTATGCTAATGCAGTGAAACCCAGTGCAATTAAAACGTCAACTAGCGGTATAGAGTTAAGTCAGGATGGCTCTAATTGCTTTACCTGTGAACTGCCGATTGTAGATAATTTTGTTGAGACGGTGTCAGCAGAAGGAGTACCAGGCACCACGGTAACTGATTCGACGGATACAGAAACTGTTTATTATAAAAAGAGTACTGCGAACTATCAGTATTATACACTTTCAAGAACAACTTTAAAAACTCCCTATACAGGAGAGACATTTAATGTGTCATATCAAGTGATTGGTTGGATTATTACTCGTGTTAATGTGGTAAACGGTCAAAAAACAGTTTTAAATAATGGCAATCCATACTCACCAGGACAGATTATAACGCTGGATGATGGAACTTATACGTATGAAGCGTTTGCAGTTGTGGATGAAATAGGTAGAAGTTCTATTGGAACGACTACCCAATATCACTATATAATGGAAACTACGTGGACAGGACCTGAAAGAAAATATACAGAATTATCGGGTGGGACAAAGTATAATACAAAGGCAGAGGCGGAAGCCTATCTAAATTCTCAAAGTGGTACTGTTGATTTGGGGTGGCGGGATAATTAGTCAAGATGTATGGTGTAAAAATGAACAATAGTTACGAAAAGAAAGGAAAGTAGCTAGTTTTATGTACATTAAAAACAGAAAAAATAATATTTATCGTAGACTGTTTTCCTTGATAGTGGTCTGTTTTTTCTTCACGAGCATGGCAATATCCACAATTGCCGTCGAACAAACCGGCATATGTGGAGACAATTTAACCTGGACTCTATCCGGTGACACCCTCACCATCACCGGCTCCGGCGAAATGCTGGAGTACAGTGATGGTGCATTTCCCGGATGGTACGGCAGAAGAGAAGAAATTCGTTCGATTGTCTTGCCGTCGGGATTGACCACCATTTCAGATTTTGCATTCTTTGGTTGTACGAATGTCACCAGTGTAAACATTCCATCCAGTGTGACCTATATTGGTGAATATGCTTTCGCTCAATGTACAGCCCTGATGCAGGTGGATTTGGGAACGGGAGTACAGACCATTGGGGATGGTGTTTTTCAGGAATGTGAATCTTTGATGGTTATATCTTTTCCGGCGTCGCTTACAAGTATAGGTGCAAAAGCATTTTATCGCTGTTATAATTTGCAGACATTGACCATTCCTTCTACGGTGGAATACATAGGTTCGTCAGCCTTTGCTTACTGTCAGGGGCTTGTGCGTGCAACGGTGGATGCACCGCTGGAGCAGCTTCCGGATTGGACGTTTTATGGGTGTGACAGTCTTTCGGATGTTTCACTGGCAGCATCGATTGTTTCCGTAGGAGATTTCGCATTTCAGCTTTGTGGGAGTCTGAACGGAATATATACGCAAGCAGGAGATGTGGACACTGCATATAAATTGGAGCAAAGTATCACGCAGGAAGAAGGAGCGCCTGCCCAGGGAATTGTAGGAATATATGAGATGCCGGAAACCTCTGTGGTGACGAAAGATGACGGCAAAGTATTTAGTGAGACGAAGGTGATGCAGAGGGAAGAAACCGTTGTGTCTATAGAAAAGGCTACGGATTATTCCCAAGCGCAAAACAAGACATCCACTACAGTTGCCGCTTTGGTGGATGAAAGCCGGGATTGGGCGAATATAGCCGAAGTGATGGATGAGAATATGCCAAGTGCGGCTGATAAACCGGTGGTAATACAGATACAATTGCTTGGTACTACTGTGAAAGCAGAAGAACTGGCACAATTTGCAGGAAAGTCTGTGCTTGTAAGAGTCACCACCGGAGGTGGTGTGATTTGGGAGATTGATATGTCTGAGTTGTCTGCTGACGATTTTTCAGGGGACTATGATTTGTCGGTAGTGATATTGGAAAAGAATGAAGAGGAGATTCAGATCGCCAGTGATCGCATTTTTCAAGTGGAATTTTCGGACCGTATCGATTTCAACGCTACCATTGGTTTAAAAGAGGGAACGGTATACAAATTGGCAACTCTTTATCAGAACCGTGGCAGAGAGTATGAAGTGGTCCAGACAATAGTGGTTGATACCAACAACTACGCCTGGTTTTCCCTTGCCAACATAGACAAGCGTACCGATTACTATATCGCGTTGAACGTGGAAGGAATCACCATGGAAGATGCAGTGATTCCCACCACTATGTTCCAACAATACGAGTTGGATGAAGAGTCCCATCTGATGGATAAGGACGGTGTAGTCTATCGCATTACCGGGCGTACTTCCAAATGGGGAATAACCGGAAGTCAGTTTTCGATTTATCTGGCAGTGGGGATGGCGGTAGTCATATTGGTTGTTGGGATTGTGATGACAGGCATTCATGTGGTTAAAAGATCAAAAGAGAACTACAGACGTTTGGTTGAGGAAGACACCTTCCGGGATGATAGTAAGCAGGACATTGATGAAGAGGCACTTAGGATGGACATTATGCGGGAACTTCTGGAACAAAAAAGCAAAGATTCGGGGAAGTCTGCAAATTAATTAAACTGATTTTATAATAAAGACCTCAAAAGATAGGCGTAGTGTAACTTTATACTAAGCTTATCTTTTGATTTATACTCTTTTTTTCAAAAATCACTTGCTTTTCACTCAGTATTATGTTAATCTTATTCCATAAGATTTTTAAATGTATTCTGGCGATTCATACAGCGGTTTATGCCCTTTCTAATACCGCTTCACAGGTCAATTCGGCCGATGAACCCGGAAATTTTAACTTCATATGGTAACATGAGAAATTTAGTTTTATAAAATTTTCTTCGGTAAATGACTTGACCGCAACTATATTTTCTGATATTCCGATATTAGGAAGACGACATTCGTTGCCGAAGGGAAGAGAAAGGCGAAGGATGAGTAAGGATATTGTAGAAAAAAGACTGGAAGAGTATAATGACGTATTTGTAGATATTGTCAACAATGCGGTCTGCAAGGGAAAGCAGGTACTTCGGGAGGAGGATCTGGAGGCGATGCCCACGGAGGCGTACACGAAGATTAAAGGACGATACCGGCAGGGTAACAGGGACGTATATAAAGTAGACAAGAGGAAGAACCATTACCGGTTATACAGCAACCTGGAGAATCAGACAAAAGTGGACAATACCATGCCGGAGCGTGCCATGGGTTACGATTATGCAGGCTACGAGGAGCAGGTGCGACGGATCATGGAAGAGAACCGTGTGGCAGAGAAACCGGCTTACGCCAAACGGATTCATGACGGCCAGAAGCTGGCGCCGGTTTTATCCGCGGTATTATTCTATGGCAAGAAGTGGACCGGCCCCAGACGGCTCTATGACATGCTGGAATTTCCACCGGAGGCAGCGCAGATCCTGCGCGAGCTGGTGCCGGATTATCCCCTGAATCTGGTAGAAGTGCGTAAGTTGCCACCGGGGGTAAGACAGAGATTTACTTCGGACTTCCGGTTGATCGCAGAGTTTGTGGCATGTCAAAATAACCCCAGGGAGCTTGACAAGCTTCTGGCAGATAATCAGTTCGTGATCAAACATCCGGAAGAATTTTTGATCTCTTATATGAGATCACCAGTGACCGCAGGTTTGAAAAAGTAAAGAAAGCACTGACCCGGGAAGAGAAGGAAGGAGGCATTACTATGTGTAAGGGATTGGATCGATTGGAAAAGCGCGGTAGAAAAGAAGGTGAGAAGCGTTTTGCGACGCTGACAGACCGGCTGTTGAAGGAGAGCCGCTTGGAAGACTTGCAGAAAGCAATCAACAACATAAAATATCGGACTGTGCTGTATCAGGAATATGGCTTGTAATATGTTGGCAATTGGTAATACAATTCAATAATGAGTTTATAAACTGAAAAAGTGGAAAAACCTGCTTTTTCAGTTTTTTTGTTTCGTGGTAAAAAATGATTATAAAATGTAATAAATGTATGGTATAAAGCTTGAAAATTCTGTCAAAGGGTGATATAATCACAATATGGTTAAATGCAAAACGATATTACATTTGTAATAAAAATAGTACAAAAATACTTTAATTGCATAAAAAAACTGTAAGAAAGGAAAAAACAGATGAAGAAGAATAGAAACACCGCCTTAATGGGTGAAGGTACAGAGGAAAAGAAACAAGAGCCTATATCTATTCAACATAGAATTTTTACAGTGATCGGCACGATACTGTGTATCATCCTGCTTCCAATTCTTGTGGTTAATATCACATTGATCATCAAAAGTTATACAAATCAAGATCAAGTACCCAGTGTAGGAGGATACCTGCCGCTGATCGTATTAACAGACTCCATGTACCCTGTGATTGAAAGCGGTGATCTGATCATTTGTCACACTGCCAAAGCAGAAGACATTAAAGTAGATGACGTCATTTCCTTCTTTGATCCTGCGGGCAATGGTACAAGCATTGTCACTCACCGTGTGGTTGAGATTGCCGAGGAAAATGGTGGATTGGCCTTTAGGACTAAGGGTGATGCCAATAATGTGGAGGACTCTTTGCTGGTACCGGAAAAGAGTCTGGTAGGTATTTATAGAAGCCGCATTCCGAGTGCAGGTAAAATTGCCATGTTTATGCAGACCTCTACAGGTCTCATCGTATGCGTGGTGCTGCCGATGATACTGCTAATAGGTTACGAGGTGATCCGCAGCAGAGCCTATGAGAGCAAGAAGCAGAAGGATACAGATGCTTTGCTCGCTGAATTGGAAGCTTTGAAGGCCGAAAAGGCCGCAAAGGAGAAGGCAGTAGCTGACAAGGAATAACGCTACTGTTTCACATCAATATGTTATTCAAATCCATCGAAGCCACGCCTTGGATTTTGAATATATAGCCGCGGCATCCCCGCGGAGGGGCAATATGCCCGGCAATATAATTCAATACGCAAAAAGCGTAAAATAAATAAGAAAGGGGTTCTATGTTATGAAAAAGAACAAAATGATGCGTTTGGCTTCTGTAATGATGGTAATGACACTCATGACTACTAGCGTTATCAGTGGCACATTCGCGAAGTATGTAACTAGTGATTCTGCAAAAGATACAGCTAGAGTTGCAAAGTTTGGTGTTGTAGTAACTGCTGGTGGATTCCTCTTTGATGAGACATACAAAGTTGTTACTGAAAACAATGGTCCTGGTCAACTTGCTACTGGTGCTGATGCTACTTCTATGACTGTTGTATCGGTAGGTCATGTGCTTGAAGCAGTAGATAATGTTGTTGCACCTGGCACAAAGAATACCGATGGTTTGACATTTACAATTACAGGTCAGCCGGAAGTGGATGTTCAATTAGATGTTAACGTTAAGGATGAGAATCTGAAGAAAATTTTCCTTGCCGAAAAGGACGATTTGCCAGATATGACAACGGGTGACAAAACAGATACATTTGATAATGCAAAGATATATGAGCCGATTAAGTTTACACTTGAGCAGAAGAAGGGTACTGGAGAGTTTGCAGTGGTTAAAGATGCTGATGAAAACGAGATAAAAAATGTTAGCATTGATGAACTTAAAGAGGCACTCGAAGGTTTGTCTAAAAAATATGAGGCCAATGCAAATCTTGCTGATGAAGTTGGTACATTAAAGATTACCTGGTCATGGGATTTTGATGATAATAGTGCGGGTACATATGATCAGCAGGATACACTGCTTGGTGACCTGGCTGCAACAACAACACTTGCACCTGAAATAACACTTACAGCTGGTACAGATTACAACCTTGACACATGTCTTGAGGTAACAGTTACAGTAACCCAGATTGACTAATCTTACATAGTCATATTACAAAATTGAAACATATTAATTTAGCACCCGGTTCGATGTGGCCGGCCGGGTGCTCCTTTTGTTTTTTAGAGTTTCTTGACTGTAAAACCGAGTAGTCAAGGTACTGTAAAAAATAAAAGACAAATAGGATACATAGTATTTTATATTCACTTATATCACATAAAGAGGAAAAGAGGCTGCGCCAATGAAAATGCAGAGTGAACAGAAAAAAGCAAATGCAGGGAAGCGATATGGCTGGCTGGCGGCAGCCACAGGTTTTCTCGTTGTTGCGATATGTGTTACAGTAGCACTTTTAGCATCTATTTTGAAAGAGCATGTGACGGATGATGCAGATGCCATTGCATTAGTACCTTCTCATATAGAAAACTCGGCAGTTAACATAGTTGCCCAAAATGAAAATGATACAACAAGTAATATGAATCTAACCGTTTCTAATCAGAATGAGACTTCTAGTGATGCGGATGCTTCAAGCGGAGCATCAACAGGAACTGATGAAACCACATCTTCTTCTACAGAAGAAAATGAGAACGATACCACATCGCAGAGCACTGGCCAGAGTACTAATAGTTCATCCGGTGGTTCTCAGACCACTGTTGGTATTATTGAGGAAGTAGTAAATGTAGAGCTGAATCCGGACATCACAGTGTATGATGATGTGAGAACCTGGGAAACTGAGACAAAAGTAGATATTTTTAAAATTACTTATGAGAACGGTGAGGCTGTTGTGACCGTTGACGGTATGGGCGATAAAGTTATTGCGCCGGGAACCGGAAATGAATATACCTTTTATTTGAAAAATACCGGAGATGTAGAGCTGGATTATACCATGGAAATCGAGGCTTTCTTTTCTGATGGAAGTCGTCCCATTCCGGTGGAGGCGCGTCTGAAGGGGTATGATGGCACATATTTGTTAGGTGCTGAAGACAAATGGGTTGATGTACTGGAGTTAAACCGGATAAAGGAACAGGCAGGTATCAACGTCAATTGCTATGCATATTATACACTGGAATGGCAGTGGCCTTTTGAGAGCGGAGATGATGATTATGACACTTTCTTGGGCAATGCGGCCGTGAATGAGGATCTGACACTGACTATTATTATTCGTACTACCGCAACCGGAGAGTCTATGACAACCGAATTCCAAAGAGTTGATAGTAGCGTAAAAACCGGTGACAATGCCAACCTGCTTCTTTGGGCAGGTCTGGTTGTAGGATCTTTTATCTTGATCATATTCTTGGTTTTGGGCAAAAAGCGTGACAAAAAGCAAGTAGAACAGGAAAAAACAGATGAAAAACATTAAAATATGGGCTATTCTTAGAAGAATTTTGATAGTAGTGATAGCGCTCATCATAGGGATACGAGTGTATGTCTGGAACGCGGAGAGCCTTGTAGGTAATCGTATGCCCATGCCTTTTGGTTATGGCGCAGCGATAGTACTTTCCGGCAGTATGGAACCGGTTTTATCCGTAAACGACTTAATTATTGCAAAAGAAACGGAAGAGTACACGGTTGGAGATATGGTAGTATACCAGGACGGCAATAGTGTGGTGGTGCACCGTGTGGTGGCGGTGGAAGAGGAAACCATACAGACTAGGGGCGATGCCAACAATGTGGAAGATGCGCCCATTGGCAGGGAATTGGTAAAGGGTAAGGTGATTGCCTACATCCCGGCGGCAGGTTATGTAGTATCTTTTATGAAATCACCGGTGGGAATCGTTTTAGTTCTTGCGTTAGCGGTGATACTGATGGAGTTTTCATACCGCAAGGAAAGACAAAAAGATGATGAGAAGTTGGAGTATATTAAAGCTGAAATACGCAAATTGAGAGATGAGGAGTAAACATGCAGATAAGCAAGAGGAGTATGGGACAATTTCATAACGGATCGAACATTGCCCTGCGTCTTGCTGCGTTGCTGTTTGTTTTGGTATGCATTTCAGTCTGGATGATGGATGGCCTGTTTGCCAAGTATAGAACCAGTTCTTCGGGTGGTGACAATGCAAGAGTAATGTCCTTTGGTCAACTGACGATAACAGAAGAGGGAGATTTTGAAAATGACCACACTGCGATATTAATTCCGGGTGTGGATTTGAAAAAAAAAGTCACTGTTAATTTTACAGGAAGTGAGTCTTCTGCGTATGTGTTCGTGGAGGCTGGTTTATCTTCTCATTGGAGTACTACTGACCGGAAAAATTTTTCTGCATATGACAATCGGCTTAATTGGGCAGTTGAAAATGAGTGGACATTTTTGAAGACAGAGGGCACTGGCACGTATATTTATTATCAGGAACTGAAACCTAACGAAGTTCTGACTGCAGCAAATTTTATTGCAAATGATGGAAGGATTTCCGTTGACGATAAGATAACAAAGAGCGAGATTGTCGGTATGACCGGTATTCAGATTAATTTGCGCTCTATAGTAGTACAAGCCAATGGATTTAAAGATGCTACTGCGGCGTGGGCATCCATATCAGCACAATAATTACAAGAAGAAGGGGATACAAAGTTATGAAAAAAAGATGCTTGGCATTTATTCTGTGTGTTCATACTGTTTTATTCATGATGTTTCAGGTTGCTTCTAATGTAATAGCTGAGGAAGGTGCTGCAACACAGATAGATGCACAGACAGATAATGAAGAAAATACCCAGGGACAAGCAGAGAATTCTTCAGAGTGGCTTTCCTATGAGGATTTTATGCTGTTAGAAACAACAAAAGCATGGAATGATCCTGCTATGTATGTTGGATTTACAGCAGAGTTTAATACGGAAATGTATGATAACTTTGCGTGTGTTTCCGGCGGTGATGCTATTGATTTCGGAAGCGACGCAGATGTATCCGGAGGTGACGCAGATGTATCCGGAGGTGACGCTGATATAACCGATGATGACACTGATTATTCCGGTGATGATACTGAATTTTTCTATAGTGGTGAAGATTTTTATGAAAAATTATCAAATTTTGCAAATTTTGTGTACGCGGAAGAACTGTTTGATGCAGAAGGGAACAGCATAAAAGCTATTATTACAGACTATTATTATGATGATACTTCAGACTCCCTTTGGTATAAAGTAGAGGCTGCGGAAGGATATATTTTGCCGGATGTATTAGTGGAGAATCCATATGTACTGCATCTTACCTATCCGGAGGAATCGCCCAGCTTTTTTATGCTTCCAAGGAAGGGCATGCTTGTTGGGGACAAGGTAATTATACAAAAAGAACCGGTTGCTGCATCAAGATACGAAGAAGTGGCAGTAGATGAGCTCCCGGATTTTTTTGATATTACATGGAGCTATGAATATACAGAGAATGGATTAAGTTGGTATGATTTTGGTGATATCTCTGGTTGGGCAGAGAATCTTACTCCGGAATACCGTTATATTTCAACATCTTCCGTTAAACTAATCCCTGCGGAAGTATCACGTGCATACGAAATGTTATTGTCTATGGAAGATATGGAAGATTATAATATATATTGGTTCCAAATACCGGAAGAGATCACCCGGCAATTTACTGATAAGCACCTTGTGAACTTAGAAAAACATCAGGAAGATTTATTTGCTCTTGAAAACGTGGAATATAGCACAAGTGTTATGATCGGTGGCAAGGAAATCCCGGTAACTGTAAGAGGAAAGATCCCTAAGACAGGTGTGAAATTGAGCGCATCTGTTGTTTCAACAGAAACAGTTATGCAGGAAGGCTTTGATATCAAAGACGCAACCGAAATTGTGGCTGCATTGGATATCAAGATTATTAATGATGAAGATGGAACGGAATGGCAGCCCAAAGAAGGTAAACGTATTTGGGTTTCTATTGGTATGTCCGAATTAGGCTACGCGGACGGCAGTATCCTCAAGTTGCAGCATAAGCACGGCGAAAAAATTGATATATTTGATGTTTTCGTGGTAGTTGATGGAAAAGTGACTGTAGGAATTTCCGGATTTTCCATGTTTGTTGTATCGCAGGAAGGTAGTTATAACCAAACTGGACAGAGGGTGAATAATAACGAGAGTTTTACACTTGAGGTTGGTCAGGAAAGAGTATTTTATTTTGATTTAGCGAATAGAAATATATATGAAGCTGGTACTTGGACGGTTATTGATACATCGGGTGCAATACATTACACAGTACATAGTGATTCATCTAGTGCGAATGGTGGGATTGATAGTAATGGTATATATGCACCGTGGATAAAGATACATACTTTAAAAGAGACTACAACGGAAACCCAGATTACATTAAGATTTGATTATGCAGATATTAACGAGAATCCTTGGCCTGGTACTGTCACTGGTAGTGGTTATGAAACTTATACTTTAAATATTGTAGCTCCGCGAGCGGAAGGCACAGATGAGGCGAACAAATATAGATTATATATTAAAGATACTGTTAACACGACTGGTACGATAACAGCTACACTTGTGGACAAAGATGGAAATGAAGTTACAGAAGAGGAATTGGGTGGTACATTGACTTGTTCATGGGTGCGTAGTGATGGTTCCTTTATTATTCCGGCTGCGTACCAAAATAACGGTAAAAGTATTGATATTTGTAGGGATCATGGCGGTTTGCTGCAGACCCGACTTACCAATGTTACCTATACGGTAACGGCCACGCTTCCAAATGGTCGTGAAAAAACAGCTTCTTATACGGTTTATTATCAAAGCGAGATTTTGAATGCCGGCTTTGAAATGCCGGAACTTCTAAACAGAACAAGAACATATACCTTTTTAACAAATGGGTGGCCGAACTTGTATTGGAAAACAACAAGTCCGGGTGATGAAGTTAATCTTTCGCGAGATATAGAGTTGGCTCGATATAATGACACGAATAATGGCGACTTTGATTACCCTAATGTAACTTTTTTCCCGAATCAACCGGATAGTGGCAGGCAGATAGCGGAGATAAATGCGGAGAATTTTGGTGCGTTGTATCAGGATATCATAACTGCACCGGAAGAATCTGTGGCATGGGCTTTTTCTCATGCGAAAAGAGATCTAGCTCTTAATGGGGAAGCCATGTTTATTATCCTCGGACCTACCGAGTATGCGCAAAAAGTAACAACGTATAATCAACTTCGTGATCTTATTGATCAGATTATTACAGGGGGAGGGTATGCTGATCGAACAGCGGCAATTAATCATTTAAATAATAGTACTAATGGTAAACGCAATAGTATCCGTTATGAAGATCCTAGTACAAAAGCAGTGTATGAGATTTGGTACCATAATGCGGATGATGGCAGCAATGATAAGGGCGAAGGCGCATGGACAGAACTTGAAGGAGAATATGTAGTACCATCCAAGCAGTATCGAACACGTTTGTTTTTCGTTTCAGATCCGGAAGCCAGCGACAAAGGCGGAGAGGCCAACTATGGTAACTTAATTGACTCTTCTCGTGCCGGTCAGTACAAAAAGTACCTCATAGAATATTATGAAGAAGACTATGTAACAGATGATACTACCGGCGCTACTGATATAAAGCGGACACATTTGGCGAACTATGATGAAAAGGGCAGGGCTCCAATCTATTCATCTGTAAACCTAAAGAACTTTGATGATTTTGAAGCAATGAATGAAATTTTGTCAACAGTTTATATCAATGGTGTGAATTCACCTTATAATGTCAGATATTCAGGAGTACCATGTCTTTTTATTGAAAAGTATAGTCCGGATGCAAGTACAACTCCACATCTTGTTGATGTTGAAGAAGACTCAGCCTCAAATGATTATACACAGTATGATATCGTTATGCAGGTATGTTTTAGAAAGACCATGGTGGCAGTACAGAAATGGGTAATCTTTCCTAAAATAGGGAATACAAATAATGAAGCGCTCACTATGGAACAGAAGCAGTCACTTATAGACGGACTAAAGACAAATAAGGGGTACGAAGCACATTATATTTTGGACTGTCAAACGGAGGAATGTAAGAAAAAAGAAGAAGGTCATTTGTCAGATTCCTCTATTTATATTACAAAGAATGATCCAAAAGGCTGGTATACAGGATATATTCCTATGGGAAAAGAGCTTAATGGAACCCATTCTTTTAAGCTTACAGAATCATTTGTTTCTCCTCTGGAAGGTCTGGAAATTGCCAAAGTAGAATTAAAATATTATCAATTCCATAAGGGCCAGCTTACATTAATGGGTAAAAAAACGTTTACAGATATCGATTATACTGATTATAACAAGGATCTGTCGGATGAAGATTATGTTGGAGAGGGGTGTACTTCTGAGTATATTAACTCAGGTGTGGTTGAATTGGAAAATGATCCTGATGGAGATGGTTATAAATTAGTTTATAATAATAAAGGCGTGAAGGAAGAAGTTTTTATTGACGGAATAGATTTGAATTCAGCAGATGAAAAAAGAAAAATCGCCGAGGTCAAAGTTACGAACACTTATAAGGAAAAACAAGTAAAAATGAACTATGTGGCTGTGGGCGATGGGAAGATAACCATACAGGATGGTACGTCGACTGATAAAATAGAAGCTTCCGAAACATTTCTTTACTACTCCGGTAAACCGTATGGTGCAAGACCAACGCCGGAACATGGCTATACCTTTGCAGGTTGGTATTTGGATGAAGACTGTACAATTCCCGTAGATGAAAACCATGGTTATGTTGATATTGATACAAATGCATTTGTGCCAAACAAAGCAAAAACGATTTCCGATGACGTTTTGGAAGTAACTTATTATGCGAAGTTCAGTATCGGTAGTTTACAGATTATCCGAGAAGATGCAGAACCCGGTCAGGTGTTTGTATATGAAGTAAAAGATACGCTTGGCGAAACGATGTATGTAACGGTCGTTATAGGTGATGATCGCACAGGAAGTACAGAAATTGTAAATGCATCTTTCGGTGATAATGAAGAAGGTCGCTATTATACAGTAACTCAGTTGAACAATTGGTCCTGGAGATATAAAAATGAATCACCTCCATATATTACCAAGTTGCATATAATAACGGATGGTCTTCACGGTGCGCAGAATATGACTACGGTGTTTAAGTTCCCGACAGGTGAAAAGAATGAAGATCCAGATTGGCTGAATGGAAACAGCCCTGTTGAGACAAATACATATGGTGGAGGCGCAAACTAATGAAAAGTAGTAGTAAGATATTGTTTGCCCTTCTCCTTATGACAGTGTTACTGCTGAGTATCGGTTCTGTAGGCGCATATATGCGTAAGCAGACAGAGGTTGTGGAAAATGTTTTTATTCCAGCAGAAGTTTCATGTGTTGTAGATGAAACATTCAATGGAATTAATAAAACCAAAATTGCAATACAAAACACTAGTAACATTGATGCATATCTTCGTTTACGTCTTGTTACATACTGGGTAAATAGTAATGGCGAAATTATATTTAAAAAATCACAAGCACTTTCTGAGATTAACTATGATAGTAATTATTGGATAAAATCTGGTGACACATACTATTACAAGAATCCGGTTCGATCGAATGGATTTACAGAAGATCTTTTGAAACAGGATATACAGTTAGGTGTTAATTCTGATGGGAATCGCCAGGTAATTCAAGTCTTCGCCGAAGCAATTCAAAGCAAACCGGCGGAAGCTGTAATAAGTGCTTGGTCTGTTAACTTAGACTCAAATGGCGACATTGCAGGTTTGAAATAAGTCTTACATTAGAAGCACTTGGTACAATGTAGTTGACCAAGTGCTTCTTTTGAAACTAAGTTTGAAACAGGTTCCATTTTGATTGAATGCAACAATGGGGATCAGATCTGCTTTTGTAGTTTTTTTAATTTTCTTTCGGTAAACACTTGCAAACTCTCCACTTTCCATGTACAATATATTTGTTAAGCTATGCTTACATATAATAGAACATTATGGCGTCATGAGACAGCAATGCCACAAACCAATATAACGGAGACAGATATGAAGATTATTATGTTAGGTGCGCCCGGTGCCGGTAAAGGCACACAGGCCAAGATGATTGCAGAGAAGTATCAGGTACCCCATGTTTCCACAGGAGATATTTTCCGTGCCAATATCAAGAACGGTACGGAGCTTGGTAAGGAAGCCAAGAAGTATATGGATCAGGGACTCCTGGTGCCCGATGAACTGACAGTGAAGATTCTTCTGGACAGAATAGCAAAGGATGATTGTAAGAACGGTTATGTTCTGGATGGTTTCCCACGTACCATTCCCCAGGCAGAAGTATTGGATAAGGCTCTGAGTGAGATGGGTGATGGCATTGATTATGCGATCAACGTAGATGTTCCCGATGAGAATATTGTGAGAAGAATGTCCGGCAGAAGAGCATGTCTTGCATGCGGTGCTACCTATCATATTGCACACATTCCGCCCAAGAAGGAAGGAATCTGCGATACCTGTGGTCAGGAATTGGTGCTTCGTGATGATGATAAGCCGGAGACTGTGCTTAACAGACTGAAGGTTTATCATGACCAGACACAGCCGCTGATTGATTTTTATGCAGCCAAAGGTGTGCTGAAGAATGTGGATGGGACAGTGGATATGAAAGATGTATTTGCTGCCATCGTAGATATCTTGGGTTAGAAGAAGGTTTATGTCATGGCGATTATGATTAAGTCTGAGAGAGAAATTGAATTGATGAGGGAGTCTTGCAGGCTTCTGACCATTGTGCACAAAGAGATGGAGGAAGCGATCAAACCGGGGATGTCCACCATGGACATTGATATCCTGGGGGATACCCTGATACGAAAGCTTGGATGTATACCGAATTTTAAGAATTATAATGGATATCCCGCCAGCATCTGTGTGTCGGTCAATGACGAGGTGGTGCATGGGATTCCCAGTAAGCACCGCATTTTGCAGGAAGGCGACATCGTCAGCCTGGATGCAGGCTTGATTTATAAAGGGTATCATTCTGATGCGGCCAGGACCCACGGTGTGGGGCAGATCAACGATGCAGCACGCAAATTGATCGATATAACCAGGCAAAGCTTCTTTGAAGGAATAAAAATGGCAAAAGCAGGAAATCATTTACATGATATCTCCAATGCTATCGATGCTTTTATCAAGCCTTATGGTTACGGCATTGTGACGGATCTGGTAGGACACGGCATCGGCACAAGTCTTCATGAGGATCCCCAGATACCTAACTTTGCCCAGCGTAAGCGTGGGCCCAAGCTTCGCCCGGGTATGACGCTGGCCATAGAACCTATGATCAACATGGGACGCGCCGATGTAGAGTGGCTGTCTGATGATTGGACGGTGGTGACAGAGGATGGATCATGGTCAGCCCACTATGAGAATACGGTTCTGATCACCGACGGTGAGCCTGAGATCCTGACATTATATTAAGGAAGGCGATGGAGAGAAGATGATTGGAAAGTATGCAACTTCCAAAGCAGGCCATGATAAAGGTAAACTGTATATAATCGTTGCCTGTGATGACACACATGTGTGGGTGGCAGACGGTGAATATAAAAGGATGGATGCCCCGAAGAAGAAAAATATCAGGCACATCCAGATCATAAACGAAACAGTAGAAGCAGATTTGCTTACTCTTATCTGTAACAGACAACCGCATATTGATGATAAGATCAAGTATGCCATAAAACAAAAACTGAATTCTAACAAAGTGGAGGATGAAAATGTCTAAAAGTGATGTAATTGAAATCGAAGGAACTGTAGTGGAAAAACTGCCAAACACCATGTTTCAGGTAGAACTGGAGAATGGACACCGGGTTCTGGCTCATATCAGCGGTAAGCTGCGTCAGAACTTTATCCGTATTCTGCCCGGCGATAAGGTGACACTGGAGCTGTCTCCCTACGATCTGTCCAAAGGACGTATTATTTGGAGAGATAAATAAGTTTTGCAAAAGAGTAAAAAAACTCTTGCAAATAGATTTGATACATGTTATAATGTAAGACGGTCTTTTTTGAAAGGAGGGTTTAACGTGAAGGTTAGATCATCAGTAAAACCAATTTGCGAAAAGTGCAAAATCATTAAGAGAAAAGGACGCATCAGAGTAATCTGTGAAAATCCGAAGCACAAACAGAGACAGGGATAATCACCAGCTTGTATTTATCTGATTCCGGATTCGGAATCTGAAGATCAGGTGTGAGTTCTTGTCCGGTTATTATGTGCGGCTGATCCGGTTCTTATGTATGTAGGACAATGTGGGCAGACGGTACCTGCAAAGGTCACTTGCGCCACTTGTTCCTGGCAGAATATGGGAAACGGTTAACATAATTATAGACGGAGAGCTTACGGGAGATTACTTGTTGATACTGCGAAGTGTAAGAATTTTAGTAGCAGAAAAATCGGATATGTGTCCGGTTGGGTGAAAGCCCCAATCAATTAGTAACAGAACATTATTATGTTCAAACAAGCTTGTAAGGTATACCAACTAACAGACCAAAATCGGTATACGCAATCAGGCAAAGAAAATGGAGGAAACGTAAATGGCTCGTATCGCAGGTGTTGACTTACCTAGAGAAAAACGAATTGAAATCGGCTTGACTTATATCTACGGAATCGGTAGACCTACAGCCGACAAGATTTTGGCAGCATCAGGTGTGAATCCTGATACTCGTGTCAGAGATATTACTGACGACGAAGTAAAGAAGATCAGTGAGACTATCGAAGAGATGGGAATTCTGGTAGAAGGTGATCTGAGAAGAGAAGTTGCTCTGAACATCAAGAGACTTCAGGAAATCGGCTGCTACAGAGGTATCCGTCATCGTAAGGGTCTGCCTGTTCGTGGTCAGAAGACCAAGACCAATGCAAGAACCCGTAAAGGTCCTAAGAGAACTGTTGCAAACAAAAAGAAATAATCTGAAAAGATAAGCTGTAAAAGATTGAGAAAGTAGGTTAGTTTAAAATGGCTAAAAAAGTTGCAAAAAAAGTAACAAAAAAGCGTATTAAGAAAAACGTTGAACGTGGACAGGCACATATTCAGTCTTCCTTTAACAATACAATCGTTACCTTGACAGATGCTGAAGGTAATGCATTGAGCTGGGCAAGTGCCGGTGGTCTTGGTTTTAGAGGTTCAAGGAAATCTACTCCGTATGCTGCACAGATGGCAGCAGAAACAGCTACCAAAGCTGCTTTGGTGCATGGACTGAAAACCGTAGACGTATTTGTAAAGGGTCCTGGTTCAGGACGTGAAGCAGCAATCAGAGCACTTTCCGCAAGTGGTCTGGAAGTAGTAAGCATCCGTGACGTAACTCCCGTTCCTCACAATGGATGCCGTCCTCCTAAGCGTCGTCGTGTCTAGTGCGACATCTTAAGAGAAAGAAACATGTTGGAAGAAAGTGCCACGTAGCACTGTAAACAATAATTTAGAGGAGATAATTAAAATGGCAGTAAATCGTGTACCGGTATTAAAGAGATGTAGAGCCCTTGGCCTTGAGCCTTCCTATTTGGGATATGACAAGAAGTCAAACAGAACTTCTGCAAGAGCCGGAAAGAAAGTTAGTGAATATGGTCTTCAGCTGAGAGAGAAGCAGAAAGCAAAGTTCATCTACGGCGTTCTGGAGAAGCCTTTCAGAAATTACTATGAGAAGGCAGACAGAATGAAGGGCATGACTGGTGAAAACCTGATGGTTATGCTTGAGAGAAGACTGGACAGTGTAGTCTTCAGAATGGGATTCGCAAGAACCAGAAGAGAAGCAAGACAGGTTGTTGGTCACAAGCACGTTCTTGTTAACGGCAAGTGCATCAATATTCCTTCTTACCTGATCAAAGCTGGCGATGTGATCGAAATCAAAGAAAGTGCAAAGTCCTTACAGAGATACAAAGACATCGTTGAAGTAACCGGCGGCAGACTGACACCGGAATGGATGGATGTTGAAGTTGAGAACTTAAAGGGTACCATCAAGAATCTTCCTACCAGAGAGATGATCGATGTTCCCGTTAATGAAATGCTTATCGTCGAGTTGTACTCCAAGTAAGCAAACTTAAGCGGACGTAAGATAATTTATGTCCGCTTCAAGTGCCTTGTGTAACCAAATTAGTTCGTAAAGGAGGGTATTGCAGTGTTTGATTTTGAAAGACCCAATATTGAGGTTGTTGAAATTTCAGAAGACAAAAAGTACGGTAAATTCGTAGTAGAGCCTTTAGAAAGAGGATACGGCATCACTCTTGGTAACTCTCTGAGAAGAATCATGCTTTCTTCCCTGCCCGGCGCAGCCGTGAGCCAGGTTAAGATTGAAGGTGTGTTGCATGAGTTCAGTTCCATCCCCGGTGTAAAAGAGGATGTGAGTGAGATCATCATGAACATAAAGAGCCTTGCAATCAAGAACACCAGTGAGACCAATGAGCCCAAGACCGCATACATCGAGTATGAAGGTGAAGGAATCGTTAAGGCTTCTGATATTCAGGCTGATCAGGATATTGAGATCCTGAATCCGGATCTGACCATTGCTACCTTAAGTGGAAAAGATACAAAGCTTTACATGGAGCTGACCATCACCAAGGGTCGTGGCTATGTAAGCGCAGAAAAAAACAAACATGATGATTTACCGATCGGCGTAATAGCGGTTGATTCTATCTACACACCTGCAGAGAGAGTCAATGTTACTGTTGAAAATACCCGTGTAGGTCAGATCACTGATTACGACAAGTTGACGCTGGATGTATTCACCAACGGAACCTTGGTTCCTGATGAAGCAGTCAGCTTAGCTGCAAAAGTACTCAGCGAACACTTAATGCTCTTCATCGACCTGTCTGAGAATGCTAAGACCGCAGAGGTCATGATCGAGAAGGAAGATGACGAGAAAGAGAAAGTCCTTGAAATGAGTATCGACGAACTGGAACTGTCCGTTCGTTCCTACAACTGCTTGAAGAGAGCAGGTATCAATACAGTAGAAGAGCTAACCAACAAGACTTCTGAGGATATGATGAAGGTTCGTAACCTGGGTCGTAAGTCCCTTGACGAAGTTCTTGCGAAGCTGAAAGAGCTGGGTCTTCAGTTGAACCCCAGTGAGGAAATCTAAATCACGTTTCCCGACAAAAGGGAAATCAAAAGTAAGATATCCACGACCGGTAAATCCAAAGTGTACGGTGTGGTTCATCTCTAAGTGGCAAATAAAGCTGTCAGCCAAAGGTTGGCAGTCCACAACAGCATTCGGTAAGTAAGTCCAAAGCGCGTGGCCGGATGTACCATGAATGGAGAAAGGAAAATTAATCATGGCAAAGTACAGAAAACTTGGAAGAACATCTTCCCAGAGAAAAGCATTACTGAGAAACCAGGTAACAGCACTGATCAACAACGGTAAGATTGTTACCACCGAGGCTAAGGCTAAGGAAGTAAGAAAGATCGCTGAAGGTCTGATCGCCCTGGCTATCAAAGAGAAAGACAACTACGAGATGGTAAAAGTTACCGCTAAAGTTCCTGTAAAGGACAAAGACGGCAAGAGAGTAAAAGAAGTAGTTGATGGTAAGAAAGTTACCAAATTCGATACTGTAGAGAAAGAGATCAAGAAGGATCTGCCTTCCAGACTGCACGCTAGACGTCAGATGATGAAGGTGCTGTATCCTGTAGTATCTGTTCCTACCGAAGCAGCAGGCAAGAAGAGAAACACCAAGGAAGTTGACCTGGTAGCTAAACTGTTCGATGAGTATGGCGTAAAGTATGCTGATCGTAAGGGTGGTTACACCAGAATCATTAAGATCGGTCAGCGTAAAGGTGACGCAGCTATGGAAGTAGTTCTGGAGCTGGTATAATCTTTAGATAATTCAAACTGTTACTGGAGTGTTCTGAAAAATTTGTTTTTTCTGAACACTCCTATTGTATTTTTGGCAAGGATTTAGTAGAATAGTGTGGTGAAAGAAAAATCAAGTCATTTGCAGGTGTAGTGTACAAGATACTGCTAAGAGGAATGATATGGAAATAATAAAAGCAAAAGATGTAGTTTATGAATATATCAGACGTGATGAGGAAGGCAATATCGAAGGAACCTTAAATGCAGTGGACGGGGTAAGTCTGGACATTCAGCAAGGGCAGTTTATAGCCATCCTGGGTCACAATGGCTCCGGTAAATCCACCCTTGCCAAGCATATGAATGCCATCCTATACCCCACGGAAGGCACCATCTGGGTAGATGGTAAGGATACCATGGATGAGGAGGAGCTTTGGAACATTCGCCGAACTGCCGGCATGGTATTCCAGAACCCGGACAACCAGATCATCGGTCAGGTGGTAGAGGAAGATGTGGGATTTGGCCCTGAGAACATGGGTGTTCCCACCAAGGAAATCTGGGAGCGTGTGGAAGAGAGTCTGAAGGTACTTGGAATGTACAAATATAGAAAGCACTCTCCCAACAAGTTATCCGGCGGTCAGAAGCAGAGAGTGTCCATCGCAGGTGTGCTTGCCATGCATCCCAAGTGCATTATTTTGGATGAGCCCACTGCCATGTTGGATCCCAATGGACGTAAAGATGTGATACGGGCGGTGCGTGCACTGAACGATGTGGAGAAGATTACCATCATCCTGATTACTCATTACATGGAGGAGACTATTTATGCAGACAAGGTGTTTGTGATGGATGATGGGAAGATTGCCATGCAGGGTACTCCGCGAGAGATTTTTTCACAGGTAGATGCGTTAAAAGCCCTTAGGCTGGACGTACCTCAGGTCACCTTGTTGGCTCATGAACTGAAAAAGCGGGGAGTGGATCTGCCGGACGGTATTTTGACGATCGAAGAACTTGTGAAGGAGCTGAGCAAATGTCACTGATTTTAGAACATGTGAATTATATATATGGAGCAGAGACACCACTAGCGGTAAAAGCTCTTGACGATATCTGTCTGGAGATACCGGACGGCCAATTCGTAGGGATCATCGGTCATACCGGTTCCGGCAAGTCTACATTGGTACAACATCTGAACGGATTGGTAAAGGCCACTGAGGGCCAAATTTATTACAATGGTCAGAATATTTATGAAAAAGGCTACGATATGAAAAAACTTCGCAGCAATGTGGGATTGGTGTTCCAATATCCTGAGCATCAGCTGTTTGAAATTGATGTATTTTCGGATGTGTGTTTTGGCCCTAAGAATCTGGGGCTTCCCAAAGAGGAGGTAGAGAAGCGGGCCAAAGAGGCTCTTGCGCAGGTGGGCATCACGGAAGAATATTATACCCAGTCCCCCTTTGAGCTTTCCGGCGGTCAAAAACGCCGGGTGGCTATCGCTGGAGTGTTGGCCATGCAGCCTAAGGTACTAATCCTGGACGAGCCCACAGCCGGTCTGGATCCCAAAGGAAGAGATGAGATCCTTCACCAGATCAAGAAGCTACAGACGGAAACCGGTATGACCATTCTGCTGGTATCTCACAGTATGGAGGACGTTGCAGAATATGTAGACCGCATCATCGTCATGAATCAGGGTCGCGTCATGTTTGACGATGTGCCAAGAGAAGTATTCAGACATTACAAAGAACTGGAAGAAGTGGGCCTTGCGGCACCACAGGTTACTTATATCATGCATGCCCTGCAGGAAAAGGGGATGCAGGTGGATGGGGATGTAACCACCATTGCAGAGGCTGCTGAGGAGATTGTAAGATGCTTAGAGACATAACATTAGGACAGTATTATCCCACAGATTCCATCATCCACAAATTGGATCCCAGGGTAAAGCTGGGAGCAACCATACTATATATTCTTTCGTTATTTTTTGTAAAAAATATAATGGGCTACCTGATTGCCGCCCTGTTTCTGGCGCTGGTGATCAGGCTTTCTAAAGTACCCTTCAAATTTATGATAAAAGGTATGAAGACCATTCTTTTCCTTTTGTTGATCACGGTGGTATTTAACTTGTTTTTGACCCAGGGAACGCCTATTGTGACATTTTTCGGTAAGGTAAGCATCACCTATGAAGGTCTGGAACTGGCTGTATTTATGGCCATTCGACTGACCTTCTTAATCATCGGTTCCTCTGTCATGACGCTGACTACCACACCAAATAACCTGACAGATGGCATGGAGCGGATGTTGCGCCCCTTAAAAGTCTTGCGTGTGCCGGTACATGAGGTGGCCATGATGATGTCCATAGCCTTGCGTTTTATTCCTATTTTATTGGAAGAGACGGATAAGATCATGAAAGCCCAGATTGCCAGAGGTGCAGATTTCGAAAGCGGCAACCTGCTTCAGAGAGCCAAGTCCATGGTGCCCCTGTTAGTCCCCTTGTTCATCTCGGCCTTTCGCCGCGCCAACGACCTGGCCATGGCCATGGAAGCCAGATGCTACCGAGGCGGTGATGGACGCACCAAGATGAAGCCCCTGGTGTATGAGAAAAAGGATTATCTGGCGTATGCTGCTCTTGCGGTATACCTGGTGATCAGTATCGGAATAGGAAGAATGGTATGAGTGAGCAGAAAAGAATCCGTCTGACAGTAGCCTACGACGGTACCAATTATCATGGCTGGCAGATCCAGCCCAATGGAATCACCATAGAAAGTGAATTAAACAGATGCCTTACGGATTTATTCCGTGAGCCCATAGAAGTCATCGGTGCCAGCAGAACCGACTCCGGTGTCCATGCCATGGGCAATATCGCTGTTTTCGATACCACAGCTCCCATGCCGGCAGACAAAATTGCCTACGCTCTGAACCAACGCCTGCCGGAAGATATCCGCATACAGAAGTCAGAGGAAGTTCCCTCAGACTGGCATCCCAGGCACGTAGAGAGCCGCAAGACCTATGAATATCGCATATACCGCGGACGTTTCCCTATGCCTGTAAAACGCCTGTATTCCCTATTTACTTACCATTCACTGGACGTAAACAGAATGCGGGAAGCGGCTGCTTATCTGGAGGGAGAACATGATTTTAAAAGCTTCTGTCAGACAGGGGCACAGGTGCAGTCCACTGTGCGCACCATATACAGCGTCGAAGTGCTGGAACAGGGAGATGACCTGGTCATCCGCATCTGTGGCAATGGTTTCTTATATAACATGGTGCGGATCATCGTAGGAACACTGATGGAGGTGGGACAAGGCAAGAAAGAACCCACAGACATCATTCACATTCTGGAGGAAAAAGATCGTCAGAGTGCAGGACCTACTGCACCGGCCCATGCTTTGATGCTGATAAAATATGAGTATCCTTAAATTATTATTTTTATTGGAATTTTCTTGAAAATGGGTCTTGACACAACCGTCAGGTTATAGTAAAATACATCAGTGTGACAATGTTTCGAAATGCCAAGCCAAAGCCCCGGCGAAGCATTTGAGATATAGTAAATAAGCCGTTCCGGAGAGTTCTAAGTTGTAGCCGGACATCTGCAACTTAATCTTGAAAGAGCAATCGACAAGTCGAAAGACAAAGTAATATGGAGGAAACATAATGAAGACATTTATGGCTAGCCCAGCTACAATCGATAGAAAATGGTATGTAGTAGACGCTACAGATATGACTTTAGGCCGCCTGGCTTCTGAAGTTGCAAAGGTTTTAAGAGGTAAGAACAAAGCAATCTTTACCCCTCACATCGACACAGGTGATTATGTGATCGTTGTAAACGCTGAGAAGATCAAAGTAAGCGGTAAGAAGTTAGACCAGAAGGTTTATTACAATCATTCCGACTATGTAGGCGGTATGAAAGAGACCACTCTGAGAGAGAAATTAGCAAAGAAGCCCGAGCAGGTTGTTGAGCTTGCAGTTAAGGGTATGCTTCCCAAAGGACCTTTAGGAAGACAGATGTACACCAAACTTTACGTATATGCAGGACCTGATCACAATCATGCTGCTCAGAAGCCTGAAGTACTGACATTCTAAGGGACAGGAGGACAATGAATCATGGCTAATACAGAAAGATACTACGGAACAGGTAGAAGAAAGAAATCCATTGCCAGAGTATATTTAGTACCTGGTACCGGTAATGTAACCATCAACAAGAGATCCATGGACGAGTACTTCGGTCTTGAGACCCTGAAAGTAATCGTTCGTCAGCCTCTGGTTGCTACCGAGAATGCTGATAAATTTGACGTAATCGTTAACGTACACGGTGGCGGATACACCGGCCAGGCTGGTGCTATCAGACACGGTATCGCAAGAGCACTGCTTCAGGCAGACGCTGACTTCAGACCCGTTCTGAAGAAGGCAGGTTTCCTGACCAGAGACCCTCGTATGAAAGAGAGAAAGAAATACGGTCTCAAGGCTGCTCGTCGTGCACCTCAGTTCTCCAAGAGATAATAAATTATCCCTTCGGGATCTTCGCAGAGACTGCAAATATGTTTACAAAACCTCAGAAATTGCGTATTTCTGGGGTTTTCTTTTGTGGCAAGGTGTGTCTTTAATTGTGAAGATTATGTTTCTTCTATCATATCAATAGCACAGTATTTTTGCTAGTTATTTACTTGTGTTCATAAAACAAATATGATACACTTATACATAAATAGAATAGAGGAGATGTTTGAAAATGAAAAGCATAATACATAAACAATTACTTTTGTTTTCCGCAGTTCTTATCATGGGTAGTTTAGTGGCTTGTGGTTCCCAAGGTGCTTCCGAACAGCTTAATATTGTTGATAGCAAAGATGATTTTTCGTCTGAGAGCGAGGCTTTGGAGTTAAATTCTGCTGAGATTTTGGAGGAGGCTTCGGAGGAAACACTGGTTTCGGAACAAATCATAGAGACCTATCGTCTTACGAGAAAAACCTATACAGAAAAGTTCCGTACCACCGAAACAATTTATAATGAGGATGGAATGCCCGTCGTTCAGAAAACGTCACTAATTGACGGAACACTGGAGATGATCGTTGAGAATGAATATGATGATCAGTATAATTTGATCAAAGAGACAGTAATTGGCGGAAATGGCACTGTTTTAAACACCATATTGTCTGAGTATGATGTCCATGGAAATCAGATTAAAGAATACAATTGCGATGCACAAGGAGCAAAAAGCATTGTTTCAGAGTGGACCTATGATACTGCCGGAAATCTGATTACTGAAACAGCCTATGTTCGGGAAAGTGCCACACAAAGTAAAAAATATGAATACAATGCTACCGGAAAATGCATAAAGATTGTCTATTACGACGAAACGCAGATGGCGACTGATGAATTTACTTTGGAATATGATGCAAACGGAAACAAAATTAGGGAAAATTGTTTTTATGATGGAGTTTTGGAAGAGTATCAGACCTGGGAATATGATACACAGGGCAATATTACTAAATCAGTAATTTATCAACATGATGCGCCAGTCTATATTATTGAAAGACAGTATGATGATTTGGGCAACTGTATTTGGCATAATATCGATTCTGATGCCGATGGTACTTCTGACATAATTACTAGATTTTTAATTACTTATGATGAAGCTAATAATATGTTAGAGAGAATATGTTACGAAAATGACAAACAGGAATATATTGAGTCATATGAATACGAAAAGGTCAGCTAATATTTATATCTCTCAGGGATTTGCGGTTCTTGGAAGTTTTTATTTGAAATTTCCTATCGTTGGCAACCTATAGAAACTCTTAAGGAAATTAAAATAACAGGGATTTTTCTCCCTTTTTGTCTTATACTATATTTTATATATGGCAGAAAGGGAGTATTTTTATGTCATCAGGAAAAGAGAGACGAAAAAAAGCACGCAGGCGTTGGGTGGTTGTATGCGGATTATTATTGACTGCATGTATAGGCTTTTGCTTGCATTTGCAAGACTCTCAGCAAGTCTCAGGCCGTAATCCGGCATATGAGATAGCTAGGCAGGCACTATCCGGACTAGGAAGCAATTCCCGGGCGATTTAGTGCGAACTGGAAGATATGCTTGAGAAAAACCTGGAAGCAGCAGATTTTGTGGCAGGCTACCAAGAGCGTGATAATTATTAGGAGCAACCCATAGATCTTGAAGGTCTGATCATATGTGCAACATGCGCCCCGGAGTCTTTACCTCTGTCTGCCTCGAAATAAGGGGTTTGCCATGGTCGTGAGATCTTTTTAGTTGCATTTTTAAAGCATAAAGTGTACAATAAAAATAATTTTTAAAGGAAAAGTTGCAATGGTGACTGGTGGAATTAGAGGGAACGGTTACGCCATTGTAACACTTACGAGGTTGCAATAAGTTCATGGTAGAATGTAAAAGGAAACTGGTAATCGGAATATTGGCACACGTAGACGCAGGAAAAACCACACTGGCAGAGGCAATCTTGTATTCCTTGGGCAGGCTGCGTAAACTGGGACGTGTAGACCATAAGGATGCTTATCTGGACACTTATGAGTTGGAGAGGGCCAGGGGGATTACGATTTTTTCCAAGCAGGCCCGGGTAAAATTGGGAGAACAGGAGATTACGCTTCTGGATACGCCGGGACATGTGGATTTTTCGGCAGAGATGGAGCGGACGCTGCAGGTATTGGATGCGGCGATTCTGGTGATAAATGGTGCGGATGGTGTGCAGGGTCATGTGGAGACTTTGTGGCGGCTACTTAAGAGATATGAGATTCCCGTATTCTTATTTGTGAATAAAATGGATCAAGTGGGGACAGACAGGGAGAAACTGCTTGCAGAATTGAAGGAGCGACTGGATAGCAGATGCGTGGATTTCGGTGAAGGGCAGGATCAGGAACAGTATCTGGAAAATGTGGCTGTCTGTCAGGAAGCGTTGATGGAGGAATATCTGGAGACAGGAGCCCTTGAGGATGTTGGAATTGCACAGGCCATCGGGGATAGAGACATTTTTCCGGTGTACTTTGGTTCAGCACTAAAACTGATAGGCGTGGATGCGCTTCTTGCAGGTATCGAAAGGTTTGGGCTGCCGGCTTCTGAGACAAGGGAGACTGCTGATGTAGGTAAAGATATGCCGGGGAGGTTGGAGACTTTTGGGGCAAGAGTATTTAAAATCTCCAGGGATCCCCAGGGAAATCGTCTCACGCACATGAAGATTACCGCAGGAAGTCTAAAGGTAAAATCATTAATAAGTGGCGAAAAGGTTGACCAGATCCGGTTGTATTCGGGTACGAGCTATGAACTTGCAGAAGAAGTGTGGCCGGGCACCATCTGTGCAGTCACAGGTCTTAAGGAGACACGCAGTGGTCAGGGGATTGGCTGTGAAAAGGAGGGCATGTTGCCTCTTTTAGAGCCGGTTCTGACTTATGGGATCCGGTTGCCGGAAGGCTGCGATGTACATAAGCTGTTGGGGCAGCTTAGGCAGTTGGAGGAGGAAATACCGGAGCTTCACATTGTTTGGAAGGAAGCGGTAGGAGAGATTCATGCACAGGTCATGGGTGAGGTGCAGATTGAAATCTTAAAAAGTCTGATACTGGAACGATTTGGTGTAGAGGTGAATTTTGGCACAGGAAGTATTGTGTACAAAGAGACCATTACAGAGCCTATAGAAGGGGTAGGGCATTTTGAGCCTATTCGGCATTATGCGGAGGTGCATCTGTTGCTGCAACCGGGAGAGGCTGGCAGTGGACTTACATTTGACAGTAGGTGCAGTGAGGATTTGTTGGACCGCAACTGGCAGCGACTGATTCTGACACATTTACTGGAGCGTCAACATCCGGGGGTGTTGATTGGTGCGGAAATTACAGACATGCATATTACGTTGGTAAATGGCAGGGCACATTTAAAGCATACAGAGGGCGGCGATTTTAGGCAGTCTACTTATCGGGCAGTTCGTCAGGGGCTTCGAAAGGCTTCCTGCGTGCTGTTAGAGCCTGTGTATGAATTTATTCTGGAGGTGCCGGCAGATATGATCGGCCGGGCCATGACGGATGTGCAACGGATGCACGGAAGCTTCGCACCGCCTCTTACAGAGGGAGATATGGTAGTTTTGAAGGGAAAGGCACCGGTTGCAACTATGGGTGGTTATCAGACAGAGGTGACTTCTTACACCCGGGGAAGAGGGCGGCTTTCCTGCATTTTAAAAGGGTATGAACTCTGCCACAATATGGAAGAGGTGATTTTACAGTCAGGATATGATCCGGAAGCAGATCTGGAGAATCCCACAGGCAGTGTGTTCTGTGCCCATGGAGCAGGCTTTGTGGTAAACTGGGATCAGGTGGATGACTATGCGCACCTTCCTATGCTTGATCGGGAGCAGATGATGGCTCTTATGCAGGATTCTGACGCCTTCACCGAATCCGGAGAAGGAAGTCTATCGGATGGCATATTTGGTGACGGCGCAGGAAAGAATGGTTATGTGCGTGGTGTAGGGCAATATGGCAGTGGACAGGGAAACGAGAGAGGAAATAGGACGGATTATATCACCGATGAGGAGCTGGAGGAGATTTTTACCAGAACTTACGGAGCAGTGAAGCGTGACAGGAATCGTGTTAACAGAAATAAGGGGCAGGAGCGGATCGAAAGCACTTCGGTTTATAAGCCCAGACTCAAGGTAAAGCAAGAGGAATATCTGCTGGTGGATGGCTATAATATTATTTTTGCCTGGGAAGATTTAAGAGAGCTTGCTAAGGTGAACATCGACAGTGCCAGAGATAAGTTGATGGATATTTTGTGCAATTATCAGGGATATCGTAAAAACACAGTGATTCTGGTATTTGATGCCTATAAGGTAAAGGGAAATCCGGGTAGTATATCCAAGTACCACAACATCTATGTGGTATACACCAAGGAGGCAGAGACCGCTGACCAATATATTGAGAAAACCGTACATGACATGGCTAGAAAGTATCAGGTAACGGTGGCAACCTCAGATGCGCTGGAGCAGATGATCATCTGGGGTCAGGGAGCCACCAGACTCTCAGCTTCGGGGCTTTTGGAAGAAGTGGAGCAGGCTGCCAGAGAAATAAGGGAGACTTGGCAGGAGAAGCAGCCGGGAGAGAAGCACAGGCCATTTGGAGAATTATTGCAAGAGCGTGCAGGTAAAGGATGAGATGGGCATGTTGAATCTGGAAAAAATAGTACAACAGATAGATAATTTATTTTCGCAAAACAGAGGGGCAGATGCGGAGGCATTGTTAAAGCAGAGTATTGTACAGGCAGTGCAGGAGGAAGATGACAATGCTTTGCTTACGCTGTTGAATGAGCTGATCGGTTATTATAGAGAGACCAGTCAGGTGGAAGCTTCCTTTCATCTGGCTGATCAGGCTTTTGCGTTGTTGGGGCAGATGGGTCTGGAAGGAACGATTCCTTATGCCACTACCCTTTTAAATGTGGCGAATGCTTATCGTGCAGGCGGGAGACTGGACGATTCCTTACGCTGTTATGAGAAGACCATGGAGGTGTACAGACGGCTGCTTGATCCTAAGGATATGCTGGTGGCCAGCCTGTATAATAATATGAGTCTGCTGTATCAGGAGAAGGAGCAGTTTGCAGAGGCCAAAAGATGTCTGTGCAAGGCATTGGAGATTGTGTCATGCCATGAGGGAGCGTATTTTGAACTGGCAGTGACCTATGCCAATCTGGCGGCCACGTGTCTTTCGTTAAATGAAGATCAGGAAGCCGGCGATTATTTCCGAAAGGCCATAGCGCTATTTGAACAGTACCATATTGAAGATGCCCACTATAGTGCGGCGCTTTCTTCTTTAGGTACCTATGAGTACAAGAAAGGCAATTATCAGGAGGCAACGAAGCACTTTCGTAAGGCCATGGACTGTATGCACAGATCTCTTGGGGAAAATGAATATTATCACAGACTGCAGGAGAATCTGGAGGCTTGTGAGCGGGCCATGCAGGTGGGCAGAGTTTTCGAAGGTGGGCAGCAGGCGAAGGATGATAGATTCGTTAATCTAGGGAGCGAAAGACCAAATGATGATAAACAAAGCGGTCTGGCGCTTTGTCAGGCATATTATGAGGTGTACGGAAAGCCTATGCTTGAGGAGAAATTCCCCGAGTACCTGGATCGGATCGCAGTAGGTCTGGTGGGCGAAGGCTCGGATTGCTTTGGATTTGATGATGAAATTTCCAGAGACCATGACTGGGGGCCCGGGTTCTGTATGTGGATTACAGAGGAGATTGCCGGGGAAATCGGTGGAAAACTCCAAGAAGCATATGAACAGCTCCCAAGTAGCTTTAGGGGATATCGGAGAGCAGTTTCCGCACAAGGAAAGGGCAGACGAGGCGTACAGACCATCAACGGTTTCTATGGGCGATTGTTGGGAGCAGGAAACTGGGAGAAAACCTCAGAGAAGTCTGCACCCAACCTGCCTCAGGATTTTTGGCAGCAGGTGGCGGATGCGTCTCTTGCCGCTAGTATCAATGGTCATGTATTTCAAGATCCCCAGGGCATCTTTACCGCTGTGCGAAGAGCACTTCAAAAAGGCTATCCGGAGCAGATACAATATCTCAAATTGGCTGAAAGTGCAGCTGCCTTCTCTCAGACAGGGCAATATAATTATGACCGTATGTTCAAACGCCGTGACCAAGTAACAGCTCAGATGATGCTTGGGGATTGCCTCAAAGCAGCTGCGAAACTGTGCTACTATATGGAGAATCAATATCCTCCCCATGACAAGTGGTTGGTAAAGGGACTGGAACATCTGGAAGGCTGTGAGGATGTAAAGGCATTGCTGCAAGATGTGGTGGAGGCACAAATGGAGCAGCACAGGTCAGCCAAAGAAGGGGACATCGGTCACAGCGTTGCCCGGGCAATTGAAGGGTTGGCAACCATATTGGCACATAAGCTTTACCAGGCCGGTTGTATCAGCGACACAGATCCTTATCTGGACGCCCACACAGCAGAAATTCTGCAAAAAGCCCGGTATGCTGCCAAGACGGATGAGGCATTGGTGGAGGAAATCGTTAAGCTGGAATTTGCTGCTTTTGACAAGGTGCGCAATGTGGGTGGAAGAGCTTCCTGCCAGGATGACTGGTTTACCTTTTCCATCATGCGAAAGAGCCAGTATCTGACCTGGAATCGTACCATGCTGATGCAGTATCTGTACGATTTCCAAAGAGAATTCAGTAGTGGTCACAATTTGATCGAGGAGAAGTATGGCCGTATGATGGAAAGCACGGCACCTGAGGAATACCACCGGATTAAACATCATTTTCCGGTCATTAGTGAACAGAAGAAAGCCATCATTGAAGCCATAGTGCAATTGCAGGTGGGTTGGATGGAGGAATTCGAGCAGCACTATCCCACACTGGCAGGCAATGCCAGAAGCGTTCATACCAGAGAAGATAGTCGGTACAACACTTCTTATGAGACCTATCTGCGGGGCGAGATCAGTACCTATTCTGATAAAATGCTGGAGCTGTACGGAAGATATGTGGTGGAATATGCCACAATGAATAAAAATCTGACCTATGCCATTATGGAGCACAGTGCCAAGATGTATGGTTACCACAGTCTGGAGGAGGCTGAAGACCAGCTTGGCAAATTGCGCATATAAAATAAAATGATTCCCGCCGTTTCCATTGTTCCGGAAGCGGCGAAAATCTTTGGAATTGGGATTAATTTCTGAAGGTAACCAGCTTGGCCGGTTCGATTTCCAAAACAGTTGCAAGATTAAACAACAGCTCCAAGGAAATCGGTCTGAGAATATTTGGAGCTTCGATGGCACCGATGTGCTGACGACTTACGCCAAGCTTCTCTGCCAGTGCTTCCTGTGTAAGGCCCATATGCTTACGATAATAAGCGACATTATATCCCAGCTCTATGTACTTGCTGCGATTGTCAAATGCGATACTCTCTTCCTGAATTTTTGCTTTAGTTCTCATTTTTGCACCTCCGTGTGTGTTTTCATAGGGTTGGATTCAATTTCCAATTATATACTTATATTTTATGCAAAAATGAAAGAATAATAAATTGACTGAAAGTAAACATTTGTTTAAAATTATACGACAAGTATAAAATTATGCATTTGGGTAGCTAGATTTGAGGAAGATTTTGGCGTGGGTTTTTAAGATTTTTTGTAGGAAAGTACTGGAAATGAGATGGCCAAAGTGGTATACTTAAAGGCAGTTATATGTCGCATAAGAAAGCGGCATATTACAGAAAGGAAAAATATATGAGATACTTAACATTTGATGTAAAAAACAGCGGCTCCCAGGATTATGCCGCACTATATCTGTACCTGTTGGATGATTCACCGGCCATCGCCATTCACAAAAGACCAATTGTGCTGATTTGCCCCGGCGGCGGTTATGAGCACACTTCTGACAGGGAAGCTGAGATCGTGGCCATGCAGTTCTGTGCCATGGGATATCATGCAGCAGTACTTCGCTATTCTGTTGCTCCGGCAGTATTTCCGGCAGCTATTTTAGAAGTGGGTAAATCTGTGGCAATGATCCGTGAGAATGCGGCGGAGTGGTTTGTAGACCCGGAGAAGATCGCAGTGCTTGGCTTCTCCGCAGGTGGGCATCTGGCAGCAAGTTATTGTACACACTGGAATCAGGACTGGATGGCAGAGAACCTTGAAAAGGATCAGGAGACACTGCGCCCCAATGCAATGATTCTGGGATATCCTGTGATCACTTCCGGAGAATTTGCTCATCAGGGATCCTTTAAGAATCTTCTGGGTGAGGAGTATGAAGCAAAAAAGGATTCCTTGTCTCTGGAAAACTGTGTGACGGATCAGACGCCCAAAGCATTTATATGGCATACTTGTGAAGATGGCTGCGTGCCTGTGCAGAATTCCATGCTGCTTGTGGGTGCACTTTTAGCGCATAAGATTCCGGTGGAATATCATATTTTTGAAAAGGGTGCGCATGGACTTTCCTTGGCAAATCGCTTGACAGGAAGTGTCGGTCATGGGCCGGAGCGGGCAGCAGAGGAGTGGATTCATCTGGTGCATCGGTGGATGGAGAACTGGGTCGCAGAGTAATCTTGCCAAGAAATTTTTATAAAAAAGTGCTTGCATTTCTCATAGAAGAATACTATACTAAGCACATAACTGAATAATGAACTTCAGGGATGGGTGGAATTCCCTACTGGCGGTGATGGCGTAAGCTAAAGTCCGCGACCCGCAGAGAAACTATGCGGCTGATCCGGTGTGAGTCCGGGACCAACAGTATAGTCTGGATGGAAGAAGGAGATAAGAGGATGAATGGATTAAAAGAATTAATTCAAAGTGTAATTGACAACCTTGTATTTGTGCTGGAATTTCTGGCGATCATTGTGGCGATTTTTCTGGTGGCGCTTTTGTTTGAGAAGCTGGCACAGAAGAAGCGTGGGGTGAAAGAGAAGATTTTTACCACCCATAAGATGGCGATGATCGGGATGTTTTCAGCCATTGCTACGATTTTGCATTTGTTTGATTTTGCGTTGCCCTTTGCGCCGCCTTTTTACAAGCTGGATTTCAGTGAACTGCCGATTTTGATAGGGGCTTTTGCTTTTGGACCGGCAGCAGGAGTGATGATGGAGTTTTTGAAGATAGTGCTGAAGCTCTTGGTGAAGGGCACCACTACCGCATTTGTGGGAGATTTGGCGAATTTTGTGATTGGTTGTAGTTTTATCCTGCCTGCGTCTGTGATTTATGCTTTTGGGAAGAAGAAACGGAGTGCAATTGCAGGTTGTGTGGTTGGGACGTTGGTTTTGACCGTGTTTGGCACTGCATTTAATGCTGTTTATCTGTTGCCGGCATTTTCAGCGTTGTTTGGGATGTCTATGGAATCCATCCTACAAGCCGGGAAGGCAGTGAATCCGCTGGCCACCGGGGATAGTATCGTGAATTTCGTGGTGGCTTGCGTGGCACCCATGAATCTGATCAAAGGTGGGTTTGCGTCTATTGTGACTATGTTCATCTACAAGCCTTTGAGCCCCATCATTAAGGCTGGGTATCGGCGGTAGGTGGTTTATCTTGGTTTATAGTTACATCAAATTAGCAACCATTATTCCTTTGTCGGGCGGTTGCTTTTTTGATGTTCTTGTTTGTCGGAGATTTCATGGAGGAATATTTAATGGTAGAAGTAGATGTGAAGATTAATGCAGGGGATTTGTATGACTATCTTTTGACACATACCTATAACAGTCCGTCGGGACTGTTGGGAAGCTGTTTTGGTGCACTTTTGGTAGTAGTTGCTCTGATGAAATCTCAGTGGCTGTTATTGGTTGCTGGAATTGTGTTGCTGCTATATTTACCCTGGACACTTTTTCTAAGGAGCAGGAAGCAAGCCTTGAATCCGGCTTTTCAGAAGCCTCTTCATTATACCTTGGATGAGGAAGGGATCACTGTGTCTCAGGATAATGTGGAACAGAAGCAGGCATGGGAGGATATGATGAAGGCTATTTCAACCAGCAGAAGTATTATTGTGTATACTTCGAAGGTGAATGCCACGATTTTGCCAAAGAGAGAGCTTGGAGACCGGAAGGCAGCGGTGATTGAGATGATTTCGACGCATATGAAACCGGTAAAGGTAAAAATCAAAGAATAGGTCCGGACCGGAAGAGAGGTAAGGAAATTGGCAATAAAAGTGATCGAGAGTTATTCTCCCCAGGAGACTTTTGCTGTGGGAGCGCAGATAGGAAGAGATGCAAAGCCCGGACAGGTGTATACTTTGATCGGTGACCTGGGGGTTGGAAAGACGGTGTTTACTCAGGGTGTGGCTGAAGGTCTGGGGATTACGGAGCCGGTAAACAGCCCCACTTTTACCATTGTGCAGATTTATGAGGAAGGCAGGCTGCCTTTCTATCATTTTGATGTTTATAGAATTGGCGATGTGGAAGAAATGGAAGAAATCGGGTATGAGGATTGTTTCTATGGCGAGGGTATCTGTCTGATCGAGTGGGCGAATTTGATTGAGGAAATCTTGCCTGAGCAGTATACCCAGATCACGATTGAGAAGGATCTGGCGAAAGGTTTTGACTATCGCCGGATCACGGTGGAGGACAAGTGAGATGAAGATATTGGCATTGGATAGTTCCGGCCTGGTGGCCAGTGTGGCAGTGGTGGAGAACGACATACTTCTTGCAGAATATACAGTGAATTACAAGAAGACCCACTCTCAGACGCTTCTTCCTATGTTGGATGAGATCCGTCATATGATCGATTTGGATTTGGATAGTATAGATGCGATTGCCATTGCGGCTGGACCGGGTTCCTTTACGGGACTTAGGATCGGTGCTGCTACGGCGAAGGGGTTGGGGCTTGCGTTAAACAAGCCTTTGGTTGAGGTCTCTACGCTAGAAGGGCTGGCATATCAGCTGTGTGGCACGGACAGATTGGTGTGTCCGCTGATGGACGCCAGAAGGAATCAGGTGTATTCCGGTATTTACAGTTTTCGTCCTGTGGCCAAGGGATGGCAGATGGATGTGGTGAAAGAGCAATGTGCAGTAGATATATCGGTCATGATAGAGGCTTGTAATGAATTGGGGAGAGAAGTCATCTTTCTGGGAGACGGCGTGCCTGTTTATGCAGGAAAACTTGCAGAAAAAATGATAATTCCCTACGCTTTTGCTCCGGCACATTGTAATCGACAGTCAGCTGCAAGTGTGGCGTCACTGGGAGCGTTTTACTATGCTCAGGGGAGAGTGGTGTCTGCGGCACAGCATCAACCGGAGTATCTGCGTATGAGTCAGGCAGAGCGGGAGCGTGCTGAGGCGGCACAAGCTTCTGCACTTATGCAGTTTGACGGCATGGTTCAGGTTGATAAGAGTGAGGCTCATAATGGATAGTCAGTTAGTGATCCGTCCCATGGACCATGGGGATATAGAATGTGTCAGTTGTATTGAGGCTGAGTGTTTCAGTATGCCCTGGTCTTCTGAGGCTTACAGGAAAGCACTGGAAGATGATAAGTGTCTATATCTTGTGGCGTTGTTGGATGGTACTGTAGTAGGAATGTGTGGTGTCATGAATATCCTGGGAGAAGGGGATATTAATAATGTGGCGGTTATGGCTGACAAAAGAGGGCAGGGAATTGCTTTTGCCATGCTTAGTGAATTGATAAAAAGGGGAGAAGAACGAGGGATTGTGGATTTTACCCTTGAAGTTCGTGTCAGCAATCAGGCGGCCATTCATACTTATGAAAAGCTTGGTTTTGTGTCCGAGGGAATCAGACCGAAGTTTTATGAGAAGCCCATAGAGGATGCCATGATCATGTGGCGCAGGAGAAAGTAAACGGTTTTCTACCCTTCCCAACAATTACCACTGAAATTTGACAAAATTTTCGGTATAATCTGATTGTAACAAATGATGTAGAAGATGTTTTAGATTGAGGAGGATTATCATGCGTCAATATCAGATAGAGGAGAACAACAAGTTGATAAAAGTGATATGCAACTGTTGTGGCAGGCAGATGAAGGTGGAAAACGGATACTTGAAGGAAGAGTGTTTTGGAGCGGTCCATGCATTCGGTTATTTTAGCAAAAGAGATGGTATCAGGCATCGCTTTGATCTGTGTGAGGCTTGTTATGAGAAGTGGACAGGCAGTTTTGCAGTTCCTGTAGATGAAGAAGAGGTGCGGGAGCTTTTGTAGGAGGAAAGATATGCTGGATGTATGTTTACTTGGTACCGGCGGCATGATGCCGTTGCCTTATCGTTGGCTTACGTCATTGATGATGAGATATAATGGAAAAAGTATTTTGATCGATTGCGGAGAAGGAACTCAGATTGCTTTGAAAGAGAAAGGCTGGAGTCCCAATCCTATTGATATTATATGCTTTACCCATTATCATGCGGATCATATCAGTGGTCTGCCCGGTATGCTTTTGACAATGGGCAATGCAGAGCGTAAGGAGCCGTTATTGCTGATTGGGCCCAAAGGTCTTGCCAGAGTAGTGGGGGCGCTTCGTGTGATCGCTCCGGAGCTGCCCTTCGACATCCAGTGTGTGGAAATTACAGAGAATTTTCAGAGTTTTTCATTCGAAGGATTTCGGTTAGAAGCTTTTCGGGTAAACCATAATGTAGTGTGTTATGGATATAGCCTGGTGATCGAACGGGCAGGCAAGTTTCAGTTGGAAAAGGTACTACAGATGGGGATTCCCAAGCCTTATTGGAGCAGACTGCAGAAGGGGGAGGTCATCACAGATGGCGATCAGACCTATACGCCGGATATGGTGCTGGGAGAGCCCA